>NZ_QAJJ01000016.1:0-397528 GCF_003852455.1 Rhodococcus sp. KBW08
GTAGGACACCGCCGAACACCCGTTAACCGAAAGGGGACCCAACATATTGGGTCCCCTTTCGTGCGTTGTATGAGAGGAATGACTGTGTCGGAGAATGGCGACGAGCGTCGGTCCTTCCGTGGGGGAGGAGCGCCTCGATCAGGTGGCCCCCGTCGTGACAACGACGGGCGTGGATCACGCGGCGCTGCAGGCGGAGACCGCCGCGGTGGTGCCGGAGACAACAACCGTGGTGGTGCTGGAAACAGTAACCGCGGCGGCGGATTCAACGGCGGACAACGTCGCGGCGGCGAGGGTGGGTTCACCCCTCGTGGGCGCGACGGCGACCGCAACCGTCAGCAAGCACGACCTGACGAACCGGATTTGCCCGATAACGTAGAGCCCACCGAGTTGGACCCGGCCGTTCGTCGGGATCTGCTCAGCCTCGACAAGGACAACGCCAACACCGTTGCGCGTCACCTCGTCATGGCAGGAAAGCTCGTCGATGAAGACCCGGAACTCGCACTGCTCCACGCTCGCGCTGCTCGTCAGCGCGCCGGCCGTATTGCCGTCGTTCGTGAAGCTGCTGGAATCACCGCGTACCACGCCGGTGAATGGGCTGAAGCTCTCTCCGAGCTTCGTGCTGCACGTCGAATGGCTGGTGGACCGGGTCTGATCGCTGTCATGGCCGACTGTGAACGCGGTTTGGGTCGACCCGAGCGCGCGATCGAACTCGGCCGCAGCGACGAGGCTGCCCTGCTTTCGGGCGACGAGGCTTCGGAGTTGAGGATCGTCGTCGCCGGCGCCCGCATGGATCTCGGTCAGTTCGATCAGGCAGTTGTCACGCTGCAGACCAAGGATCTGGACGCAGCGCGTACCGGTGAAGCCGCGGCTCGGCTGTTCTACGCCTATGCCGATGCCCTCGTTGCAGCCGGTCGTGTCGAAGACGGACTGAAGTGGTTCCTCAATGCTGCAGCTGCAGACCTCGAGGGTGACACGGATGCTGAAGAACGGGTGGCCGAGTTGACCGGAGAAGATCAGTGACCGTGCTTCGTACTCAGTACGACGTACTTTTGCTCGATCTCGACGGCACGCTGTACGCCGGAGCTCATGCGATTCCCGGCACCCAGGTTGCTCTGGGGCAGGGCACGCAGGCTTTGTACTACGTGACCAACAATGCGAGTCGCTCGCCGTCGGCAGTGTCGGCGCATCTGACCGAACTCGGTTTCGATTCCGAAGATGATCGTGTCGTCACCAGTTCTCAGACGGCAGTGCGCCTGTTGGCGGAGCGTCTCGAACCCGGTGCCGCTGTTCTGGTCGTCGGTACCGACGCATTGGCCGACGAGGTGACCCGCGTCGGATTGATTCCGGTTCGTGAGTTCGCGGATTCTCCGGTTGCTGTCGTTCAAGGACATTCGACGGAGACCGACTGGACGATCCTCGCCGAGGCGTGCTTGGCGATCAGGGCCGGCGCGCTGTGGGTGGCTGCGAACCTGGACACCACACTGCCGTCGGAACGGGGTTTGGTTCTCGGAAACGGCTCGATGGTGGCAGCTCTACGCGCTGCGACCAAGCAGGAACCCGTGGTGGCAGGTAAGCCGGCTGCACCGCTGATGGAGGATGCGCTCGCTCGCAGCGGGTGTTCGCGTCCTCTGGTGGTCGGCGATCGTCTGGATACCGATATCGAAGGCGCACATGCTGTTTCGGTCGACTCGTTGTTGGTTCTCACCGGTGTGAGCACGCCGGGCGACGTACTGCGGGCTCCGATTGAGCAGCGTCCCACCTACATTGCAGCAACTCTGGATTCCCTCAATCAGCCGGCCGTCGAATCGCTGGTGGGTGCGGACTCCAAGTGGTCTGTCTCCGTGAACGGATCGGCGCTGGTTGTCGACGGCCCGGTTGTCGGTGGCGAGATGTCGCTTCTGCGCGCGGTTGCGCCTGTCGCATGGGCCAATCCGTCGTTCCAGACACTGGAAGCGTCGGACGCCGGCGTGGCGGATCTGTTTGCTTCCTGGCTCGTCTGATTTCTCGCAAATGTGTTCGACTCGCGGGGGTGCGGGTGTATGCGTAACCGAGAGTCATGCACTAGCGTTGTGCGCGATGAGCACGCCGACACCGCACCCCGGAAACTCGAGTAACGGATCGCCGTTGCCCGGGCCACGCCAGACCGTCGATCCGGAACGTATACGTTCTGACGTCGACGGTTTGCTGGCGCGCCTCGGCGGCATCGAACACGATCCGAACGATCAGCACGGAGCAGGTGTGATTCCGCAGAAGGCACATATTTTGGAACAGGCACACGAGGTGCTCGTCCAGGCGCTCGCCTCTGTGGACAGGGCTTGACGTGGCACGTAGAGCACGGGTGGATGCCGAACTGGTCCGTCGCGGACTCGCACGGTCGCGAGATCATGCGCAAGAACTGATTTCCGCAGGCCGAGTTCTCATCTCGGGCGCAGTCGCGACCAAGCCTGCGACGGCGATCGAGGCAGGAACTCCACTTCGGGTAGTCGAGGTCGAGCAGGAAGTCTCGTGGGCCTCGCGAGGGGCACACAAGCTGATCGGTGCCCTCGACGCTTTCGGGTCCGAAGGATTGACGGTCGAAGGACGCCGATGCCTTGACGCGGGCGCTTCCACCGGTGGGTTCACCGATGTTCTTCTGACGCGTGGTGCGAAGGAAGTTGTCGCCGTCGACGTCGGTTACGGCCAATTGGTGTGGCGCCTTCAGTCCGACGACCGCGTGCATGTCATCGACCGAACCAATGTTCGCGCTATCGATGCCGAGACGATCGGTGGAACAGTCGATCTGGTTGTCGCGGACCTGTCGTTCATTTCTCTCAAACTCGTACTCGGGGCCTTCGTCGCCTGTACTGCTGACGGTGCGGACCTGGTCCCGATGGTCAAGCCCCAGTTCGAGGTGGGCAAGGACCGCGTCGGTGCCGGTGGCGTCGTACGAGATCCGGAATTGCGAATCTCCGCTGTGCTCGACGTGTCGGAGGCTGCTGCAAAGGTAGGTCTGCGGACGTTAGGTGTGGTGGCCAGCCCATTGCCCGGTCCGTCGGGAAATGTCGAGTATTTCCTGTGGCTTCGAAAGACAGGTTCATCCGGCGATGAAGAGACGGATACCGACACCGACGATGTCCCCACGGTGGAGGACATGATTCGCAAGGCTGTAGAGGAAGGGCCCCAGTGAACGCGGTCACGAACGGCGAGTCGCGCGAGATCCTTCTTGTCGCACACCCGGGTCGACGTGACATCACGGAAACTGCCAAGCGGGTCGGGAAGATCTTCGAGCGCGCGGGAATCGGACTGCGCGTCCTCGTCGACGAAGCAGACAGCTCGCGCATCGAAGCAATGACGGAACCCGCGGGTTTCTCCGCGCCGGGTCTCGACGTCACCGTTGTTCATCCCGGCCCTGATGCCGCCGTCGGATGCGAGTTGGTACTGGTTCTCGGTGGCGACGGCACGTTCCTGCGCGCCGCCGAGCTCGCTCAAGAAGCGTCCATTCCGGTACTGGGCATCAACCTCGGACGCATCGGATTTCTGGCAGAGACCGAGGCCGAGCATCTCGACGAGGCTCTCGCACAAGTAGTTCGCAAGGAATATCGCGTCGAGTCGCGTATGACACTCGACGTCGTGATTCGGGTGGACGACGAGATCATCGACCGCGGGTGGGCGCTCAACGAGGCCAGTATCGAGAATCGTTCGCGTCTGGGAGTTCTCGAAGTTGTCCTCGAAGTCGACGGCCGACCGGTCTCTGCCTTCGGTTGCGACGGTGTTCTCGTGTCCACTCCCACAGGCTCGACCGCGTATGCATTTTCCGCAGGCGGCCCCGTCGTGTGGCCCGAACTCGAAGCGCTGCTCGTCGTACCCAGCAACGCGCATGCGCTGTTCGCGCGGCCGTTGGTCACCAGCCCGAATTCGATCATCGCGGTGGAGACCGTCGCCGGTAGCCATGACGGCCTGGTCTTCTGCGACGGCCGTCGAACGTTGGAACTGCCTGCCGGCGCTCGCGTCGAGATCGTTCGCGGCGCCACTCCCGTCAAGTGGGTCCGGTTGGACTCTGCGCCCTTCGCTGATCGGATGGTTCGCAAGTTCGAGCTTCCGGTTACCGGATGGCGAGGAAGGAAGCCTTAATCGTGCTCGCAGAGATCCGTATCGACAGTCTTGGTGTGATCTCCGAGGCCAGCGCCCAGTTTCACGAGGGCCTGACCGTCCTGACCGGTGAAACCGGCGCAGGTAAAACGATGGTCGTCACGAGCTTGCACCTCCTCAGTGGGGCGCGAGCGGATGCCGGTCGAGTGCGATTGGGTGCGTCGCGAGCCGTTGTCGAAGGACGATTCATCGCCGACGACGTCTCACCGGCCACCGAGCGTGAGATCGTCCGAATCCTGGAATCGTCGGGCGCCGAGCGGGACGAGGACGGGACCATCATCGCCGTCCGCACGGTCGGCAGCGACGGCCGCTCGCGCGCCCATCTCGGCGGCCGTAGCGTGCCGGCGGGAGTTCTCTCCGAATTCACTGATCCGCTGCTGACTGTCCACGGACAGAACGATCAGCTGCGGTTGCTTCGTCCCGACCAACAGCGCAACGCTCTGGACCGCTTCGGGGACAAGACAATCGGAACGCTGCTGACGAGGTACCGCAAACATCGTCGGGAGTGGCTTGACGCTCGTTCGGAGTTGATCGAGCGCACGTCGAAGGCTCGTGAACTGGCGCAGGAAGCAGACCAGTTGACCTTCGCGCTCAACGAAATCGACGGCGTGGCACCCGAGCCCGGCGAGGACACGGCGATCGTTGCCGAGGTGCGTCGGCTCAGCGAACTCGATTCTTTGCGCTCCGCGGCCGAAGAGGCGCACGCTGCCCTCGCCGGTAGTGACGACATGGCCAGCGGCGATGTGGGCGTCATGCCTGCGCTCGACCTGATGTCCGAAGCGAGGGCGCGGATCGAGTCGGTCACCGATGCCGATCTGGACGGTCTCGGTTCCCGGTTGGCCGACGCTATTGCCGTCGTCACCGACGTTGCCGGTGACCTGAACACCTACCTGTCCGGGCTTCCTGCCGATCCGGGGGCACTGGACTCGCTGTTGTCGCGGCAATCCGAACTGAAAACTCTGACGCGTAAGTACGCCGCCGATGTCGACGGTGTTCTCGAATGGGCGGATACCGCTCGCGCTCGTCTGTCCAAACTCGACGTGTCCTCGGATGCGTTGTCGCTGTTGTCCAAGCAGGTCGAGGAGACGGCTGGCCTCACGGCGGAAGCCGCCACAAAGCTGAGCGCCGCGCGAGTCAAGGCAGCGGCAAAGCTCGCCAAAGCGGTCAGCGCGGAACTTGCCGGTCTGGCGATGGGACGTGCGGGCCTCGAGGTGACTGTGCGTTCGCAGCCTGCCGGCCCGCAGGACTCGGCGCCGCTCAGTGTCGGGGGAGTAGACCTGCATGCGGGGTCTGCCGGCGTCGACGAGGTGGAATTTCGCCTGTCCGCGCACAGTGGGGCACCGTCACTTCCGATCAGCAAGAGCGCTTCCGGTGGCGAGCTGTCACGCGTCATGCTGGCGCTCGAAGTTGTTCTCGCTGGTAGCGACACCGGCGCGACGATGGTTTTCGACGAGGTGGACGCGGGGGTCGGTGGTCGCGCTGCTGTCGAGATCGGACGTCGATTGGCGAAACTTGCTCGCACGCATCAGGTTATCGTCGTCACCCACCTTCCGCAGGTTGCTGCGTTTGCCGACACCCACCTCGTGGTGGACAAGGTCGACGACAAAGGCGGAGTGGTGAGCAGTGGTGTGCGGACTCTGTCGGATTCGGATCGGGTGGTCGAATTGGCCCGTATGTTGGCAGGGCTGGACGACACCGAGACCGGTCGTGCGCACGCCGAAGAACTGCTCGAGATCGCGAATGCGGCCCGCGTCACAGATTGAAGGTTCTGTGGTGTTGGTGTGACTGATGTGGTAGTTGTCGGCGCGCCTCCACCGGTCAACGCGGTTTCAGGTTCATCATCGAAGCCATGAAGATGCCCGGATTGCTCTCACGTAACACCGAATCCTTGCCTGGGATCAGTGGAATCGCCAGGGCCGATCGGAACACGGCGAAGCTTCTGCGCCGTGTCGGTCCTGGAGACATCGTGATCCTCGACGAAGTCGACATCGATCGCCGGACCGCCGACGCTCTGGTGAAAGCCGGAGTCATGGCCGTGGTCAACGCGTCGCCGTCGATTTCCGGGCGCTACCCCAACCTCGGCCCGGAAGTGATCGTCGCCAACGACATCGTTCTGATCGATGCCGTCGACGGTGACGTCTTCAAGAACGTCAAGGACGGCAGCAAGATCCGCCTGCACGAGGGTGAGATCTTCAACGGCGAGAAGAGCCTCGTCAAGGGTGAAGAGCAGACCGAGGCCGAGATCTCCGACCGGATGATCGAGGCCAAGACCGGACTGGTCGATCACCTGGAAGCGTTCTCGGGTAACACCATCGAGTTCATCCGCACCGAAAGCCCTTTGCTGATTGACGGAATCGGTGTTCCGGACATCGACATCGACTTGAAGGATCGCCATGTCGTGGTCGTCTCCGACGGCCCCGAACACGAGGCAGATCTGAAGAACCTCAAACCCTTCATCAAGGAGTATTCGCCGATCCTGATCGGTGTCGGCGCAGGTGCGGACGTATTGAGCAAGGCTGGATACCGCCCCGATCTGATCGTGGGCGACCCGGAGGAAATCACCAGTTCCACCCTCAAGTCCGGCGCGGAAGTTGTTCTGCCCGCCGACCAGGACGGACATGCGGCGGGCCTTTCGCGAATCCAGGATCTCGGTATCGGGGCGATGACGTTCCCGGCGACCTGCTCACCGACCGATCTTGCATTGCTGCTCGCCGATCACCACGGAGCTTCACTGATCGTGACGGTCGGCAACGTGGTGTCCCTGGACGAGTTCTTCGACCGCGGACGCCGTGAAAGCAATCCGTCGGCGTTCATGACACGGCTCAAGGTGGGGCCGAAACTGGTCGACGCCAAAGCCGTCGCAACGCTGTATCGAAGTCGAGTGTCCGGCGGCGCGATCGCGCTCCTGGTGCTCGCCGCCCTGGTGGCAGTGATCGTCGCCCTGGTCGTGTCCAATGCCGGTAGTGAAGTTCTCGACTGGGCAATCACAACGTGGAACAGCTTCGCGCTGTGGGGTCAGGGGCTCTTCAAGTGATTTCGATGCGTCAACATGCAATTTCCATAGCGGCAATCTTTCTGGCACTCGCGATCGGCGTGGTGCTCGGTTCGGGAATGCTGTCCAGTGGATTGCTGTCCGGTCTGCGTGACGACAAGGCGGACCTGCAGAACGAGATCGAAGACCTCAATCAACAGTCGAATCAGCTTCAGCAGCAACTCAATTCCGCGGACGGCTTCGATGCTGCCGTGGGTGGCCGCGTCGTGCGCGACAGTCTCGCTGGTCGCACGGTCGTCGTGATCACGGCACCGGACGCGGATCCCAGTGATCTCGACGGTGTCAACCGACTCGTCACTGCCGCCGGCGGCGCCGTGACCGGACGCGTCTCGCTCACCGATTCGTTTGTCGACGCCACGGGCGGCGACCGCTTGCGGACCGTCGTCACCAATGTCATCCCTGCGGGCATCACCCTCAAGACCGGTGCGGTCGATCAGGGAAGCCTTGCGGGCGATCTTCTCGGTTCGGTTCTGCTTCTCAACGGGCAGAACAGCGAACCGCAGAGCACTCCCGACGAGATGAATCTCGCGCTCGACTCGCTACGCAGTGCCGGCTTCATCAGCTACGACGACGGAGCGGTCAAGCCGGCTCAGCTTGCCGTCGTTCTCACCGGCGACAACAAGAGCGAATCCGACGCAGCCACCGGTAACCGCGGCGCGGTCATCGCCCGGTTTGCCGGCGCTCTCGACGGGCGCGGCGCAGGAACGATTCTCGCGGGCCGACCCGGCTCGGCGGAGGGCAGTGGTCCGGTTGCCGTCGCACGTGCGGATGCGGCGCTCTCAGCGGGATTGACGACCATCGACAACATCGATCGGGAGTCGGGGAAGATCACGACGCCGTTGGCGCTGCAGGAACAGTTGAACGGCGGCGCCGGTCGCTACGGCACGGGACCGGGAGCGGCGGCGGTTACCGTCGGCGCACCCACCAACTGACACCCCGGTATTGATACGCCGGTCACATCGGGGGTGGAAAGTCGGCGCGTTGTAGGCGCCGACCCCCGATAGGTGTTACCGTGAAATCCCGTGGGTCGGCAGGCCCCAGCATGCTTCATCAGACCAAGCCCTGCACAGTCGTCACGGGAGCCCCTTTGCCACAGTCACGCACTAACACGCGTACCGCCACCAAGCACATCTTCGTCAGCGGAGGTGTAGCTTCCTCGCTCGGCAAAGGTTTGACCGCCTCGAGCCTGGGACAGTTGTTGACCGCGCGGGGAATGCGCGTGACCATGCAGAAGCTCGATCCCTATCTCAATGTGGATCCGGGCACCATGAACCCCTTCCAGCACGGCGAGGTCTTCGTCACCGAAGACGGTGCCGAGACCGACCTCGACGTCGGACACTACGAGCGGTTCCTCGACCGTGATCTCTCCGGTCAGGCCAACGTCACCACCGGCCAGGTGTACTCGACGGTCATCGCCAAGGAACGCCGCGGCGAGTACCTCGGTGACACCGTTCAGGTCATCCCGCACATCACCGACGAGATCAAGCGTCGCATCCTCGAGATGAGCGGCCCGGATCTGCAGGGCCACCGCCCGGATGTCGTGATCACCGAAATCGGTGGAACCGTCGGCGACATCGAATCGCAGCCTTTCCTCGAAGCCGCTCGCCAGGTCCGCCACGACGTCGGCCGCGACAACGTCTTCTTCCTGCACGTCTCCCTCGTGCCGTACCTCGGCCCTTCCGGAGAACTCAAGACCAAGCCCACGCAGCACTCGGTTGCGTCGTTGCGCAGCATCGGCATTCAGCCCGACGCGCTGATCCTTCGTTGCGATCGTGACGTTCCGCAGGGCCTCAAGAACAAGATCGCGCTGATGTGCGACGTGGACGTCGACGCCTGCATCTCGACGCCCGACGCTCCCTCGATCTACGACATCCCGAAGGTTCTGCACCGTGAGGGCCTCGACGCTTACGTCGTTCGCCAGCTCGGTCTTCCGTTCCGCGACGTCGACTGGACCGTGTGGGGCAACCTCCTCGATCGTGTTCACCAGCCGCGTGAGACCGTGCGCGTCGCATTGGTCGGCAAGTACGTCGACCTGCCCGACGCATACCTCTCCGTCACCGAGGCTCTGCGCGCCGGTGGATTCGCGAACCGGTCCAAGGTCGAGATCTCCTGGGTCCCGTCGGACGCCTGTGAGACCGAAGCTGGAGCGCAGGCCGCTCTCGGTGACGTCGACGGTGTTCTGATCCCGGGCGGCTTCGGCATCCGCGGCATCGAGGGCAAGCTCGGCGCGATCCGTTTCGCACGTTCGCGCAAGCTGCCGCTGCTGGGTCTGTGCCTGGGTCTGCAGTGCGTCGTCATCGAAGCTGCTCGCAGCGTCGGCCTCGACGATGCCAACTCGGCCGAGTTCGAGCCGGACACCAAGCATCCGGTCATCTCCACGATGGCTGATCAGGAAGACGTCATCGCCGGTGACGCCGACCTCGGTGGCACCATGCGTCTGGGTGCTTACCCGGCCGTGCTGACGAAGGGTTCCGTCGTCGCTCAGGCCTACGGAACCGAGGACGTCTCCGAGCGTCACCGTCACCGCTACGAGGTCAACAACACCTACCGCGATCGGATTGCCAAGTCCGGCTTGCAGTTCAGCGGAACCTCACCGGACGGCCACCTGGTCGAGTTCGTCGAGTACCCGCGTGAGCAGCATCCGTTCTTCGTTGCCACCCAGGCACACCCGGAGCTCAAGAGCCGCCCGACGCGCCCGCACCCGCTGTTCGCCGCCTTCGTCGAAGCGGCGTTGACGTACAAGCTCGAAGAGCGCCTGCCCGTCGACGTCCACGGTGACGAGACGATCGACACCGCCGCCACCGAGACGGCGCTCGACGCTGCAGTCGAGAACGTGGAAAAGGTCTAGCCACAGATGAGCGATCCCGGTCGGCACGAATTCGACACCCTCGACTCCAAGACGGTCTACACCGGCGCGATCATCGCGTTGCGTGTCGACACCGTTGCGATGCCTGGTGGTCAGCGTGCCGATCGGGAAGTCGTCGAGCATCACGGCGCCGTTGCCGTCGTGGCACTGGACGAGCAGGACAACCTGGTGCTGATTCACCAGTACCGTCACCCGCTCGGGCACCGGTTGTGGGAAATCCCCGCCGGTCTGCTCGACGCTGCGGGCGAGAGCCCGGTCGAGGCAGCAGCGCGTGAGCTGGGCGAAGAAACCGGACTCGGCGCCGATCGATGGTCGGTGCTGGTCGATGTAGCTCTCTCGCCCGGGTTCACGGACGAGGCGGTTCGCGTCTTCCTCGCCGAGGGGTTGCACGAGGTGGAGCGCGACGATCCCGAACACGAAGAAGCCGATCTCGAGATTTCGCGAGTTCCGCTCGCCGACGCCGTCGACATGGCGCTGCGCGGCGACATCGTCAATGCCACCGCGGTATCGGGCATTCTCGCGATCGCTACCGCACGCTCGACGGGAAAGCCGCTGCGCCCGGCCGACGCACCGTGGCCCGATCGTCCTCGCGCATTCGGAGAACGCAAGTCGCGAGCCTGAAGTGCTTGCCCGACAGGTGGACTCGTATCTCGACCATCTAGCGGTCGAGCGAGGATCGGCGCGCAACACTCTTCTTTCGTACCGCCGCGACCTGAATCGCTACGCGGACTATCTGAACGGGCGCGGCATCGACGACGTCGCGGGCGTGACGGAGAACGACGTCACCGAATTCGTGACACATCTGCGCCTGGGTGACAAAGATGCCGGAGTCGTACCGTTGGCGGCCAGTTCGGCAGCGCGCACCCTGATCGCGGTCCGCGGATTCCACAAGTTCTCCGCCGCCGAGGGCCTGGTCGGTGTCGATGTGGCTCGGACGGTCAAGCCGCCGACGCCCGGACGCAAGTTGCCCAAGGCTCTGCCGCTCGACGACGTCATAGCCCTACTCGACGCTTCGGGTGGCGGTGCGGCCGGTGACGGGCCCCGCGACCTGAGGGATCGCGCTCTCCTCGAGCTTCTGTACTCGACCGGAGCACGCATCACCGAAGCGATCGATCTGGACGTCGACGACATCGACACCGAAGCCCGTTCCGTGCTGCTCAAGGGCAAGGGCGGCAAGCAGCGGATCGTACCCGTCGGCAGGCCGGCGATCGCCGCCGTCGACGCGTATCTCGTCCGTGGGCGCCCCAGCCTGGCGACGCGCGGTGTTCCTGCCCTGTTTCTCAACGCTCGCGGTGGACGACTCTCGCGTCAGAGTGCGTGGCAGATACTTCAGGATGCGGCCGCGTCGGCCGGAATCAAGGCGGACGTCTCGCCCCACACGCTCAGGCACTCGTTTGCCACACACCTGCTCGACGGCGGCGCGGACGTACGTGTCGTGCAGGAACTCCTGGGTCACGCTTCGGTAACCACGACGCAGATCTACACGCTGGTCACCGTCACCGCGCTGCGCGAAGTGTGGGCTCAGGCACACCCGCGTGCCCGTTAGGGGTTGGTTGGCTCATGCGTGTCTGCGAGACCATTCGGTGATGTAAGCGGTAGCGTTCAAGGAGCGCGAGCGGCCTCCACCGCAGTTTCGGGGGTTTGCCGGCGCCGAGAGCAACCGCCGAAAGAGTAGGGGAGCATCGGACCGTGTCGACATCGCAGCCACCAGCGGCGGAGTCCGCGCCGCCGCATGTCAATGCCCAACTCTTCGAGCGCGTGAACGAATCAGCACCAGCTGTACCCTCCGAACCAGAGGCGATGTTCGAAATAGATACGACGCCAGTAGCCTCTCCACCTGCGGAAACACTGACCGTTTTCGCGGAAGAACTCGGCCCGACGGGCCGGCCGGTCCGCGAGGTGCCTCAACCGACACCGTTGGCGCATCACGGACCCGCGATGATCATCGCGATGTGCAACCAGAAGGGTGGCGTCGGCAAGACGACGTCGACCATCAACCTGGGCGCGTCGTTGGCCGAATACGGTCGTCGAGTGCTCCTGGTGGATCTCGATCCACAAGGCGCGTTGTCTGCCGGACTGGGCGTTCAGCATCACGACCTCGAACTGACCGTCCACAATCTCCTGGTCGAACCGCGTGTGTCCATAGACGACGTGCTGATGAGAACCCGAGTCGACGGCCTCGACCTCCTGCCCAGCAACATCGACCTTTCGGCCGCCGAGATCCAATTGGTCACCGAAGTCGGACGTGAGCAGACCTTGGGACGCGTGCTCCACCCGGTTCTCGATCGGTACGACTACGTGCTCATCGACTGCCAGCCGTCGCTGGGCTTGCTCACGGTGAATGCTCTGGCGTGCGCCGATTCGGTCATCATTCCGATGGAATGCGAGTACTTCAGCCTGCGCGGCCTGGCACTCCTCAACGACACTGTCGAAAAGGTGCACGATCGTCTCAATCCCAAGCTCGAGTTGGCCGGCATCGTCGTCACGATGTTCGACGCCCGGACCCTGCACGCACGGGAGGTGATGGCGCGCGTCGTGGAGGTCTTCGGCGACGTCGTCTACGACACGGTGATCAACCGTACCGTTCGGTTCCCCGAAACCAGCGTCGCCGGTGAGCCGATCACGACATGGGCGCCGAAGTCGGCTGGGGCCGAGGCATATCGAGCATTGGCCCGCGAGGTCATTCACCGGTCTGGTCGTTAGTGGAACTGATTGCATCGCAAGAAGATCCGGTCGAAGTCGCACCGGATTCGATCGACCCGAACGTGCCGACCGACGCTCAGACCGCAGCCAAAGCTGCCGGTTTCCGAGTCACTCTCCGGAACTTCGAAGGCCCGTTCGATCTGCTGTTGAACCTGATCAATCAACGGCAACTCGACGTCACCGAAGTTGCCCTGCACACGGTCACGGATGATTTCATCGCGTACACCAAGGAACTCGGCAGCGCGATGGGCCTCGATCAGACGACGGAATTCCTGGTCGTCGCTGCCACTCTTCTGGACCTGAAAGCCGCCAGGCTGTTGCCTGCCGGGCAGGTCGAGGACGCGGAGGATCTGGCACTTCTCGAAGCTCGCGATCTTCTCTTCGCGCGCCTGCTGCAGTACCGGGCGTACAAACAAGTTGCGGCGCTGTTCGGTGAGCTCGAGGAAGCGGCGCTGCGGCGCTATCCGCGTTCGGTGGCGGTCGAGGATCAGTTCACCGAACTTCTGCCGGAGGTGCTGTTGGGCGTCGATCCGCAGCGTTTTGCGGAGATAGCGGCGACGGTGTTCACGCCGCGTCCGGTGCCCACGGTGGGCCTCGATCACCTCCATGTGTCCAATATCTCGATACCCGAACAAGCCGAGCGAATTCTCGAGTTGCTGCGCGAGCGAGGCATAGGGGAGTGGACACCCTTCGGGGACCTCGTTGCCGAGTGTGAGATCACCGTCGAGATAGTCGCAAGATTTCTCGCGTTGCTCGAGTTGTATCGCCGGCAGGTCATCGTGTTCGAGCAACCCGAAGCACTCGGACCGCTGATGGTGAGTTGGACCGGAGACGACCCGGCCGCGCCGGTCACAGAGGAGGACTACGGATGAACGCCGAGCCGACGGAATCAGAGTCTTCGCAGCTAGACGAGATGATCGAGCCTACCGAACACGCCTCGGAGTCCGAAGATTCCGCCCCCGATTTCGAACTCGACGACGATCAGCTCGACGCAGTGCTGGAGTCGCTTCTGCTTGTCGTGGATTCGCCGGCCGAAGTGAACCAGCTCGCATCGGTCACCGGCACCGCACCGGAACGAGTCGAAGAACGCCTGACGTCGATGTCGGCCGCATTGACCGCTCGCGGCAGCGGAATGGACCTTCGCTACGCGGGCGACGGATGGCGTCTGTACACGCGACAAGAGTTTGCCCCGTACGTGGAAAAGCTGCTATTGGACGGCGCACGCACCAAATTGACCAGGGCGGCATTGGAAACTTTGGCCGTAGTCGCATACCGTCAACCGTTGACTCGTGCGCGGATCAGTGCGGTACGAGGCGTCAACGTGGACGGGGTGGTACGCACCCTCCTTGCCCGCGGACTGATCGCGGAAGCCGGGCCGGACCCGGACACCAACGCGACACGGTACTCCACGACCGAACTGTTCCTCGAACGGCTCGGGCTGGCCTCGCTGAGCGAGCTCCCGGAGTTGGCCCCGCTCTTGCCTGATGTCGATCTCATCGACGACATCAGCGAAAGCCTGGAATCCGATCCGCGATTTGCGAGAATGAACAAGGCCGACGTGCCCACTGACGTAGTGGACACCGAAGTCGACGACTGACCGGAATACCGTCCGTCGTCAGCACCGAGAAAGACCCGACCACGCTCGGGAAACAGTAGAAAACTGACAGGAAAAAAGTGAACAATCCCGCTCGCCGAGATGGCACACCGGACCGTAACAACTCCCGCGACAACCGCGGCGCACGCAGCGAAGCACCCCGTGGTGGTCGCAGCGACGCCCCCCGCGGCGCACGCAGCGAAGCGCCCCGTGGTGGACGCAGCAACACTTCCCGCAGTACCTCCGGATACGACCGCAACGCCGGATCCGACCGTCCCCGCACGGACGACCGTCGCGGTGGATTCAACGATGACCGTCGCCCCCCGCGCAGCGACGACCGTCGCCCTCCGCGCAGTGACGACCGTCGCCCCGCACGCACCGACGACCGCCGTGGTGGTTACAACGACGACCGGCGCGGACCCCGCACTGACGATCGCCGCGGACCTCGCAGCGACGACCGCCGTACCCCCCACGTCGACGCCCGTCGCGCACCGCGTGGCGGCGCTGACCGTCGTAGTGACGATCAGCGCGGCGCACGCCCCGACGCTCCTCGCGGCGGCGCATGGTCGAACGCACCTCGTGGATCCAAGTTCGACGGACCTCCGCGCAAGCGCCCGGCAGCCCCGACACCGCCGGCGACCAACAAGCGTGGCAAGCCGAAGACCGAGAAGCCGCAGCGCGTCGTCTCTCAGAACCCGTTGGTCTCCAACGCCAAGCCGGCACGTCACCAGCATGCCGAGATCACCAAGCACGACGGCCCGCCGAAGGGCGACGGCGTCCGCTTGCAGAAGGTGCTGGCTCAGGCCGGCGTCGCATCACGCCGTGCAGCTGAAGAGCTGATCGACCAGGGGCGCGTCGAGGTCGACGGCCGCATCGTGGTCGAACAGGGTCTGCGTGTCGACCCCGAGAACGCAGTGGTTCGTGTCGACGGCGTCCGCGTCGTCGTGCAGAAGGACCTCGTCTACCTCGCGATGAACAAGCCGCGTGGGTGGCAGTGCACCATGTCCGACGACCTCGGTCGCCCGTGCGTCGGTGACATCGTCTCCGAGCGCGTTCAGTCCGGTCAGCGGCTCTTCCACGTCGGCCGCCTCGACGCCGACACCGAAGGCTTGCTCCTCTTCACCAACGACGGCGATCTGGCTCACCGCCTGATGCACCCGTCGTTCGAGGTTCCGAAGACGTACCTCGCCACGGTTCACGGCGTCGTCGAGCGCAGCACCGGCAAGCAGCTGCGTGACGGTGTCACTCTCGACGACGGTCCGGCCAAGGTGGACGCGTTCACCGTGCTCGAGATCAACGAGGGCAAGACGCTCGTCAAGCTCGTCCTGCACGAGGGCCGTAAGCACATCGTGCGTCGCCTCCTCGATGCCGTCGGTCACCCCGTTGTCCGCCTGGTACGCACCAACGTCGGAGTTGTCGCTCTCGGCGATCAGCGTCCGGGAACGCAGCGCGTCCTCGGACGTAGCGAGGTCGGTGGACTGTACGAGGCGGTCGGCCTGTGACCGATTCGTCCATGCCGCTGGTAGTCGCGATGGACGGACCGTCCGGAACCGGCAAGTCCAGCGTCTCTCGCGCGTTGGCGCAGCGTTTGGGCGCTCGCTACCTCGACACCGGAGCCATCTACCGGATCGCGACCCTGCACGTGCTGCGTCAGGGAATCGATCTGGCTGATTCCGCCGCGATCACGGCCGCCGTTGCGGCGTTGCCGTGGTCCATCGGTACCGATCCGAGCAGCGAGCAGGTGCATCTCGACGGCGCGGACGTCAGTGAGGAGATCCGCGGCGACGCGGTCACCAAGGCTGTCTCCGCGGTCTCGGCTGTGCCCGAGGTTCGCGACCTGCTGGTCGCC
Organism: Rhodococcus sp. KBW08; assembly: GCF_003852455.1. Lineage (NCBI taxonomy): Bacteria > Bacillati > Actinomycetota > Actinomycetes > Mycobacteriales > Nocardiaceae > Rhodococcus > Rhodococcus sp. KBW08. Next base: position 16,193 of record NZ_QAJJ01000016.1, read on the forward strand.
ACTCAGCGTGAGTTGGCGGCCGGTGCGGAGCGGATCGTCGTGGAAGGTCGCGACATCGGAACAGTTGTGCTTCCCGATGCCGACGTCAAGATTTTCTTGACCGCATCGGCGGAAACTCGTGCGGCACGGCGCAATACGCAGAACGTCGGCCAAGGCCGTGAAGACAATTACGAAGCGGTGCTGGCTGATGTGCAGCGCCGTGACCATCTCGATTCGACTCGGGCAGTGTCGCCGTTGCGCCCTGCCGAGGATTCCATCCTGGTGGATACGAGCGAATTGGGAATTGAAGATGTGATCGCCAAGTTGCTGTTGGTGGTCAGCGACAGAACTGGAGCAGTGCAGTGAGCGACGATCTGGTAACCGAATATGCCGGTGACGGAACTTGGTCCGAGGAATCGGAGTGGGATTACGCCGATCTCGAAGCGGACGGCGAAGGCGAAGCGCACATTGCCGTCCCGACCTTGGCTGTTGTCGGTCGACCGAACGTCGGCAAGTCGACGCTCGTCAACCGCATCATCGGCCGTCGTGAAGCGGTAGTCGAGGACATCCCCGGCGTTACCCGTGACCGCGTCTCGTACGAGGCGAACTGGGCCGGACGACGCTTCCTCGTCCAGGACACCGGCGGATGGGAGCCCGACGCAAAGGGCCTCCAGCAGGCCGTTGCCCGTCAGGCCGAGCTGGCCATGGGAACTGCTGACGCCATTCTGCTGGTCGTCGACGCCGTTGTCGGCGCTACGGCGACGGACGAAGCTGTGGCTCGTGTGCTTCGCCGCTCGAAGACTCCGGTCATCCTCGTTGCCAACAAGGTGGACGACGGACGCACCGAGTCCGAGGTTGCAGCGCTGTGGTCCTTGGGCCTTGGTCAGCCGTACTCCGTGAGTGCAACGCACGGACGCGGTACCGGCGACCTGCTCGACGAGGTTCTGGAGAAGCTACCGGAAACCCCGCGTGAAGGTATCCCCGGCGGTGGTCCGCGTCGTGTTGCTCTCGTCGGAAAGCCGAACGTCGGAAAGTCCAGCTTGCTCAACAAGCTGTCCGGTGACGAGCGGTCCGTCGTGCACAACGTTGCCGGCACCACCGTCGACCCGGTCGACTCGATCGTCGAACTCGGCGGGCGCCCTTGGCGTTTCGTCGACACGGCTGGTCTGCGTAAGCGTGTCAGCCATGCCAGCGGCGCGGAGTTCTATGCGTCGCTGCGTACGAAGAGTGCAATCGAGGCCGCTGAGGTCGCGATCCTGCTGATCGACGCACACGAGCCGATCACCGAGCAGGACCTGCGTGTTCTGAGCATGGTGGCCGACACGGGTCGTGCATTGGTGATCGCATTCAACAAGTGGGACCTCGTGGACGAGGACCGTCGACTCATGCTGGACAAGGAAGTGGACCGCGATCTGGTCCGCGTTCCGTGGGCTCAGCGAGTCAACATCTCCGCCCACACCGGTCGCGCCGTGGCGAAGCTCGTGCCGGCTCTCGACACGGCTCTGGAGTCCTGGGACAAGCGCATCCCCACAGGTCGCCTGAACACCTGGCTCAAGGAAGTTGTGGCAGCCACGCCGCCGCCGATGCGTGGTGGCCGCCTGCCGCGCATCATGTTCGCCACGCAGGCAAGCACACGCCCGCCGACATTCGTTCTCTTCACCACGGGCTTCCTCGAGGCCGGCTACCGCCGCTTCATCGAGCGGCGTCTGCGTGAAGAGTTCAACTTCGACGGCAGCCCGATCCGCGTATCGGTACGAGTGCGCGAGAAGCGTGACCGTAAGGGCCGCTGATTCTGCGTCCAAATCGGTACCGAAAAGGCTCTGACCAGCCGATTGGTACTTCGGCCCGTCCCTGATGTAATCTTTCCAAGCGCCCGAAACAAGGGCGTGGGACGGGCTGTGGCGCAGCTTGGTAGCGCACTTGACTGGGGGTCAAGTGGTCGCAGGTTCAAATCCTGTCAGCCCGACGCAGATCAGAGGCACTATCCAGAACTTTGGGTAGTGCCTCTACTGCTGTCTGGACCGCAGTTGGACCGCAGTAGTTTTTCCGGACCGCAATAGACCGCAGTCAGTCATCACCGATGGCTTTGAGCTTGGTTGGGTCGACGTGAGCGTAGACATCCATGGTGATGCTTGGACTTGCATGCCCGAGGATGAGCTGGACATCGACATGGTTCATGCCCTCAGCGAGAGCTTGGGTGGCCGCTGAATGCCGTAGCCAGTGAACCGTTACGTCGTCGGATACACCCGCCAGGGCTGCAGCGGGGGAGAAGTAGCGACGGGACCAGTTCCGCAGTCGCACCGCATCACCTTTTGCTGACTGAAATAGGAACTCATCTGGTTTTTTGTCTGCGATCTGGACGCGCAGAGGCTCCACCAGCGACGAACGGAACGGCACCCAGCGTTCCTGATGAGATTTGGTCTCACCGACGACTAAGCCGAGCTTGTGCACCTCGACGACGCCCTCCACTACGTGAAGTTTTCGATCTACCAGGTCGATGCCGCCGACACGCAATCCGAACAGTTCTCCGGCACGTAGACCGGTCGCGCCGAGTAATCGCACGATCAACCCGTTCGTGGTTGGCGTTGACGGGGGAATGATCGGTACACCGTCGTCGTCCGTCGGTAACTCCGCTACCGGCTTTAGGTCGGTACGCGAACCCGGCCGTTTGGTGGCTGCTCGATAGTCTGCAGCGCAAGCGACTCGCTCGACCTCTTCGGGGGTCAGGAATTTAGGGGTCTTGCGCGGCAGTCGGGGGAGCGGGACGTGGTCGGCGGGGTTCGCATGAATGAATCCGTCACGCATTGCGGAGACGAGAATCTGTGAGAACACCTTGTGAGCTTGACGTACCGTGGAAGGTGCCAGAGTTGATCCTGTCTTGCTTCCGGAAGCGGAGAGCGTCGTGACCCAGCGCGCAACGGCAGAGTGTTTCACCTCCGCTATCGGCGTCGAACCCCATGTCGGCAAGATATAGGCGCGTACCAACGTGAGGTAGGTCGTGCGGGTCCCAACCGCTTTGAACTCACGGTGTGCCCACGAGTCGGCTATCTCAGCGACCGTGGTCCCCCTCTTGGCTGGGTCGACGTATCGGCCTGTTTCCAGCTTGGCTGTCTCGCTGTCTGCACAGGCTTTTGCCTCTGCTTTGGTTCGGAACGATTTGCCCTGTTCCTTGCCGTTGTCGTCTACCCACCGCGCCTGATACTGCAGACCCTTGCCATGCCGCGCGCTTGGTTTCTTCGTTGTCCTGCACTTACATGCGCTATGGATCGGTTCACGGTTCTCGTCGACAAGATCTTCGTGGGTGTGCCAGCGGTCGATGACACCAGCGCGCCTGTTTCGTTTGGTTTGTCGTTGGGTGCTTTGGGTGGATGGTGAATCTGTCATACCGAGCAACCTAGCAACGGTCTGATCAACTTGTGACCACTTAACCTCAAGACTAAATGTGATGTAGATCACTTTGTAGATATTGGCTGCTTGTCTACTTGGTCATTCGGCAGTTACAAATAAGCAGATATGCAGCTCACGATAGGTGCAGCTTCTTCCAGCGCACTATGTCCGATGTACCTTAATTGCTTGTGGCACAGCATAATTCGTACTTATGGGAGTTGTGGCACCATGACGCCTGTGCTTGTCTGTTGACGGCAAGCGATCAGTGGATTCTGGTCGAAAAACCCTACGAAAGGGTCAAACAAATGGTTCAAGCCTCGCCACAGCTGCCGGGCAGTTATCAGAGGTTGATCACTGATCCCGCTGAGATTGATGAGTCGACACCGGACAGTGCTCTCGTGACACTTCACGCTACGGCGGTGTTCATCGGGAAAGCGGTGACAACATGCCGCCAAGATCGCACGGATGGGAACCGCCGAGGCCCAGCATCGTTTCTACGTAACGGGCGCATCACCTACAGGTTGGGTGACCTGCGCGCGTACAACAACGCCCGTTTCGAGGCATCGCTGCGCGGGGGGGGCACTGACGTAAGCAAAATGCCGCGAACCGTAGCTCGCGGCATTCCGTTGGGTTGATCACCCTGCAAGCCCTACTCCGCCTAAAGAGATTGGAAACTCACATGCATCATGATACGCCCAGGTCACGCGCCCTAGCTGGCGTCCTGCGCTCGCTCCGTCCACGCCGCAAAGACGTCGACCACTTCGGCTCACTACTCGAGTACTCGATGACCCGACGCGACATCGGCCCCACCAAGAAAGGGCACGAATCATGACGAACACGTCCACGTTCACCGCTACGCCACCGAGCGTCCCGGAATCGCCGCCCAACTACTGCTTCATTGCGCTGCACAACCCGCGATTCGGAACCTTCGACAACAGGCTTCGGTTCCGGTCCAACGCACCCCGGATCGGGATGGCGGTGGACGAAGTGACCAAGCGCATTCGGGACGAGCACGGCGCGTTCGCCTTCCCCTTCGACGGAGTGTTCGACCTCATGCCCGGTTGGGTGTTCGTCACGACCCTGCCCATCGACAGCAAAGGCAGTCGCGTTGTCGGTGTGATCCATCCGCGCGAATTGTCCGAAGCCGAAGTGCTCGACCAGCTCGGGAAAGCCCTCAACCGGTTTGCCCTGCGGAGTTTCTTTCCGCAAGAGCGACGGACATAGCAGCCACATCTGCAGCGACTGCTTAACGCTCTACCCAATCTCCAGCCCCCACAGGTGACAGAACGACCGGTACCCCGGACTTCGGGACTGCCAACCAACTACCTGAAAGGGGCCTTTTTCATGCCTAGGCAACCTCACCAGCATGGCAGTCAGCCGTGGATGGCAACGATCGTGACCGCCATGACCCCCGACGAGCGGAAACGTCTCGAGCGCCGGTTCACGGCAAAGATAGTGGTCGACAGCACCGGCTGCCACATGTGGCAGGGCGCTCATAACGGGCGCTACCCGACGCTGTCGCTCAAGGGCCGGACCGTTTACGGTCACCAGCTCGCTTGGACCCTCGAACATGGCCGTGCCATCCGGCCGGGACATCAGATCGACCACACGTGCCGGACGCCGCTGTGCGTCAATCCTGACCATTTGGACGAGATAACCCGTCGTATGAACATCCTGCTCGGTTCCGGCCCATCAGCCCGGAACGCCGCGAAAATCTTCTGCGACCGTGGGCACGAGTTGTTCGGGGAGAACTTGTACACCACGCCTAACGGGTGGCGCGTCTGCATCGCGTGCCGTGACGGCCGGAACCGCAAATATGCGGCCAAGAGAAAGGTCGCGAAGCTCGCGACAGCGTGGCTGGCAGAGCACGGCGAGGCGACAGCATGACCGACGCCCGCAACACCCTCGACCATTCGACACCCAGTAGCGCTGCCAGCGCTGAGGACCCTGAGAGCACCGTGACTCAACCTGCCCCTGCATCGGTCAGCGCCACTGAACCGACGTACGTACTGCCCGAAACTCTGCTTTCCGATGACCTCACACTGCTCGATGCGGCGCAGGCTCTGGCCGCTGCCGGTCTCCGAGTGTTGCCGCTGACGAGTCAGCCGACGGCCAACAAGCCAGGCGAAGACGCGTCGAAGAATCCGGGCGGGCTGCTCGGCCGGGGGTGGCAGAACAAGTCCACCACCGATCCCGAGGTCATCGAGAAGTGGTTCACCGAACCGGACACGTCGACACTCGAGGGTGTCGTCACGCAGACAGATATTTACAGGTGGGTTCCGTTCGACACGCTCGGTCTCGGCGTCCACGCCGGACCCGACATCCTGATCGTCGACGCGGACAACGCACAGAACATCCCCGAACGGTTCTGGGACGAACTCGAGGACGCCCCTTTCCAGTCGTCGTCGACGATCGACCACCGACGCGGCCACTACTACTTCCGGCCCCGCCAGGGCTTCCACTTCGGGCACACGTCCGCTATTCCCGGCATCGACGGGATGGAGTCGGCCGGTGAAATCAGGCACGGCAACGCGATCGCCGTATCGGCCCCGTCGAAGCACCGTTGGGCATCGCTCGGCCGCGCCTACCGCTGGAAGCGTGTCGGAACCATCCCCGAGATGTCCGAAGAGCTGGCGCAGTGGCTCGAGTCCCGCAAAGACAAGGTGGCGTGGAACGGCACCAACATCGAGGTATCCGAGGCGACACTCGACTCGATCACCTACTTTCGCGAGAACTGCACCAACGCGTCGCACCCGGAAATAGTCAACGAGCACATCGACTTCATGCGGGTACAGGCCGACGCTAAGGGTCTGCACAACGCATGGCTGCCCAGTTTGATCAGCCTGATCGAAATGGCTTTGTTCGGGTACGTCAACGCGGCTGAAGCAATCGACGCTGCAGGGGATGCGTTCGTCGCACTGCGCACCGACGACACGCGCGGCGGGAACTGGAAGAACGAAGACGAAGCGCAACGCGAGTACATCGATCAGATGAAGTGGGCACTCGGCAAGGTCCAAGCGAAGTACGCCATTCATCCTGAAATGCTGCGCTACGACACCGAAAAGTATGTCCGCGAGCATTACGTCAACGATCTGCCGATGACCAAACTCGCACCGCTGCAGGCGTCGGTGCTGGGTGTCGGTACAGATGCAGTTATGTCCGGGATCGGGGTCGGGGTCGGTGACAGTCCTGGGAGCGAACTAGCGACCACCAGCAGTGCAGCGCCAGCGGAGATGGAAGCCCGACAGCTACTAATCGACGCTGCGCTCGCGCGCTTCCCAACCGTCGACCTCGACGTCCTGATGTCCGACCCACCGGAGCCGTTGGTATGGCTCGAGAAGGGCATCATCGCGCGGGGTAGCTACGTGGGACTGACGGCTGCAGCGAAGGCCGGTAAATCGATCCTGACGTACTGGATGGCCGGTCACTGGGCGATGGGCCGGTCAGCGGTCGATCCCACGGTCACCTTCGAACCGCCGACGATTCTGTACCTCGACTTCGAGAACGGCACACGGTGGATGCATAGCACGCTGACGAAGATGGGCTTCGCGTCTAAAGACATCAGCGAACATCTGAAGATTCTGCCGTACCCGACGTTTCACCCGCTGAACACACGTGAAGGTGCGCAGGAGCTGCACGCACTGATCGCAGGCATCAACCCCGATGTCATCGTCATCGATACCGTGAGCCGCATCATCGACGGTGACGAGAACGATTCGAAACCGTGGTCCGACTTTTACCGGCTAACGATCATGCCCATCCGTGACGCGTATCCGGACGCGACGATCATCCGGCTCGACCACACAGGTAAGGACCCTAAACAGGGTGCTCGGGGTAGCTCGCAGAAGATGTCGGACATCGACACGCATTGGGTGTTGACCGCCGAAGCAGGTAACCGCAACAACCTCACGTTGGACCTCGAGCGGTCCAGGCTTGGTGAGCACGCCGAATCAGTCCAACTCCGACGCGTGGACAGTCCGTTGGGGCATGTCCTGAACGCCGGGAAGTCTGGGACCGGGGCGATCGCATGGGGACCGATACACGCTGTCAGCAGTGAAGTCGAGGCGGTGAACATCGCTCTTGACGAGTTGGGGGCAGCTAACGGCATTTCCAACAAGGACGCTACCGAGATGCTCAGGGCGAACGGCCGCAAGATTGGAAACGAGAGAGTCCGTCAGGCTCTGGTGCGCCGGAAAGAGCGTCCCGAAACAGTGCCCGACGAGACGCCGAAAGCGCTCGAATGAGAGCCAGAAGGAGCCGATCCGAGACCGTTCCGGAACGCCGGAAAACCGTTCCGGAATGGCGCGGAACGGTACCCCCTCACGGAACGATTCCCGGAACGGCCGGAACGGTGCGGGACGGTACCAAATTCTTCACCTATACGAGCAGGTCAACATATGAAATGTCGTTCCCGGAACGGTCTGGAACGAAGCGCCAATTCCGTAGCGTTCCGACGTTTCCATCCCTTAAGGGATGGAACGGGAGGACGGGATGCCCGGAAGACGTTAAGTACGGGGCCTATTCGGGGGGCAAGAGGGGGTTCCTAGGACGGCATCCATAGGGCGGGTCCATATGGCCCGCATCGAGCGACCGTTGCAGGGCGACGAAGAGAGAGGCAATCACTGTGAATGACAAAGCAACATATACGCGCGTCTTGAGGTTGATCCTCAGACACACAGACGGTGGCCAATGGCGACGCACATCGACTGTGAAGAAGCTCATCTACGGGACCGACAGCGAGCACTTCGACAACGTCCTTCCGGCGCGCACGTATATGGGGCTGATCCAAGTTCGCGGCACCATTGCAGGGCGGAGGGCGCAAGAGGTCCGCAAAACACCGAGCTAGGCAAGCCAAGTCAACAGCAGGATGTGCCGCTGTCCCGGCTTGAGACTCCAGTACAGCGACACCAAAACGGCCGGCGAATTTCACCCGGCCATCGGTGGTAAATGCGGTGTTGATCAGCACGTTAGTCCGCTGCAGCTATGTGCGATCGTGCAATTAACGGCGAGGCCGACAGGCGGTAAGTCCACCAGCGACGCCGAGCATCAGGACCGCCCGACTAGAGGGAGCTGACTAGAGGGGCCTGGCACGGTCGGAGACGCCCTCGAGTGCGCCAGCTAAGCCCGACACCTGCAGGACGGCGACACCGCAGAGCTGAGACCGCTCAGGATCCGGTTAAACGTCGCGCTTTGCGAAGCCGCAGTAGCCCGGTACCGAAGTGATCTACGTCGACAAGCAAGTGGGTTGAGGTACCGAAAGACACCCCACCCGTTGATATTTCAGCCAACAGCATCCATCCGTACCGAGCGGATGTGGAGAGGAAGCCATGAAAACGACCAAACCGATCATCGAGGTTTTCGCCCGTAAGGGGCACGCCGGTTGCCTCGACTGCACAGGAATGTTCGGCCCGCCGACCGTCGACCCGTTCGGGTTCGTTCACGTCACCGTCAGCCACGACCCGACGTGTCCGGCATGGCGTCATCGCAACGCCCCAGGAAACGCTCTGGCTGCGAATAGTCGTCCGCCTGCACTGATCGACGGCAAGCCCACTTTCGCAGTCCTGGAGCACGTACAGGCCACGTTCCGTGGCGGGGCTGATCGGTGACCCTTTACGCTCACCACCATGAAGTTGGAAGGCATGAGATTCGAGGACGGACGGATTCAAGTCGAAGGGTTCCCGACGGCCGTCAAGCTCGCCCAGATCGAAGGGGAAGATGCGAAACGGCTCAGTCACCTTCTGCTTCACCGTCAAGACCTCGAGTTCGCTCATCAATGCGCTACGGCATTGCAACTAACCGAAATTCAGGTGCCGGTGATCAGGCAAGCGTTGTGGCGATCTGCGATCGTGGCGTGGTCGAAATGCTTCGGGACGTCCCACGCTGGCCGGTTCCGGCTACTGAAGGAAGAAATCTACCCAGCGCCGGAAGCTGACGTGGTGTTCCGGCACTTCAAAGCCCTGCGGGACAAGCACATCGCCCACGACGAAAACGCGTTCGCTCAGGCGAAGCCGGGGGTAGTGATCGGACCTGAAGACGGTGAGAAGAAAATCCTGCAGGCAGTGTGCTTCGGAATGTTCGTCCAGACGGAGAACGGAGGCACCGACCTCGAGAACCTTCAGCATCTGATCGCGGATGCAATGAAGTGGGTGCTGAATGAAATTGACACGGTGGGCGACAAGATCGCGGCCACCCTCGAGCATTGGGATTATCAACGCCTGTTGGCCCTACCTGACGTCCAGTTCAAACCGCCGAACGCCGATGATGTCGGCAAGCGGCGACGGGGATAGCGTGCCTGTGTGCGCCGCAAATGTCGGACTTGCCGATTACGGTCAGCTCCGTGATCGCATCCTTCGAGTTGTTGAACGCGCTGGTGATCGACGTCGTCGACACGTTCCGCGCTGACCCGATTGACGTACGTCCCCCGCACAAATCGGGTTCCGTGGCATGGAAAGACCTGCACGCCCAGCGGCGTTTCGCGAGCGAATGGAGTCAGGCACCGATCCTGAACGCTCAAGCCGAAGCGCTCCGGTATCTGGCCAGCGCAGAGGACCATTTGAGGGCTGCAGCACACCTGGTTCTGGCCGACGGGGTCGTTCTCAGCCCCATCTCTCTGGGGCGGACTGTCGTCACCGCGTCCGCTACGGCAGTCTGGCTTGTCCGGTCCAACGTCACGACCCAAGAGCGACTGCGGCGCAGTATGAGTTTTCGGATTCGGACGCTCGAGGAACGGCTGCAGTACTGCGACGACGATTCAGCCACCCGCAAATACAAGATTCAACTCGACACAGAGTTGCAACAGATCAGCGACCTGTCTGCAGACCTGGGCATGGCGTTCAAGACCTCCAAGACCGGTAGGCGCTACATCGACCAACCCATCCCATCCGATACCCAGTTGATGCGTGAGTTCTTCGCTGACTACGACCAGGAAGAGGGTGAGAGCAAGGGGATGGCTGAGTTCGTGCAACGTTTTTATTCGGCGGCCGTGCATGCCAACGCCAACAACTTGGCCATCGGAACACTGGTCCGAACTGGGACCTCCCGCGATGGTGCCCATCTCGCGGCGATTTCGCTCAGCGCCCGTGAGACGGCGCGCTACCTGCAGACCATGGCATATTCGTTCACCCTGGCTTACGCGGTTCTGAGTTCATATTTCGGCTACGGCGAATCGCCTGCGATCCGTAAAGCGTGGAATGCGATGGCAACGCTCTCGAGGATCGCGGTGTCAGGCACGTGACGAAGTGTTCATTTTTTCCCGCTCGCGCGCACATGTACACGCGCGCGGAGGAGGTGACCGTCCTGCCGTAATCGCTCTGAACTTCCGGTCGAACGCCGCGGATTCGCTTTGTCAGACGGGCCGCTGCCGAGTTCGGCTGTGCTGACGACCATCTGACTTGAGGTACCGAAAGACACTATGCCCCTTCGTCGTTCAGGCTTCCACATCGATTCGATGTCCCCCGAGCGTGACAAATATCGACACATAGCGACGCAGGCCATACGGGAGGATTACGTCAGAAAATTGCCTCGGAGCTGCAGGTTTGCGGTCAATGGCCCGCTCGACAATCCCGACAACGCTACCCGGTACGGCGAATGCCGCCGCACTGCAGTCGAATTCGACACGAATTAGCTGACCGGTCTATCTTTCTCCGCTGCCGACAACTAGTCTCCTCAATATGGTTAGCAAAGCTAAGGATCGTGTGGAGCAACGTCCGAAGATGACGAAAGTTCCCGCGATCATCACCAGGCCGGTCCCGGAACTTCCCGACGACCACCTACTGCGCTGCCTCGCGTACCTTGCAGGATCGCGAAAAGGTCTCAGCCCCGTCTACGAACGACTGACTCGACTGCAGCCGATGGCCCGATACCGGCCGATCCTCACGAAGCTGCAGGCCGACACCCGTCCGCTGCACCGCACCCGCAAAAAGGTCGACGCCCAACGCGCGCGGGAGTTGACCGACATCGCGCTAGTGGACCTGGCGTGCGCGTGTACCCCCACCGACCTCACCGCTGGCTCGATGCGCGACCGAATCCTCGAGCGTCGCTGACCGCAAGCATCAGCCCGGTCCACACCGTCTACCGCGAAAGCAGGCACCAAAAATGGCTACTCCTCCGCAGCATCATGTGTACGACCTTTCCGCTGCACTGTCCATCGTCGAACGGCTCGTCGTCGGGGCGAAGATCGAACCGGGAAAGCGCGTCGTCGCGTTGCACCGGAAGCTGCTCGACCTGCAGGAATCACAGGAACTGATCCTCGCGGCACTCCGAGAGTTCACGCCCAACGACGAAGCCAAAGCGGCGATCCTCGGCAGGATCGCTGACGGTCTGATCGAACAGTCCCTCGCCCCTGCAGAAGTCGTCAATCACCTGCAGACCCTCGCCGTCGGGACGGACAGGAACCTGCAGCAGCTCAGCAACGCAGTTCGGTTCCGCTACAACAAGCAAGCAACAGCGGCGATGCGCGAGGTCGGGGATGTCCTCGTTCCGGAACTGTTCCGGCCATGGTGTGAACGGATCGTCGACGAATTGCACGACATCGCGCCGGTCATCGTTCAGCATGGCCCCAACCCTGCCGAGCGCACCCCTGACGTCGCAGAGGCGTACACGACGGCGGAGGCGCTGGCGCTGGAGCTGCTTGGACTGTGGGAGGACGTCGACGTCCTGCGGCGACACGAAATTCTTACGGCTGGTGAACTTGTTGACCCACGGTCGTACCGGTTCGGACGCCCTCACCTGAGTGCAGACCCCAACAAGGCGCACCGCGAAACCTGGTGGGTCGCCTACTCGGTGGTGAACGGTGCCCGACCGACTGTCAATACCTTCTATGAAGCGCAGGCCGGACTCGTGCCCGCCTAACCGAAACTTCCCCGGCTCACGCTAGGGAAAACCCACCGGGAGGACCCTGTGCCTCATCCGGTGAACTCAGATGAAACAACTCAAACACTCTCGTTTATTCATGACCTGGTTACGGAGTAACAAGGGATTCAGTTCTGAGTGGAAGGCTCTCACGCTGCTGTCTCGAGCGGTGTGGGGGCCTTCTTTTGGCTCTTGTGGTTGTCTCGCCGGATGGACCGCAGTGAGACCGCAGTAGACCGGCTCAGGGTCCGAAGTTGGACATGGTGAAGTCTCGTTTCTGTTAACATTTATGCAGGTCAGAGTCCAGCTGGTGTGAATGGCAGAGAATTGAGAAATTCCTGGGTGAATCCTAGTTACATAACTGGGGGTCAAGTGGTCGCAGGTTCAAATCCTGTCAGCCCGACCGAAGATAGATCGAAAAGGCAGTTTCTCAGAAATGAGAAACTGCCTTTTCGTTTGTGCCTCAGAGGTTCGGCAACGGATCACGCGGGAAGTCCTGTGGCGACGTGATCTCCGCGTCGGCAGCATTCACGACTGCAACATATTCTTCGTCGATCTCGTACGTAATGCCCGCAACGACGAAATGCGGGGTGGACGCAGTATCGAGCGGGCCGAGAACGGTCATTCTCGGAAACTGGGTGAGGATCGACCTCGGCACTTTTCTCGAACGAAAGCTTGTCGAGAACACCGTGATGGCCTTTCGGCTCACCACAACAAACACACTCGGTTTCGCGCTCATCAGAACGTCAGCCGGAAATACGTACCGGATCTCGTCATCTGGATCCAAGTGGGAACTCAGGCGCGCACGGGCACTCGCAGAAACCGGCATGCGCGGAAGGCCAGCTCAGGTTCGCCGACGGAGGCGAATATTGTGGACGGCAACGGTTGCTCCGAAGAGCGCGATCAGAATGGCGGTAAAGATTGCTGCCAACCACCACGGCGCCGAACCTGTTGTATTCAGCCAGATGGTCAGTGCACCGAAAATTGTAGTCGTAATGCCGACAGCACGAGACAGGTCGACGTTCCGCGGATTGACCGGCGGCGTTCTCCACCAATGAAGGCGATGCCCTCGATTCTCGCGCAGCATTCGCAGGATGGACCAGACAGTAAGCGGCAGACCAATCGCGAGGACGATCATCCCGGCAATCACTGCCGCAGTGGACCCGTCTCGGAAGTACGTCACGGCAGCGCCTACAACACCTGCAAAACCGATGGCTGTGAACACTTTCCAAGCCGGGGTGATCGACTGTGCCTGCGGTTGTGTGTCCATGCAAGGACCCTCCCACAAATCACGGCCGAAAACTTCAAGCCTGTTGCGACCTGCGATTGTGCATCACGGTGACAATCAAACTCTGTAGGCCGTTAACTGCTCCGAGTACCGCGACCGCGATACCTGCACTCAAAAGAGGTGCTGTCTCCCAATAGTCGTTCACGATGGCGGATGCTCCGAGCGAGCTCAATACCCAGCCCGCGAGTTGAACACGGCGTACCTGTTGTGCTCTCGCGTCGAGAATTGGCGCGACGCGAGAGGTAGTTCCGCCCAGTTCGTGTTCTTGATTGCTTTCTGCTCCTGGGCGTTTTTTCGTTCCTGGCATGATCTCGTCGTATGACGGGGATTCGGATCGCGTGGGTTGTATTGGCGGTCGCCACCGGGATTCTGGGATCCGCGACGGCACAGTGGCCGCTGTACGAGATCACCGATTGCGAAATAGGCCTCGGCCCGCTCAGTTCTGCCGATTGTTACCGCTCGATTCACGACTATTTCGGGCGGGAGCTCTTCTTGGTGCTGGCCTTACCGGTGGCCCTGTGCGTTATTCCAGCCGTGATCCCACGACCATTAGTTTCCTGGATCGTCTCGGCGACAATGCTTTGCGCTGCAGTATTGGGCTTCTTTGCCGCTTTCAGCTCTGATATGCCTTCTCTGCTGTCGATGGTGGGGAGCCTCCCTGCTGCAGTGCTGGCATTGGTACTTGCTGTGGTGCATCAGGGGATCGCATTGCGCAACAAGGGCGCCATTGCGCGTGCGCGCAGTGGGGTTCGCGATACGCAGCCGAGTGAGTGATCAGTCGGGGCTGAAGAACAGTTCCATCGAGATCCAGAACCACGCCACCATTGCCGCGACCGGCAGGAACGCGAGCACCAATGGCCATGTAAATTGCCGGCCGGTACGACTGGGAATAGTCGTAAGTCCGAGCAAGACGAACACGGCGGCAGGCGCCGCCCAACTTATCCAGTAGGTGAGCGGTGGTGGGTTGGGCCCGAACGACGTGAACGAACGGTTCGGATACAGCTGCGGCTGCGGGACATCGGCGAAGTGTTGCCACAGGAGTACCAATGGCAGGTAGCCGAACATTCCCAGTAGGAGGCCGACGACGAGTCCCGCGAAGATTTGTTCGCCCCTCATCTCAACGCACCCGTCCGAATCAATCGTCCCACTACCTATGCGACTTCTGGTAAGTCACGAGGCTGAATCCGAAGAGCCCACGCCCGGGCCGCAACGAACGTCATGGCCAATACGAGAACGACCAGCAGTACGACCGCGATCCAGGTGGGAGTGGCGGTGGAAAAGCCCAGCCTCCATGCAGTACCGACACCTACAGTCGTCGCCGCCAACGCCCCGACCGGAAGCATCGCCGCCACCGCTCGCGTCGTGCGAACAGTAAGTCGATCCCCGGCAGCGCGAAGGACTCCGAACACGGCGGCGACCGAAATGCCATAAGCCAGGAGACCGCTTACGGCATAGACCAGGAGCGGGGACCATCCGATATCGACCGACCCGGTGAATGCCATGCTGATCACGACCAACAGGGGCGTCAGCCCAAGCGTGACGCCTGCGAGGCCTGCCACCACAGTTCGGACCATTCGATTGTCCTGGCCTCCGGAGATTCGCACGCCCGCGAGGCGGAGCATGAACCCGGTCAGCGCGCCCAGAAGGGCGCCGATCACCGCAGCCTCTATCGGCCAGTTCCATTGCGGTTCACCCGCGAAGCCCGAGATTGTCGTGCCACCCGAAAAGAGGGTGATCGTGGCCGATGCCTGTGAAGATCCCTGTGTCAGCGACGCGGCGACCAAGGCAACGGCCGCCCCGAACAAAGCAAACCCGAATGCCTGTTTCCACATCAAGCCATCATCACCTAAACGGAGCGGGAATTCGGCACAACGGCAGTTTCATCCGGATGCCTTCTCACTGTGCAGATTCGGGGCGCAGCCGACTTCGGCGACAATCGTGTGAAGGGGCTGGTGGTGACACCCTCGTCGTATCACCACCAGCCACGTCCGACACTCACGACCTGCTGTCACGCACGCAATCGGCGACGTGCTGCCAGTGCTGCCGGAAATCCGAGATCTGCATCGATCACTTCACCGGAGAGACGTTCCGAGATTTCGATCAGTCGACTGCATCCGGTCTCTCCGATCGCCTCGTACGGGTACGACCCCAGCACATCGGTCTGATGCTCAACCCGCTTCCGGCGATCGCGACCCACCTCGTTCAGGTGAAGCTCGGGGCCGTCTTCGAGCCATCCACGCGCCCGCACACCTTCGACGCCTTCCGCCCACTGATCGTTGTCCCATGCCCGGCTCATTTGCAGAGCAGCAGCAGGAACATCACCGGTTGCGGCGTGGACTACCAACGCTTCGACACCGTTGAGTCCCTCGGCGTGAAGAAGTGCGACATGAGAATCTCCGCGAAACTCCCGGAGCAAGGATTGGGCATGCCACAACACGAGATGAGGCTCCTCAGGCCACGGCAATGATGCGTGCCCACCGAACAGGGGTCGCCCTTGTGGTCTGTTGCAGGCGCGTTCCGCGGCTCGACGTGCGAGTTCGGCAGCTTCGCGAACTTCGGTGCCGTCGACATGTTCTCCCCAGGCCTTGCGCAGCGAACGGTCGACAGCGTCGAGTCGAGCGGTGAGGATCTGTTCGGGGGTGGCGATTGTCCAGGCTTCCGGCAGCACCGCGTGTACCAGTTCGGGGTTGAAGTTGAAGAACGTAGCGATGGTGACTTCAGCCGCTACTGCGCCCATGGGCGCAGACCGCGAAGCGAAGTAGCCCATTCGAGGGTGTGTAAAGCCCAGTGCGGCATATGCTTCCGCGCCGAAAGGGGTGAAGTAGATCATGCCGTGTATTGGTTCGGCTCCACGGAAGACGCGGCGCGCGGTTTCTGGTGCGATCGAGGTCATCGATAGTCCTTCATGCTGGTGGTGTGGTCTTCGAACAGTCGAGTCGGATGGTTGTTCTACGCCGGCTATCTCCCTCTGACATACATGCGGTCCCGGACGGCATCACCCACTCGGTAGACGGCCAGGACGACCAATGAAATCAGAATGCCGGAGGGGAGAATCTGTTGTGGTGCACTCAAGATGTGCAGGTACGCATCGGATAAGTCACCGCCCCAACTCGGAGTGGGGGGCTGTATTCCCAACCCCAGGAATGAGAGTGCCGCCTGCGCGAGAAAAGTCAGGCCGGTGAGCACGGTCACCTGAACGACAACCGGCCCGATTGCGTGCGGAAGAAGATGACGCAGGAGCACTACGTGCGGCGGGCATCCTGAGAGTCGCGCGCTCAGAACGAAGTCTCGGTTCCTCGTTTCGCTGACCCCGGCAGCCAGAATTCTTGCAATTGTGGGTGCATAGACGACTCCGAGCGCTGACATCGACGTGATCAGGCTCGGCCCCAGAACACCGGTAATAGCCACTGCGAGAACCAAACCTGGGAATGCCAGCAATGCGTCCGCCACCCGGAGGAGTGACGCGCCGATCCAGCGTGGCCAATATCCGGCGATCAACCCCCACGGAATTCCCAACAGCAGACTGACAGCGACAGCGATCGCGACGCCGAAGAAGGCGGAGCGTCCTCCCCAGATCAATCGACTGAGCACGTCACGACCGAAGCCGTCAGTGCCAAGCAGGTGCTGTGCACTCGGACCGGCGAACGTGTTGGTCAGGTTCTGATCGGTCGGACTGTGCGGAGCCACGAACGAGGCCAAAACGGACGCCGCTATCAGCGTTCCGAGAAAGCAGTAGCTGAGCCATAATCCGGGGTGCAGTCGAGGGAGAGCCCACTTGGAGCGGGTCTCGCCTGCGGTGGTAAGCGCGAGTTGGCTCACGAGATCGTTCCCTTCCTCAATTGTGGGCTGATCATGTTGTTGACGACGTCGACCAGGATGTTCACGAGAAGCACGATCACGACGAACAGCAACACAATGCCTTGAAGCATCGGATAATCTCGCGTGTCGATCGCAATGACGAGAGCGCTCCCGAGGCCCGGCAGCACGAAGATCTGCTCGAGAATGACCGTCGCACCCAGCATCGCCACGGCGAGCAATCCATAGACAGTGACAATCGTGGGAACGATGTTTCGTAGCGCGTAGCGCCACACGATCTTCCGCTCGTCGATACCCATCGCACGCGCAGTTCGTACGTAGTCACTTGACAGTGTCTCGATCATCGCAGCCCTGGTCTGCCGAACCGCAATCGATGCTGCGCCGGCAGCGAGCGCCGTTGCTGGTAGGACCAAATGGCTCAGGTTGTCGATCACACTGTTCTCGAGAGGAACCCAGCCGAGCACCGGTAGAACTCCCAAACCGAGGGCGAAGACATCGACCAGCACGATAGCGAGGAAGAAGTCCGGTACCGCGAGTCCGATCCCCGAAACCGTGCGGGTCAGACCATCGCTGCGTCGTCCCTGCCGCGTCGCGGTCCACACACCCAGCGGTATGGCGACGACGGCGGACAGTAACAGTGCGAGTACAACGAGCTCGGCGCTCGCCGGCAGGCGCGCAAGGATCTGTGGGCCGACGGGGGCGCTGTTCTGTAGCGACGTTCCCAGATCTCCGTGCAGAGCCGACACCACCCAGTTCCAGTACTGGACCAGCAGAGGTTGATTCAATCCGAGGCGCTCGTTGAGTGCCGCGATCGCTTCATCGCTGCCGTTCGGACCGAGAAGTGCCTCGGCTGGTCCACCGGGGATTATCCGGATAAGGGCAAAGGTTATGAAACTAGCGATAATCGCGGTAGGAATTATCTGTGCGAACCGGACGCCGATCATCCGTATGTAAGGATTCACCGGCGATCGGTGAGGGTTTCGGGTCGGAACGCTCTCAGGCTCGGGGGCCAACGAATTCTCTTGCGATACAAAGGTCGTCGTCATGACTTCGAGAGGTACGTCAGATTGGGGGAGCCGTTCAGTGCGGGAACGGCCCCGTGGACGTTCTTCGTGTAGGCGACCACGTCGGGAGTGAAGTACAACGGTACGTACTCAGCGGACTTGATCACGACTTGATTGATCTGTTTGACGATGTCGAGCTGAGCGGTTTCGTCATACGTGTTGTTCAACAGTGCGATCAACTTCTCCAACTCCTCGTTGGGGACGGAATTCTGCCGGAAGTACGATCGCGAACCCAGAGAGGCTTCGAAATTGAGCGGTGCGGATGCTCGCGTGGGCCATCCCACGCTGAAGACGTCCGCGCTGTTGTGTGCGACGAACTCCGTAATCGCCTGAGGTCCACTCATTTCGACGAAGTCGACCTTGATGCCGACTCTCTCCCATTGTTCTCCGACAAGGACCGCGTTGGTCGAGTACGGCGGTAGGTTGCCTGCTAGTCCGCGCACGGTGACCCCATTCGGATACCCCGCCTCCGCTAGCAGCGATTTGGCCTTCTCCGGGTCGTACGGCCATGCATCTTCGGTTTCCTCGTCGTAGAACTGCGAACCGGGAGGATATTGACCGAACGCCGCAGTTCCTTCCGAGCTGTCCAGCGCGGCTCGCGCAATTGCCTTGCGGTCGAGCGCATACTGCATCGCCAGACGAACCCGGACGTCGTTAACCACAGGGTTCTTGTTGTTGATCACGACGAGCGCAACTCCGAGTCTCGGGTCGTGACTGACGTTCAGGTTGGGATTCCGTTCGAGGATCGGAGCACTCGACGGTGTGAGCCCGTATGCAAAATCCGCAGCGTTCGATGTCAGGGCATTTGTCAGCGCTGTGGGATTGGAGATCACCTGGATCTGGATCTTGGCGAGCTGGGGGCTGGGTGGACCTGCCGGTTTGTAATCGTCGAATCGACTGAATGTGTATGAACTGTTCGGGACTGCGCTGGTGAATGTGTACGGCCCTGCGCCTACAGGCTTGTTGGCGAAATCTGCCCCTGCTGCTGCCAGCGCAGTGGGGGAGACCACCATTCCCAATCTGCCGTTGAGCCAGCCTGGTAAACCGGAGGTAGGTGAACTCAACGAGATCGTGACGTGATCTGGGGACGTTGCTTCGATGCGCTTGATCGTCGGGACGGAAACGATTCCGAGACTCAAGCAGTGTTCCATGCTTGCCTTGACGGCTGCTGCATCGACAGCTGTACCGTCGTGGAAGGTCAAGCCGTTTTGCAACGTCATCTCGAACGTCAGGTTGTCCGGTCCGGAGAAGCCCCACTCGCTGGCGATTCCGGGCCGCAACTTCTGGGTGGCAGGTTCCGCATCGATCAGTGGTGCATACATCAACTGTAAGTAGTCGATGTCGTATCCGATGTTTCCCGCACACGGGTCGAGCGAGGCGGGCACGTGCGATGTCGCGACCTTGAGTTCGGCGTTCGGATCGGCAGGTCCGGTATCGCCGGCGGTACCGGTGGCGCTGCTCGAACAGCCGCTGAGCACAAGAGCAGAAAGTGCAAACGCAGCTACCAGCACACGTGGGCCACTTTTCCCATGATTCTGGAAGCGTGTGATCGGATATCGGGATCGCAAAGACAGACGCGGATTCATATGGTGGACTTTCGCTTTGGTCTTCTCGGAAGGGGGAGACTGACGCGGCACGCATTTACTGCGGCGGGTTGGAGATTCCGATCGATGTGGCCGGGGACGATAGATGGCAGGCGGAGCTGTGTGCGGAATTCGAGGCCGCGCGAAGTGACGGCCCTTCCGACGCACAGCGATCCATCGCAAACGGGCAGCGGGTGCGGAATCGACAGCCCGAGGGTGGATTCCGTGGGTCGGGTAACTCGCCCCGCACCAATGCTTTCCGACGACTGCGCCGCTCGAGTTCGATGTGCGGGGCCGCGGCGAGAAGCGCCTGCGTGTAGGGGTGCGATGGAGTCCTCAGGACCGTGGCAACCGGTCCGATCTCGACGATTCGGCCGAGGTACATCACCGCGACGCGATCGGCGATCCGTGCCACCGAACCCAAATCGTGCGAAATGAAGATGTACGTGAGGTCATGTTCTTCTCGGAGATCGGCAAGAAGCTGCAACACCTCTTCCTGAAGCGAAACATCCAGGGAGGCAACCGGTTCGTCGCAGAGAATCAGTGGCGCCTTGGAGGCAAGTGCACGAGCGATGGTCACGCGTTGGCGTTGACCGCCGGAGAGCTGGGTCGGGAGGCGGTCGGCAAGCTCAGCGCCGAGACCGACCCTACGCAACAGCTCGACGGCTTTCGGCCGCAAGGACTGTGGGATGCGCAGACGCCCTGGCGCCATCGGCTCGGCTACGCAAGCCCATGAGGCCATCCGATTGTTCAAGGCCGACGTAGGGTTTTGAAAAATGAGATGGGAAGATCCACCCTTGCCGAACGCCGGGTCGTCGAGATTGATAGTGATGGAGCCTGCGGCCGTAGCCACCAGACCCGCGAGAGCGTGAGCCGTCGAGGATTTTCCCGATCCGGATTCACCGATTATCGCAAGGGTTTCGCCCCTCTGTACGGAGAAGCTGACGTCGTCGACCGCGCGAAGAGCTTTGCGTCCGCGTCCGTACTCGACTGCCAGATTCCGAACGTCGACGATGACGTCGGTGTTGCTCATCAGCTCACCAGTCCGAGCAACTCGAGTTCGTCGCTGCGGTGACATCTTGTTGCCGATTCCGGTGATCCGATCAGAAGTGGATGATCGGATATGCAGAGCTCCTCGGAGTAGTTGCACCGGGCGACGTATCGGCAACCCACGCCGTCAGCAGGGGCTTTGCTGGTGAAATCGCCTCGCGCCTTGGGTGATTGGGAGGAGACTTCTTCGAATGTCGAGCGTGCCGCCTCGAGAAGGCTGAACGTGTAGGGATGCGCGGGCCGCCGAAGCAGCACGTCTCGTGGCGCGACGTCGACGATCTCGCCGCGAAACATGGTGATGACTCGATCCGCGACCTCGGCGACAACCGCGAGGTCGTGGCTGATCAACAACACGGCAAGATCGCGCTGTTCGGCCAGTTCTCGAAGGAGATCGACAATCTGAGCTTGGATGGTGACGTCGAGCGCTGTTGTCGGTTCGTCCGCGATCAGCAACTTCGGACCGCATGCCAGGGCCATCGCGATCATCACCCGCTGACACATCCCGCCGGAAAGCTCGTACCCGTACGACTTCAAGGTTCTGCTCGGGTCGGCCAGACCGACCTGGTGGAGAAGATCTGTAGCCACGTCCTCCGCATCGACTTTCGTGATGTCGCGGTGGGCCTTCAACACATCGACGATCTGGCGACCGATGCTGACGGAGGGGTTGAGAGCCGAACTCGGGTCCTGGAAGACCATACTGACGTCGCGACCGCGTATTTTCCTCAACTCGGCGGCGGGCAGACCCACAAGTTCCTGTCCTTCCAAACGGATGCTTCCGCTGGTTGTTGCCGTACGGGGCAAGAGACCGAGCAGAGCGAGTCCGGTCAGTGTCTTTCCGCTCCCGCTCTCTCCTACGAGGCCGGTGATTTCGCCCGACCCCAACTCGAAGCTCACTCGGTCGAGGAGTCTGTTCGAAATCGATTCTGTCCCAATGTCAACCGTGAGGTCTCGTACTTGCAGAAGTGGGCTCATCGTCGGGTCGTCCACGTGTGATCGTTCATCGCATTCCTCCGTAAACAACTGAACTGTTGTGACTGGAATCACGTACCGGGGAACCATAAACACTCACCTGCAACAAAGTCAATGAATGTTGCAACGATTGCCGTCGATGGCGCCGTCTGATCGCCTCCGGCTACCGACCAGCACGTCGTCAGCGATACATTCACTCCATGGCCGAGACACGTGACATCCGCGCGGAAGCGTTGAGTGCCGCCCGACGACAGTTCGCAGCCGGAAAACCGCTCGATGTGAACGCTTTGGCCACCGAGTTGGGGGTGGATCGGACCACCTTGTTCCGGCGTGCAGGGAATCGCGACACAATTACCGGTGACGTGCTCGATTCGCTGGCGCGCCGAACGTGGCGAATGGGCCTCGAGGAGTGCGGTGGAAGCGGAGCGTCAAGGGTTGTCGACGTCCTCACTTACCATGCACGGGCGACAATCGAGACCGAATTCTTCCGGACGTATTTGACTCGGGAACCGCAAAAGGCGTTGTGCATACTCACAACTGGACTGGGGCCGATTCAGGGCACGATGGTCGAATCCGTGCGAAGGCTGATCGAAGCTGAAATACCGGAGCAGATTCGGCCAGACCTGCCCGTCGAGGACATGGCATATCTGCTGGTTCGCGTGGGTGAGTCGTTCATCTACAACGATTTGCTCACTGGTGGCACTCCGGATACGGAGAAGGCTCGCTTGGCGTTCCGGCTCATCCTCTCGCGTGACTAGTGTGCCGAGTTTCCGTTTTCTCAGTTTTCGTGAAAGCGCCTCGAATGCAAGCTATTTCATAGCTATGCCTGGTTGTATGACCCAATCAGGCTGGTGGGATCGGCACAAAGCTCCGCATCTCGTCCCGTCCGGGCCGGATGACGCCTGCGGCGGATTCGGGAACCTCGTTCCAGGCGCCGGGAAGGTCACGTAGAGGCTCGGAGACGACGATTCGGGTCTCCTCACTCAGATGGTGCAGGGCATCCACCTCAGGATGGAGCTTGCGCAACGTGGAAATCTCGGTGGAGAAGAACAACGACCTCGACTGGTGCTCGCTGGAATAGCGAAAGATCCAGGTGGAGATGCCATCCGACGTGGCGACGGTCATCTGAACCGGATTGTCGATTCCCTGCGAGCGGGCCGTGTGCTCGACGAATCCGACGGCCCTCGCGACACCTTCGAACGGATCGTCGGTCAGGCCGAACGTCAGCGCGAGGAAGAACAAGGTTTCCGAGTCCGTCGATCCTTCGAGATCCAGAAAGAGCGACGGATCAATGGCAGTCACTAATTCCCGTTTCATGTCGTGGAATCCGTGTAGTGAACCGTTGTGCATCCACAACCATTGCCGGTGCCGGAACGGGTGACAGTTGCTGCGCTGCACTGCAGTTCCCGTCGAGGCGCGGATGTGAGCGAACAGCAGAGGGGTGCGCAATTGGGAGGTGACTTCGCGCAGGTTCGAGTCGTTCCACGCGGGTTCGATGCTCTTGAAAACTGCCGGTTGGGGGCCTTCCCCGTACCAGCCGATTCCGAAGCCGTCGCCATTTGTCGTCGTGGCCCCGAGTTGAGAATGCAGGCTCTGGTCGATCAGCGAGTGCTGTGGCCTGAACAGCAAGTCATGGGCCAGTATCGGCTCTCCGGAATACGCCATCCACCTACACATACTTTCAACTCAAGCAGATTGAGTCGGCGTTGACGGTGCATGCGCAGCGGCGTGCGTCGTCTGGGTGGGCTTCCATGTCGACACAGCCCAGATCACGACGATGTTCAGCGCGATGATGAGAGTCGACCACCAGGGGTAGTACGGCAGCCACAAGAAGTTCGCGATGATCGAGATCGCGCAGATCACCACTGCCGACACCCGCGCCCAGGCCGCTCCGGTGAACAGTGCAAGCCCGACGAGAGCGACGAGCGCGCCCAGCACGAGATGGATCCAACCCCACGTCGTCAGGTCGAACTGATAGACGTAGTCGATCCCGACTACGAACACTTCGTTTTCGGCGACGGCAGCGAGTCCTTGGAAGAACTGCACGATGCCGACCGTCACCAAGATGACGGCTGCCCCGATCGATGTTCCTACCGCGAAACCCTGCTTGACTGATGTTGTATCCGACATGACGGTTTCCCTTGATTCGGTGGGGGCGCCCGGACACGTGCCCGGCACGCTCGTTGTAGTGATCGTTGTTCCACCGGCTGACCGCTATGAAACGGAAATACCTGTCCAATGCGGTGAGAAATCAGTGCGATCTGCTCCGATGTGCGGGCGAAATGTAACTACTGACCCCTGTTGATCCGATGTACCCCTTGCCGGAACGCGTGTGCGGAGAAATTGCTCGTAACCGAAGTTCACAGAAAACAAGAAGAATTCGGCACGGAATTCGACCTATTTGTCCAGCTGTACTGGTATTTTGACTGAATTGACCGGAAGCTACGGTCCGCGGAAAAAAGGTAGCGAGAGAATGACGATCTTCGGCAGGCGTACCGCGGGCATCACCGCGACGGCCTTCGTCTTGGCGACCGTTGTGTCGACAGCACTCCCCGCAGTGGGATCGGCTGCCCCCGTTTCGCTCACCCGCGCGTGCAACTCGGAAATCAACGAAAATTCGATGTCACTCGATCCGGCCGTGATCGACGGTTGGTACGACATCTCGACTGGATCGCCTGGAACGAAAATCAACTCGATCGAGGCGTGGCGGACAGTGCCGGGAGACATCCTCGAGTTTCGCGCATCGGTGACGATCAGAGCCCACGGAAGTCCCGTCCGAGGGACCCTTCGGATCGACGGCGCCGGCTTGACCGGAGATCAGGATTTGATCTCCAGAATGACGTTGACCCAAGATCTCGGCCGGTCAGGGTCAACGGTCACCGACGCTGACGACGGTTCGGTCATCCCCGTACGTGCCAAGCTCGCCTTCGATGTCGCCACTCCGGGCCAGGTAGCCCAGAATCGGACAGTCAACCTTTCTGCGGTCAAGATCGTTTTGAGCGGCGACACTACCGATTCGGAAGGTGAATGCCCTGGTCCCGGCCCAGGCCCAGGCGGTGGCGGGAATGGCGGTGGCGGGAACGGCGGTGGTGACGGCGACAACGGTGCCGGTGGTGGCGTCGGGGACAACGGCGGCGCGCTTCCCGGTCGCGACGTCGGAAACCGCGTTCCGATTTCCCATGTCCCTTCCGGCCCGACTTCTCGTCCGTGACAGCGGCACCTGGATCCACGGCCAGCCGAACGTGGGCCGCTGCAGTAGTGGCGACAATGCTCTTGATCGGCGGATGTTCCGACGACGGTGACTCGCCGACCCGCGTCCTCGCGACCGGCCAACAAGATTTGCCGCCGGCAGTTCGCGCCGCAGTCGACGGTCCGGATGTCCCGACCACGCTGCGCACAGGCAACAGCACCGCTGACATCCTGCCGATCAAGACGACGACGGACGGCTCGCTCATTCCGCCCGAGGATGTCAGTGAGATCGGATGGTGGGCAGATTCGGCATTTCCCGGCTCCGGCGCGGGCACCGTGGTGATCACCGGACACATCAACGACATCTATCAGGGTGACGGTTTCGGAAAGAAGTTCTCGACACTGGAAATCGGCTCGGT
This sequence comes from Rhodococcus sp. KBW08, assembly GCF_003852455.1. Classification (NCBI taxonomy): domain Bacteria; kingdom Bacillati; phylum Actinomycetota; class Actinomycetes; order Mycobacteriales; family Nocardiaceae; genus Rhodococcus; species Rhodococcus sp. KBW08. The sequence goes on from NZ_QAJJ01000016.1 coordinate 41,787, forward strand.
CGTGACCGTGGCGGGCGCCGGGGGACAGACCTGGAACTACCGTATCGATGCGGTCGATCACTACGGCAAGGACGGCGAGCTGCCGGTCGAGCGATTGAACAGCCTCGACGGACCCGAAACCCTCGCGCTGATCACCTGCGGCGGCGAGTTCGTCGGTCCGCCGTTCGGATACGAGGACAACGACGTCGCGTGGGGAACTCCGGTGCCCGCATAGCCGAAAACCAGACGTCGGAACGGTTGATAAACTGGGTCCCGCGTTCGTGGCCATCCACGCACGTTTCGAAAGTCCGAAGAAGGAGATTGTGCTGTGGTTGACCTCGCCTATGTCATCGCTGGGTCCGAAGCGACTGGCGGTGCCGGCCTGCAGGTCGACCTGAAGACGTTCCAGGCATTGGACGTCTACGGCGTAGCGACCACCACATGCATCGTCTCGTTCGATCCCAAGAACAACTGGGGTCATCGCTTCGTGCCGATCGCTCCTGACGTGATCGCTGATCAGATCGAGGCTGCCACGGCAGCTCACGATCTGGACGTCGTCAAGATCGGAATGTTGGGAACTCCTGCCACGATCGAGGTTGTGGCAGAGGGTCTGCGTCGGCAGTCCTGGCGCCACGTCGTCCTCGACCCGGTCCTGATCTGCAAGGGCCAGGAGCCCGGCGCGGCTCTCGATACCGATACAGCACTTCGTGATTCGATTCTTCCGCTCGCCACCGTCGTCACACCCAACCTGTTCGAGGCACGCACCCTCGCCGGAATGGACAGCATCGAAAGCGTCGACGACCTCATCGAGGCCGCACGTCGTATCCATGACCTCGGACCCAAGTACGTGCTCGCAAAGGGCGGTGTCGAACTCGCCGGTGGCGACGCCGTCGACGTGTTGTTCGACGGGACCGACGTGACTGTTCTCTCCGCCCCCAAGGTCGGCGAAGAGCGCGTCTCGGGTGCCGGTTGCACGCTGGCCGCCGCAGTGACCGCGGAGCTGGCAAAGGGCGCCGACGTGGGAGAAGCCGTCGCTCTGGCCAAGAAGTTCGTCACGGCGGGCATCGAAGGCCGCGTCTCGGCACACACGCCGTTCGACACCGTCTGGCAGGGCGCGTTCAAGGGATAGGCGCACGGCGGCTCACATCGCCGCGCGCGGCCTGGCAGGATCGAGTGCGTGAGTACTGCGAACCTGAATCGAAGCGAAGTCGCCGAACGATCTCGAGCCATCTCCGTCGCCGGTTACCGGGTGGAGTTGGATCTGCGATCGGCGGTCGACTCCGCCGTGAAGACCTTTTCGACGGTCGCGACAATTGATCTGACGTCCTCGGTGGAGTCCACGTGGCTCGATTTCATCGGTGCTGCAGTCGATTCCGTGGACGTCGACGGTGCGTCGATTCCGGTGGAGTACGACGGATCCCGGATCGTGCTGCGCGGACTCGGCGGATCGAACGTCGTTCGGGTGGCAGCTCACGGCAACTACAGCCGTTCCGGTGAAGGGCTGCACCGATTTGTCGACGACGCTGACGATCAGACGTATCTGTACACGCAATACGAGCCCGCCGATGCCAGGCGTGTTTTCGCCTGCTTCGAGCAGCCGGACCTCAAGGCGCCCTTCACATTCGAGGTGACAGCACCTGACGGCTGGGAAGTCCTGTCGAATCAGCCCGCGACCCAGACTCTCTCCGTGGACGGTGCACAACGCGTCACTTTCGCCCCGACGCTGCCGATCTCGACCTACATCACCGCGATCGCGGCCGGGCCGTATCACCGCGTGGCGTCGTCGTGGAGTCGCGGCGAACTCACTGTCGAGTTGGGTGCGCTGTGCCGGGCGTCGTTGGCTCCACACCTCGATGCAGACAACGTTTTCGACATCACCCGTCAGGGGTTGGACTTCTACGCCGAGTACTTCGACTATCCGTATCCGTTCGGCAAGTACGACCAGATCTTTGTCCCCGAGTACAACCTCGGCGCCATGGAGAACCCGGGACTGGTGACCTTCACCGAGGCATACGTGTTCCGCGGCTCCGCAACCGACGAGCAGCATCAGCGCCGCGCCAACACGATCCTGCACGAAATGGCGCACATGTGGTTCGGCGATCTCGTGACCATGGTCTGGTGGGACGACCTGTGGCTCAAGGAATCTTTTGCCGATTTCATGGGATCGCTGGTCAGCGCCGAAGCCACTCGCTTCACCGATGCCTGGGTGGCATTCGCCATCAAGCGAAAAGCGTGGGCGTACCTCCAAGATCAGCTTCCGACAACTCATCCCATCGTCGCCGACATCGTCGATCTCGAAGCTGCGAAGCTTAACTTCGACGGAATCACCTACGCCAAGGGCGCCAGTGTCCTCAAACAACTTGTGGCGTTCGTCGGGCGTGACGCGTTCTTCGAAGCGGCACGCCGGTACTTCAAGGCTCACGCGTACGGAAACACCACGCTGGTCGATCTGCTCGACGTGCTCACGGAGACTTCCGGGCGCGACGTGCGCGAATGGGCCCGAATCTGGTTGCAGACCACCGGGGTGTCCACGCTGTCGCTCGACGGAACACACCTGGTCCAGACGGACCCGAGGCCGCATCGGCTCGCAGTCGGAATCTACGACTACAACGAGTCCGGAGACCTTGTTCGCACCGAACGCGTCGAACTCGACATCACCGAATCACGCACGTCGGTCGACCTTCCGCCCGGAGCACTCACACTGCTCAACGACGAAGACCTCACCTACGCCAAGGTGCGATTGGACGCGGAATCTCTGTCCACTGTCGAGGCATCCCTGGACCGCGTGAGCGATCCGCTTGCGCGCGGGGTGATCTGGTCGTCGCTGTGGAACTCGGTGCGTGATGCGCAGCTCTCGGTGTTCCGGTACCTCGACATGGTGGAACGATTCGCTCCCGCGGAGACAGATCTTGCGATTCTCAGCTCGATCCTGACCGATGCCCAATACGCGGTTCTTCACTACGTTCCGAAAAGCTTGCGGCCCAATGTAAGTGCAGGCTGGTTGGAAACGACCTGGAAGGCGGTGTTCGAAGCCGAACCGGAGTCCGGAAGACAGCTGGCATGGGCACGGGCTCTGTCGGCCGCTGCAGCGGTCAACGATGCTCGCGCCGACGAGGTGCGGTCGATACTCGACGGCACCTGCCCGGGGCCGGTCGGACTGGCTCTCGATCCTGATCTGCGGTGGGCATTGTGGATCGCCCTGTCGGCGACCGGCCATGCGAGTGTGAGCGACTTCGACGGTGAGCTGAGCAAGGACAGCACGTCAGCGGGTCGAACGGCGTACGTCCGCGCCGCGGCGTCGATTCCCGATGCCGAGACCAAGGCGGCTGCCTGGGCGTCGGCGACCACTGACGGCTCACTCTCGAACGACCGCCTGGATGCGACGATCGCCGGATTCCGTTCGGGCACGGACCCGTCGTTGATCGAGGGATATGCGGCAGAGTACTTCTCGTCCCTGGGGAAGTGGTGGTCCGAACGCAGCATCGAGATCGCCCGACGGTTGGTGAACGGACTCTTCCCGGCAGCTGAAGACACCTCTGCTGTCGATTCCTGGATCCAGGCCAATGCGGAGGCGCCCGCGTCGCTGCGGAGGCTTGTTCTCGAGCGTCGGGATCACCTGGCCCGAGACCTACGTGCCCAGGCGTCGAACGCAGTGATCTGACGCCATCAGCTCCGAAATGTCCTGTTCTTGGATATTGTCTAAACAGGGCTGCGACGGGAGACGACGTGCACACGATCACGGACCTGTCGCTGGTCACGGGCCCGGTTCCGCCCGTGGTGACGGTGCTCGGAATTCTGGCACTTCTGTGGCTGATCTTCTCGAGATCGAGGCGTCACGTGCTGATCTCGATTCCGGTCTGCATCGTCGCGGCAATCGCGATCACTCTCGTGCTGTACTGGCTGATCGAGAAGGTGTGGCACCCGTTCCCCGATCCGATTGCCCGTCCGGTCTACGTGTGGATCGGGTTGGGCATTCTCGGCGTGCTGCTGGGCGTTTCGCGGGTATTTGCGGCGACGCGGATCGACGGCCGCGTGCTCACCGTGGTCTCCGTGCTCCTGGTGGTCGTGTCGAGCGCGGCTCACGTGAATCTGCAGTTCCAGTCGTATCCGACGTTGGGAACAGCGCTGGGACTCTCGGACGCGGAGAAGGTTTCACTCGCCGACCTGGACGACGGCAAGGACGGCGCGGTACCGGTTTCGCAATGGAAGGCTCCAGCGGACATGCCGTCGACCGGCAAGGTCAGCACGGTCACGATTGCGGGGACGGTCTCCGGATTCAGCGCCCGCGACGCCGAGATCTACCTACCGCCCGCGTATTTCACCAACCCACGACCGGAGTTGCCGGTGTTGGTACTGCTTGCCGGCCAACCAGGCGCGCCCGAGGACTGGCTACAGGGCGGACGTCTCGTCCAGACCATGGACGCCTACGCCGCTGCGCATTCGGGCTTGGCTCCCGTTGTCGTCGTTGCTGACGGGACCGGGTCGGAACTGGCGAATCCGCTCTGCGTCGATTCCCAACTCGGAAACGTCGCAACGTACCTTTCGCGCGATGTTCCCGACTGGGTGCGCGGGAACCTCCAGGTGGATCCCGACCCGAGGAAGTGGGCGATCGGGGGACTTTCCTACGGCGGTACCTGCGCGTTCCAGATGGCGACGAACTTCCCCGCCGTGTATCCGACGTTCCTGGATCTGTCCGGTCAGATCGAGCCCACCCTCGGTGATCGCAAGCAGACGGTCGATGCCGCGTTCGGCGGCAACGAAGCCGCGTTCGCGGCAGTGAATCCGCAGGATCTGCTCCGGGAGAAGAAGTTCCCCGACAGCGCCGGAGTGTTCGTGGTCGGCAAACAGGACAACGACTACCGCCCGGGTCTTCAAACGCTGTACGAGGCCGCAAAGGCTGCAGGGATGGACGTCCAGTACGCCGAGGTCGACGGAGGACACAGCTTCCAGGTGTGGTCGGCTGGATTGGCGAGTCAATTAGGTTGGCTGGGAACGCGACTCGGTCTGCCCGGGTGAACGGTCGTCCGGAAGTTCGGCGGACCCGATGATCAGCGGGTGAATTCTTCCGGTCGCCCCGGCCTCGGAGCCCAATCCCTGCGGATCCGCCACACTCGCGAGTCGAAGGTCGAGTGCGCCGGTCCATTCTCGGGTCAATTGCGCATCGAGTGCGTCGACGCGCTCGAGTAGCGGAGGGTGCTGATCCGGCGGGCAGGCTTCGAGCAGGGTCGCGAATACCGCGCGTAGACGACGCTGGACCTGCGCGGAATTGGTACTGAAGTGCCTGATCTCGTCGGTCGCCACAGAGACGTAGTCGGTCCAGGTGCGTTGCTGCCCCCGGATCAGTGTGAGATCCGAGGTTGACGTGTCGAAGCGGACCCGTGGGGCGAGGAGTACCAGAAGGTCCTCGATGTGATCGAGAGCCTGGACGGCTCGGCCCGGATCGTTGATGGCGGGTGAGAGCGCCTTGAGCGCGATGTCCACGATCGACTGCAGCGCCGCACCGGGGCTGACGACCGGACTGTGCGTGTCACCGAAGATCAAGCACGACATCAATGTGTCCGGACGAACCTTCAGTGACGGTCCGCGTACCTCGAAGAGGGGCGCGTTCTGGGCGACGAACTCGCCGATGCTGGGGACGACCTCGACCGAGACGTCCCAGCGGCCGGCCAAACGCTGCAATCGTGCGAGATCGATCGCCAGCAGAATCCGGCCGTCGGGTGAAAGGTGGCGTAGGCGAATCACCAGTGCGTCGGCGCTTTCGGAGGTTTCGGACTCGCGCGGTTGGGGGAGGGGGAGCGGCTGACTGGGTTTCGGTGCGCCGGAAGGCAAGTCCTCGTACAGCGGATAGGCACGAATCGTCGCGCTGCGACCCTGGGCCGCTATCCAACGCAGCAACCGACTGGAATTGAGAATCGACCCGACCTTCGCCACCAACGCGATGAACAGGATCGCACTGGCCAATGCCAGAAGCAGTGCGATCGCCGTTGAGATGGTCGGTGAGGAATTCTCCGAATCGAGCGCCAGATCGAGCGCAATGATCAAGGAGAAGACGAACGTGGCCAGAAACATGCCGATCGACCACCGCATCACTCGCTGTTGCGCAAGCATCGGGACCACCCGCACCGAAATCTGCGAGGCGCCGAACTGCATTGCGAGGGTGATGGCGGTGAACACCAGACCGGTGAGAGTGATCATCCCGCCGGCGATGACGCTGAGCAGCGTTGCGGTGGCCCCGGCGTCCACGCCCTCGGAAATGGTGCCGACGTCGCCGTCGCTCACCAGGTCTCCGTCGATCCCGACGAGGATGGTCGCGGTCACGACGGACAGAACGACGAGGATCACGGGGAGGCGCCAGACCGGGACTGTTCGTAGTCTTCGGCGAGTGCGACGCCAGCGAATTCTGTCCGAAAGCCGCTGCGACAGTCCGACCTTCGACGTGGGCGTCGAGGTATCGACGACCGGGAGCGGTGGTGGGGGCGGGGGAGTGGAACCGAAACTTCCCGACACCGCTTCCTGAACGTAGATCTTCGCGTGGATCATCGGCTCGCGATAGCGCTGCTCACGCGCCACTGCGCGGCTCATCTTCGCGGGCTTGTCGCGGTAACGCGAACGCGCCCACGGAGCACCCGGGCGACTCAATCGAATCGCGCCGACCAACAAAAGCGGGGTGAAGAACAGTCCGATCAGGCCGGTCCAGAGTTTGCCCTTCATCAACGTGATCACTGCGAGTCCGAGTTGGATCACGATCGCGACGACGACGCCGATCAACGTCGCCAGGCTACGGTCCTGCTCGTACGGGTCGAACTCTCCCGCGAACCCGATCGGGTGGACTCCGAGAAGGAAAAGGAACGAGATCGCGATGGCAACGAACACCGCGTCGATGGACGAGCGACCCTCCTCGGCCCAGTAGACATCGCGTAGATGCAGCACGAGTGCGTACTCGTCGAGCACCAGCGCACTGCCGATACCGAACACCGACGCGAGAACACAGTTGGCGATCGGGGTGTGATAGTCGGCCAGAGCGATGAAGGCAAAACCGGACACGAGCATCATCATCAGGCCGAAAACCATGTGGTGGATGTGCATTCCGCCGGGCGTGACATTGCCCGGCCACCACGAGACCTCCGCACGGATCATTCGAACGCTGAAGCGGATGAACAGGAACGTCAGGACAAAGGCGAGCAGAAGGAAGAACAGTGGGAGTCTGCCGGTGTCGACGACCGTGTGCTCGAACCAGGACCGCACGGCGTCAGCTCTTGCTGGTGGCGAGCTTGATCAGCTGAGGAGCCGTCGCGTCGGGTAGGTATGCACGCGTCAGTGCGATTCCGATCCGAGGCAGGTCGGCCTCGTCGCGGAAGCACAGGAAAACGGGTTCGTATCTGGGCTTGAACTTCTTCTTGAACGCGTGAAGCGACCGGAAGCCGTAGAGCGGTTCCATCGCGGCTCCGAGCATGTCGAGCAGGCGGTCCATCGATGCGGCGTCGGCGCCGTCGTCGCTGCGGGCGAGTGGTGCTCCGGACAGTGAGACAAATTGGGCACCTTGTTCTTTGAATTCGAGAGCCGACGATGCGATGAGGAATTCGACCACGGGGCGGAACCCGTCCGGGCGTCGACGCATGACGTCGAGGGTCCAACCCCGGACGACGCCGCCCTCGCCGTACACCGGCAACCACGAGGTGACGCCGTGAATGCTTCCCGTCGGGTCGACGGCCAAGCCGACCCGGACGTCGCGATCGAGCGCCTCCTCGACGCTGCCGAGAGTGAACCCCATCTCGGGTAGTCCCTTGTCGCCCACCCATTCCTCCGAGATGGCGCGCACCTGAGCCAACACGGAGAACGGTTCGTCTGCCAGTGTTGTCATCCGGAAGGTGATGTCATCCTTTTTGGCCTTGTTGAGCGCCGAGCGGATGTCCTGCCAGGACTTCCCGGTGAACTGCAATTCCGGTAGGTCGACGATCGTGTCCTCGGCGACCTGAACGGTGCGCCACCCGCGCCGTGTGGCGGCATCGGCCGTCTCCCTTCCTACGGAGAACAGGCAAGGAGTGAGGCCGTTGGCTTCGGACATCGTCGTGAATTCGTCGACCGCCGCGGCAAGCCTGTCGGGGCTCGCTATCGGATCGGCCAGAACGACGACGACACCGACATGTCGTTGGAATGCAACGACGCTCTCACCCGACTCACCGAAGTAGTAATTGTTGCCGTCCCACGTCGTCATCCACGACATGGTTCCGCCGCCGTGCTGTTTGAGCAGTTCCCGCGCAGCGGCGCGAGGATCGTTCCCGGACAGCGGCCCGCCTCGAATCTTGCGCCGCATCGGCACGTGAAAAGCGTGACGGCCCTTGATCAACAAGATGAGTTCGAGAAGCCAGAGCAGCGCGGTACCGACCGTGACGGCGCCGGCGCTTTCGTAGTCGAAGAAGATGACCGAACCGAGGACGAGGGCGGTGGCCAAAACCGTCAGAGAACCGAAGACCACAGCAACCCACCAGGCCCAGCGGCGACCTCGTCGCAACTGATCCGCGATCAGGGCAACGATGATCACGTCGACCAATGCGGTCCAGCCCGAACCGGTTTCGGCTTCCGTCGGCCCGAACGGTCCGCTTCCGGGGAACAACCAGACGGCGATCTCGACCACGCCGATCAGGAGCAGGCCGATGAATCCGAGCAGACGGATCTCACGTCGGGTTCGGGGGATGAACCCACGCTCTCCGTCGCCGAAGAACTTCTCGCCCACCGGGAGGAAGATCGCGACCGCGATGAGGTGCTGTACGTCGGCGAGGCGGCCTTCGAAGAGAAATGCGATGGCGATGTACGCACACAGGATGGCGCGCACTCGCATTCGCCAGGGCGAGCGCAGAGTTGCGGTTGTTGCGGCGAGTGCGGCGATGATGGCGGTGGTGACACCGACGTCGCGGTGGGTGGCGAGGTTGCGGGCCCAATCCCAGTCGGTGTGGCTGCCGGCCCAGAGGAGGAGTGATGCACCCACTTCGCCCGCCAACTGACCGCTGATCGTGACGATGGCCGCGTTCTTGGTGCCCAGGCGCCACTCGCACCAGCCGACCGCGAGGGCGAAGACGACGATGATCGAAACATGCTGACCTGGCGTCAATCCGAAGAACCACCCCGTGACGAGAGTCCACCACTTGCCTTCCTGCAAGGCAGGGACTCCGTAGGCGATGTCGTCGAACCACGAGTAGGTACGGACGTGATTCCACAACGCACCCGTGGCGATCCCGACGACGGTGATGGTGAGCACGACGATCGCGGTGAACGGCACGCGCCGCAGGACACTGAGCGCTTCGGAGGCGAAGCGGGAGGCCCGATTCGGCGCGCCCGGCGCGCTCTGGTCGGTCTGCGGGGTGGGGGTCTGGGACTGCTCAGCCATCGACGTTCTCTTCTCGCCATGCCGCACGGTGGATTCTGCCTGTTCAGCATGACAGGAATACAGACCGATAATCAGGCGAAGCGGTCAAAATGGACCAGACTGGCTGGGGGTCTCAGTCTCGTGGCGCTACTGTCGAGCCATGGTGAACGGAGATTTACTGAATCGGGACCACGTGGCCGCCTCACTAGCTGCCTTCGAACCTCGGTCGGTCGAATTGGACGGAAGGCGCTCGGCGTCGGTGGTCATCGTCGTCATGCGGACTGCGGACGGAACACCGGTGTTCCCGGTGACAAAGCGGCCGAGCAAGATGCGCGCCCACCCCGGTCAGTTCGCGTTGCCGGGCGGAAGCGTCGACCCGGGCGAGTCGTCCGAACAAGCAGCGGTTCGGGAACTGTCCGAGGAGTTGGGCGTCGACGTCCCTGAGTCGAACATCATCGGCCGGCTCGACGACTACGTCACCCGTTCGGGATTTGTGATCCGACCGTTCGTCGTCTGGTCCGGTGAGGACATCGGGGGACTGGTACCCAATCCCGACGAGGTGGCCCAGGTGTATGCCGTGACGTCGGAGGAGCTCGACGTGGACTCGCGATTCGTCACCATCGAGGAGTCACCTAACCCGGTGATTCAATGGCCGTTCCGAACGAGCTTGATCCATGCGCCGACCGGAGCCGTCATCTATCAGTTCCGCGAAGTTCTGAACGGACGGACCACGCGCATCGACAACCTCGAGCAACCGGTGTTCGCCTGGCGATAAGACCAGCTCGACACGCTCGGGACAGTTCGGGCTACGGCGCCTCGGCGAATAGTCCGTCGTGCTGTGGAAAGCTGGCCGCACGGCAATCGAACGACGCGAGGTGTGTGCAGTGAACTCTGGCGAACAAGAACTGGTCCCCACGGATCGGATTCTCACTGTTCCCAATGTGCTCAGTATCGTGCGTCTACTCGCTCTGCCGCTGTTCGCCTATCTACTGCTCGTCACGCACTCGGACGGCTGGGCATTGGCACTGTTGATGCTCAGCGGGTTCACCGACTGGCTCGACGGCAAGTTGGCCAGAGTGCTCGGACAAACCTCCCGTCTGGGAGCGCTTCTCGACCCGCTGGTCGACCGTCTCTACGTCGTCACGACACTCGTCACCTTCGTCGCCCGCGATTTCATTCCCTGGTGGGTCGCGGCGGTATTGATCGGACGTGATCTTCTACTCGCGTTGACGTTGCCGATCTACCGGCGGCGTGGACTGCCGCCGCCCGAGGTCGTCTATCTCGGTAAGGCCGCGACCTTCCTACTGATGTTCGCGCTGCCGTTGATTCTTGCCGGACACGGAGACTGGGCCATCGGACCGTTCACCCATGCCTTCGGTTTCGCTTTCCTGATCTGGGGAACCGTCCTCTACGTGTGGACTGCCGTGATCTACGTGCTCAAGGCCGTCGACGTGGCGCGAACACACGAGGTCGTGCCCCGATGAAGTCGACCGGGGAGGACGTCCGTCGTAACCCGGTACCGTCGCTGCTTCGGTCGCTCATGACCGAACATCTCGATCCGGGCTACGAAGCAACGGCATTCGAACGTCAACACGAGCACACCAAGAACAGATCCTCGAAAACCGGGCCGTGGCTGGCTCTCGGCGCACTGTTGATCGGGTTCATCGTCACGGTGTCCGCAGTGCAGGCCACCAAACAGGTGACCGGTACCGAGGAGGTTCGAAGCGAGTTGGTGGCCAAGGTCCGTGACGCCGAGGATCGTATCGATTCGCTGGCCGCGTCCCGCGATTCACTCGGCGGTGACGTGGACGCCGCGCGCGGCGTGGCGCTCGAAGGCGATGCACGCGGCAGCGCGGTCCTCGATCAACTGCGAGCGGTCGAATCCGGTGCAGGAGCCGAAGCTGTTCACGGAGAAGGTCTGGTCGTGACCCTGACGGACCCGGCCGGACGCCCGAACCTCACCGACGCGTCCCAGCGCAGCGTCGGCGGTAAGACCGTTGTCCTCGATCGCGATCTGCAGACCGTCGTCAACGCCCTGTGGGCGGGCGGAGCGGAGGCAATTGCCGTCGGCGGCGTGCGAATCGGGCCGACGGTGACCATCCGTCAGGCGGGCGGCGCGATGCTCGTCGACAACCAACCTGTCTTCTCGCCGTACCGCGTCGAGGCGATCGGCGACACGCGCGCGCTGCAGAGAGAGTTCGTCGTCAGCGACGCCTACGTGAGAATGTCGAGCGTCTCGCAATTGTACGGAGTCGGTTTCGCGGTGGCCGAGGACGATTCGTTGACACTGCCGCCTGCAACGCCTCGCGCGGTCCGGGTGGCAACAGAACTCACAGAGCCCAAGTGACAGAAGGAGTTCGATGAAGGCCGGTTCCGCCCTGTACGGACTCGCAGCACTGGTCGTCGGCATCGTCTTGGGCGTTGTTTTCAGCCCGCAGGTGCCCGACGTCATCCAGCCCTATCTTCCGATCGCTGTCGTTGCAGCGCTCGACGCCGTCTTCGGCGGACTTCGCGCGTATCTGGACGAGATCTTCGACGCGAAGGTGTTCGTGGTCTCCTTCGTCTTCAACGTGCTCGTCGCGTCGTTGATCGTCTGGCTCGGCGATCAGTTGGGTGTGGGTACTCAACTCTCGACGGCCATCGTCGTCGTATTGGGTATCCGGATCTTCGGGAACGCAGCGGCCTTGCGACGACGACTGTTCGGAGCGTGAGGCATGTCCGACCACGCCACGACTGAACCCGAAGAACCACCCGTCACGACCACGGGTGAAGGTCGTCACGAGTTGCGTTCACCGTCGAAACATCGCACCAACGTCGTCTTCGCCATCCTCGCTGCCGTGCTCCTGGGCGTGCTCGGCGTCGCGATTGCGACACAGGTACGCAGCACAGTGGCCGGAGATTCACTCGACGCCGCGCGCCCTGCAGACCTCTTGGTGGTTCTCGACAACCTGAATCGTCGCGAAGCCGCGCTGCGGCAGGAAGTCGCGAATCTTCAGGAATCGCTTGCCACTTTGGAAGCCGGCGGAAACACGGGAGCAGCGCTTGACGAGGCGCGGGCGCGGCTGACCTCGCTCTCCATTCAAGTGGGGACCGCTCCCGCTACCGGACCGGGTGTGACGATGACCCTGACAGATCCAGCAGGCGGCGTCGGATCGGAAGTGATTCTCGATCTCATCCAGGAACTGCGTGCTGCCGGTGCCGAGGCCATCTCGATTGCCGGTGCGAACGGCGAACCCATTCGTATCGGCGTGAACTCGTGGGTGAGTGGGCGCGGCGGCGAGATCGAATTGGACGGAACCCGGATCGAGCAGCCGTACACTGTGACCGCGATCGGGGATCCGCCGACATTGGCGGCAGCGTTGAACATTCCCGGAGGCGTCTTCGACAATGTCGCACGCAACGGCGGAACGTCGTCCGTCGAGCAATCGCAGCAGGTCACGATCTCCGTCTTGCGACAATTGAATCCGCGCCAATACGCTCAACCCGGAAATTGATCTTTTTGCGTCCGACTTTCGGACGGCCTGTGAAAGGAAGCCACTGTGAGTGAGCTCGATACACCTACCGATCTGCGCTACACCGCGGAGCACGAGTGGGTGAAGCGAACCGGCCCGACCTCAGTTCGAGTCGGTATCACCGACTTTGCTCAGTCGCAGCTCGGTGACGTCGTGTTCGTCCAGCTTCCCGCTGTCGACGAGGACGTGACCGCCGGTGAATCGCTCGGTGAGGTCGAGTCGACCAAGAGCGTCTCCGACATCTTTGCTCCGTTCACTGCGAAAGTTCTTGCAGCCAACGGTGAATTGGACGGACAGCCTGACCTCGTCAACACCGATCCGTACGACACGGGTTGGTTGGTCGAGCTCGAGGTTGCCGACGAGGCCACACTCGACGCCGCTCTGGCGGCAACTCTGGACGCGGAGGCATACAAGGGGCTCACGTCCGAGTAGAAAACCTGCGCGTGGACCGGCCAACTCGTGTTGTGTCGCGGCCTGTCTCGCTGCACACGGCGGTCTGCGCAGGGTACGGTCGTTAGGTACGCATGTGCCGAGTCGGGGCGCAGGGCCGTATCGAACGTGACTGTGAAAGATGCTCGTGAAGAAAGTGCACTGCGTAGTCCAGTGATTCATGATCTGGATGATTGACCCAGGAGGAGAAACAGTGAGCGAGAACGGTAACGACGCGGGCTATGGGGAGTCGCCGGCGGAGACCACTTCGGTTTTCCGTGCGGACTTCCTCAATGAGCTCGACAACACCTCCTCTGCAGCACCGGCCGCCGAGCAGCCGGTTTCGGGCGTGGAAGGCCTTCCCGCCGGAGCCGCACTTCTGGTGGTCAAGCGGGGACCGAATGCAGGATCCCGCTTCTTGCTCGATCAGCCGACGACGTCGGCAGGTCGACACCCGGACAGCGACATCTTCCTCGACGACGTGACCGTCAGCCGTCGTCACGCCGAGTTCCGTCAGGAAGATGCAGATTTCCACGTCGTCGACGTCGGAAGCCTCAACGGCACCTACGTCAACCGTGAGCCTGTCGATTCGGCAGTTCTCGCGAACGGTGACGAGGTTCAGATCGGCAAGTTCCGTCTGGTGTTCCTCACCGGCCCTCGTGCCGGCGGTTCGCAGGTCGGCGAGTCGTCAGCAGGTGCGGGTAGCTAATGACGGCAGTGCGGCAGCAGAGCCAGCCCGGAATGTCGATTGGTTCCGTGCTGGATCGGTTGCGTCCAGATTTTCCCGACGTGACGATTTCGAAGATCCGTTTCCTCGAGTCCGAGGGCTTGATCAGCCCACAACGGACACCGTCGGGATACCGCAGATTCTCTGTCGAGGACTGCGAGCGTCTTCGCTTCGTGCTGACCGCTCAACGCGATCAGTACCTGCCGCTCAAAGTGATCAAAGAACAACTCGAAGCGATCGACAGTGGCGCAGCGACGGTGAGTGCAGAAGTTCCTGCGCCTCGTCGTGCCCGCGTCCTGTCGATCGCTACGGGCGATGTCTCACCCGAGGCTTTCCGAGTCGATCGCGAAGTTCGGGTCGGTCGTCAGGATCTTCTCGCGCGCGCCGACATCGACGATCGGTTTCTGACCGATCTGATCCGCACCGGTTTGGTCGTTCCCGGCGCGGCAGGCTTCTTCGACGAGGACGCCGTGACATTGGCGCGCACCGCGAAGGCGATGTCCGAGTACGGCTTGGAGGTTCGCCATCTGCGGGCGTTCAAGTTGGCTGCCGATCGCGAAGCGGGACTGGTGACCCAGATCGCCGGACCGGTTGCCAAGGGTCGTGACGCCGGAGCGCGTGATCGCGCCGAGGAAATGGTCCGGGAACTGGCCGCGCTGTCGTTGACTCTGCACACGTGTCTGGTCAAATCGGCCGTTCGGGGAAGTCTCGATCGCTGAGTTCCTCGATCAGCGGGGCACACTCGAATAGAATTTCAGTACGACCGCATCGGAGCCGGTCGGCTGGATCACGTCAGGTTGGAGGCAAGCTCGATGGGCGAAATGCGTGTGATCGGAGTTCGTGTCGAGCAGCCTCAGAATCAGCCGGTCCTGTTGCTGCGAGAGTCCGACGGCGATCGGTACCTGCCGATCTGGATCGGGCAAACCGAAGCTACCGCGATTGTTCTCGAACAACAGGGAGTCGAGCCGGCGCGGCCGCTGACTCACGACCTGATCAAGATCTTGATCGAGTCTTTCGGCCGGAGCCTCAAGGAAGTGCGGATCGTGGACCTGCAAGAGGGCACGTTCTATGCGGATCTCGTCTTCGACGAGCAGACTACTGTCTCGGCACGTCCGTCGGACTCGATTGCATTGGCACTGCGGATCGGCGTTCCGATTTTCGCGTCGGAAGCCGTTCTCGCCGAAGCCGGCCTGGTCATTCCCGACGAGCGCGAAGACGAAGTCGAGAAGTTCAAGGAATTCCTCGACACCATCTCGCCGGACGACTTCAAGGCAACTGACGGTTAGTCCTGTTTGTCCGTAATCAGGCTTTAGTCTTCAACTCTCAAGTAGAGGTTGAGTCTCGGTCGGCGTGTTGCGTTGACCGAGCACCCTCGTGGTCTTACCGTTGCGTGCGGTGGAGATCTTCTCGCCTTGTCGATCGAGGCGTACTCTGGGTAAGTCCACTCATGGAATTACCTGCCTTGGATTCACATCTGAAAGTTCGGTCGGCACGGGATTCTCGTGACTGCTGATAGCACAGGTTGGTTACATGATGGCGAAGCGAGAGGGAGACGGCAGTGGAAGAACAGTCGAATGAGCGCGGAACGGGCATAGCCGATAGTGCCGAGCCGACTGCAGAAATGTCTTCCGAAGAGCTGCAGCCGGGCCTGTTCCCGGATGATTCCATCCCCGACGACCTCGTCGGATATCGAGTGCCCAGCGCGTGCCAGATCGCTGGGATCACGTACCGCCAACTCGACTACTGGGCACGAACGTCGTTGGTTGTTCCGTCCATCCGTGGCGCTGCCGGATCAGGTAGCCAGCGTCTGTACTCCTTCAAGGACATCCTCGTCCTGAAAATCGTCAAGCGTCTGCTCGATACCGGCATCTCACTGCAGAACATCCGCGTTGCCGTCGACCACCTGCGCAAGCGCGGCGTGCGCGATCTCGCGAACATCACACTCTTCTCCGACGGCACCACCGTCTACGAATGCACGTCTCCCGAAGAGGTCGTCGACCTCCTCCAGGGTGGGCAGGGCGTATTCGGCATCGCAGTCAGTGGCGCGATGCGTGAACTCACCGGAACGATCGCCGACTTTCCTGCCGAGCGGGCTGACGGCGGCGAAAGTGATCCCAATCCGGAAGACGAGTTGGCTTCGCGACGCAAGAATCGCGCCAGCCGCAAAACCGGATAACGTACGTCACATCTCTTTGGAGGATGCCACGGTGCAGGTAGGCGTTTCGGTCAACTAGACTGGGCCTGCGTCGCCGGCGTACGGGAGAGCCTCGGATACCGATTCACCGAACTTGTTTTTGCTGCAGTCTTTGTTGCAGAGCCCAGTGGTGAGCGGGATCAGGGCGCCGAAGGAGCAATACCTCCCCGTCAATCTCTCAGGCACCAAGGACCGTACGGGCTCCGACGCCTCTGGAAAGCGGTGGGACAACCCACCCGCCGACGGGGAAAGGCTGTGGCTTCCGTCAGTCGGCGGATCACTACCGAATCTCTCAGGCGCTCGGGAATCGAGCATGCGACAGAGGGGGAGGAACACACCGCAGTTCGGTGTGTGTCCTGATCCTCCGATCTGTCTGGGAGTTGTCGTGATCGACGCTGCAAGCCGTATATTTGCCGACCGCCATGTCGGTCCGAACGCCGCGGAACTCGCGCGCATCCTCGAACTTGTCGGGGTCGATTCTCTGGACGAACTGGCAACCAAGGCCGTTCCCTCCGTCATCCTCGACGCTGCCCCGAACGGTATCGCGGCCGGACTCGACGCTCTACCGCTTCCGGTCGGAGAGCACGAGGCACTTGCCGAACTGACTGCACTCGCAGCCCAGAACACCGTCGCGACGTCGATGATCGGCCTCGGCTACTTCGATACGTTGACGCCGCCGGTCTTGTTGCGCAACATCATCGAGAACCCGGCCTGGTACACCGCGTACACCCCGTACCAGCCCGAGATCAGCCAGGGCCGCCTCGAAGCCCTCCTCAACTTCCAGACCATGGTTGCCGATCTCTCCGGCATGGAACTGGCCAACTCGTCGATGCTCGACGAGGCCACCGCCGCTGCCGAAGCCATGACGCTTCTGCGTCGCGCGAACCGCAGCAAGTCTCCGCGATTTGTCGTCGACGCGGATCTGTACCCGCAGACACTCGCCGTCATCGAGACACGCGCCGAGCCGCTCGGCATCGAGATCGTCTCCGCGGACCTCACTGCCGGTCTTCCGGAAGGCGACTTCTTCGGCGTCATCGCCCAGATCCCCGGAGCCTCGGGACGAGTCGTCGACTACACCGCGATCATCGCGGAAGCTCACGAGCGCGGCGCTTTGGTTGCCGTCGGCGCCGACCTTCTTGCGATGACGCTCATCACCTCGCCGGGTGAACTCGGTGCGGACGCGTGCTTCGGCACCACCCAGCGTTTCGGTGTTCCCATGGGTTACGGCGGACCGCACGCCGGTTACCTGGCGGTGCACTCGAAGCACGCGCGTCAGCTGCCCGGCCGCTTGGTCGGCGTCTCCATCGACGCCGACGGAGACAAGGCATACCGCCTGGCGCTGCAGACACGAGAGCAGCACATTCGCCGTGAAAAGGCGACGTCCAACATCTGTACCGCGCAGGTACTCCTCGCCATCCTCGCAGCGATGTACGCGAGCTACCACGGCGCCGAGGGACTCAAGGCGATTGCGTTGCGCGTCGCTGCCCGCGCACACGCATTGGCAAACGGCCTGCGCGAGGGTGGCGTGACCGTAGTCCACGATTCGTTCTTCGACACCGTGCTGGCTCAGGTTCCGGGCAAGGCGGCCGACGTCGTCGCTGCGGCGAAGGAATCCGGGATCAACCTGCGCCTGGTCGACGCGGATCATGTCGGCATCTCGTGCGACGAGGCCACCACAGCCGATCACGTCCTCGCGGTGCTCGACGCGTTCGGCATCGAAGACGCTGTTGTCGCTATCGAAGCAGAGGGCAACGCGGTTCCCGCTGCTCAGGAGCGCACCTCCGACTACCTGCAGCACGAAGCCTTCACCCGTTACCGTACGGAAACAGCAATGCTCCGCTACCTGCGCGCGCTCTCCGACAAGGACATCGCGCTCGATCGCAGCATGATTCCGCTGGGTTCGTGCACCATGAAGCTCAACGCCACCGCCGAGATGGAATCCATCACCTGGCCTGCGTTCAACGCGATCCATCCGTTCGCGCCGACGTCGGATGCGCCCGGTCTGCTGAAGATCATCAAGGATCTCGAAGACTGGTTGGTTGCGGTCACCGGCTACGACAACGTGAGCCTCCAGCCCAACGCCGGCAGCCAGGGGGAGTACGCGGGCCTGCTCGCGATTCGTAATTACCACCTCAGCCGGGGTGACGACCACCGCGACACCTGCCTCATCCCATCGAGTGCTCACGGCACCAACGCGGCGTCCGCCGTCATGGCCGGGATGCGCGTCGAGGTTGTCGCCTGCCGCCCCAACGGTGACGTCGATGTCGACGATCTGCGTGCGAAGATCGCCGATCACGCCGAGCGTCTCGCCGCGATCATGATCACCTACCCGTCCACGCACGGTGTCTACGAGCACGAGATCTCCGACATCTGCGCGGCGGTACACGACGCCGGCGGCCAGGTGTACGTCGACGGCGCCAATCTCAACGCGCTTGTCGGCCTTGCCCGTCCGGGACGATTCGGCGGCGACGTCAGCCACCTGAACCTGCACAAGACGTTCTGCATCCCGCACGGCGGCGGCGGACCCGGCGTCGGGCCGATCGGTGTGCGCTCACACCTCGCGCCCTTCCTTCCCGGACACCCGATGGCCCCCGAACTCGGTGGCAGAGGCACGATCTCGGCAGCGCCGTACGGCAGTGCGTCCATCCTGCCCATCACCTGGACCTACATTCGGATGATGGGTGCACAGGGTCTGCGCCGCGCCAGCCTGACCGCCATCGCGTCGGCAAACTACATCGCGCGTCGACTCGACGAGTACTTCCCGGTTCTCTACACCGGTGAGAACGGCATGGTCGCGCACGAGTGCATCCTCGACCTCCGCGGGTTGACCAAGGACACCGGAGTTACCGTCGACGACGTCGCAAAGCGTTTGGCGGACTACGGGTTCCACGCTCCGACCATGAGCTTCCCCGTGGTCGGGACACTGATGGTCGAGCCCACCGAGAGCGAGAACCTCGAAGAGATCGACGAGTTCTGTGAGGCGATGATTGCCATTCGCGGCGAAATCGATCGCGTCGGCGCCGGCGAGTGGACGGTGGAGGACAACCCGCTTCGGGGTGCTCCCCACACCGCCGGAAGCATTGCAGCGCAGTGGGATCACCCGTACTCGCGTGAGATCGCAGTCTTCCCGCGCGGCAAGGCTCGCCCGAAGGTGTGGCCGTCCGTGCGTCGTATCGACGGTGCACACGGCGACCGCAACCTGGTCTGCTCCTGCCCGCCGATCGAAGCGTTCGCAGGCAACTAGAGCGTGTGCCCGCCGGAGATCATCACCTCTCGCGTACGAGTTCGAGAACAGTGATCTCCGGCGGGGCGCCGACGCGTACCGGCGGACCCCACGCACCAGCGCCACGCGTCGTGTACAGCACGGTGTTTTCGATCTTGTCCAAGCCCTGCACCGAAGGCTGCTGCAGCGGAACGAGGTAGCGCAGCGGCCACATCTGTCCGCCGTGAGTGTGCCCGGACAGTTGCAGATCGATACCCATCTCGGACGCCTCGATCGCTTGGCGCGGTTCGTGTGCGAGAAGCAAGGCGAAAGTATTCCGATCGCGGCCTGCGAGCGCAGCTGTCAGGTTCGGCTCGTACGGGGCCGGTGACGTGTAGTCGTGGATGCCCACGACGTCGATGGTGTCGCCGTCATGCTGGATCGAGGCGCGACTGTTGCGAAGCGTCGTGATCCCCAATGATTCCCAGACATCGAGCCATTTGCCGCCGTCGTCGGCATAGAACTCGTGGTTTCCGCTGACTCCGAAGATTCCGTCCGGCGCCCGCAGATCGGCGAGCGGAGCAAGATCGGGAGCAACTTTCGCGACGGTTCCGTCCACGAGGTCGCCGCCGATCGCGATCAGATCGACATTCTGCGAGTTCACGATATCGACCACCTTGCGGGTGAAGTCGACCCCGCGGGCCGGTCCCACGTGCAGGTCGGTGATCAAGGCGATCCGGTATCCGTTGAAGCCCTCAGGTAGGCGAGCGAGCGGCACGCGGACGCGGGAAATCTTCGGGCCCGACGCCTCGTAGACGCCGTAGCCGGCGGTGCCGATCGCCGCGAGAGTGACTGCTGCTGTAGCCAACTGCAACGTACGACGCTTGGACGGGTCGACTTCGGTCGTGGTGTCCGTGTGGCGTGCACGTAGTCGACCGATCCCGGCGAACAGGCCGATCACGAGCAGTCCGGGAATCAGATACAGCCACGAAGCCAGCCAGACCCATCCGACGAATCCGATCGGTCGCGCCCACGACGTCGGAAAGACTTCGCCACTGCCGACCCCGATGAGCGTCGAGACCGCCAAAACGACAAGCACAGTATCGGCAAGACGAGCCCATCGCCTCGGGATGCCGGTGGCGCGAACGAGTCTGCGGTGCAGGAACCAGGTCAGAAGGGCGAGAAGGACTGCAAAAACCGCGACGCGCCCCATCAGGACAGCATCTTGGTCACTGCGGCCGCGAGAGCGGGGTCGGATGTCGAATCGACGCGAACCAAAGTTCCACCCGTCCGATCCGAGACGTCTTGGAGAGTGGAGACGTCGTCACCCGTACCGACGACGATCACGTCGACCTGCACCGGACGCGACGGATTGCCCGCTGCCGCGATCGCGCTGAGCAGTTCGGCTCGCGTTGTGGTGGATTCGTCAGGTGTGCTCGAAGTGATCAGCAGTACCGAGTTGACTCGTCCCGCGTCGAAACCGTCCACCGCAGCTTTGTACGAGCTGGCAAGCGCCGGGTACTTGGACGTCTTTCCGCCGGCTCGGAGTCCGTTGAGGAAATCGGTGATGGTGGCACGCCGATTCGGTTCGGCCAGCGAACCGCCCGGAACCAGGATGCGCTCGGACGGTTTTCCGTCGGTGCCCGTGCTGAACTCGCGGAGGCCGATGTCGGAAGCGTCAGGGCTGCGACCCAATTGAGTGTTCACTGCCGCAGCAACGTTCGCCAAGCGGGTAGTGCCACCGTCGTCGGTACCCATCGACGCCGACGTGTCCATCAGGATGGTGGCACTGCGCGGAGAGACCGGATTGGCGACGATGTCACCGAGCGCAGCTGCGGTTTCGGTCGACGCGGGAATCAACGTGGACGAGACCTTGGCCGGGGACACCGCACCGAGATCGGGAAGGTCTTGGCCCTCGGCCCGGAAACCGGCGCCGACGAACAACTGTGACTGATTCGGCTCACGCATGAAATCGGCAAACTGTGCCGCTGCGCGCGAAGCGGTTTCGTCGATCCCTCTGCCCGAGATGATGACCGCCGGATAATCAGCAACTGGCGTTGCGCCGGCGGGGGAGTACGTCGTCATCGCAGCGTTCGCGCTCTGCGCTATCGACTGTTCCGTGGCCGGAACGGCTTTCACCGAATCCGGTGTTCCGGCGCTCAGTGCCCCGAGGGCTTCGGCAGTGGACGTGGGGGGAGTCGGCAAGGATTGGAACTGCAACGCCCGCGCACTGAGCGCAGCGTTGACCTGCGCGGACTTCGCCTGATCTGTCGTGACCGGACCGGCACCCGCATCGGCGACGTCGGCAGCGATTGCCTGTGCCGCCATGGAAGTTTCGGTACTTCCGACTGGCAGGGCAACCGTCAGATCCGAAGGCAACGACTTCCAACTCGATGCTGCGCCGGTTAATGCTGCCGCGGTCTCGGGGCCGACTGCCAGAACGATCGGGGAACTCGCGAGCGAGCGAGGATCACCGTTGATCACGGCCTTGCCCGCCAGCGGCGCGAGTTCGAAAGAACTCGTCGGGATCCACAGGGAGGGGCGCGGTCCCAATGCTGCGTCGTCCCAGGGTGCCGCCGGACCGGCTTCGAGTGCCGTCGACACTGACGCGGACGGTGCACCGTGCACCGCGACGGCGATGCAGTGATCACGCACCACCGGTGAAGTCTGGGTGTACCGCTTGGCCAGTTCCTCGACCTGTGGGGCGATGGACGGATCCGCGGTGACGTCGAGCGTCTTGTTGCCTTCGACGCACGTGCCTGCTGCTTGTTGCCCCTGATCGTCGATGCGACTGCTGAGGGCTTTCCACCCGAAGAAGCCTGCCACGATCAAGGCGATCAGCACGACGACGAGAATCGGCCCCTTGCTGATACCTCTGGCGCCTGACCCGCCGCGATGTTCGCCCACGTACCTTGCCCTACCTCGGTCACTCGAAGAATGTCTGTTGAACGGACTGTGTCCTCGGCCAGTCTAGTGACGAATCTTCGGGGCCTACGCGAACAGCCTCGGCACCGGGAGCGGCGCCGAGGCTGTTCGGGTTCAGCTTCGAGTTCGAAGAAGGTGAAATCAGGCGTTGGCAGCCTTGTACTCGCGGCGGCGGCGATGCAGGATCGGCTCCGTGTACCCGCTGGGCTGCTTCGCGCCTTCGAGGATGAGTTCCTTGGCAGCCTGGAACGCGATGTTGGAATCGAAATCAGGTGCCATGTTGCGGTACTCGGCGTCGCCCTCGTTCTGACGGTCGACAACCGGGGCCATCCGCTCGAGCGCGCTCACGACGTCACTCTCGCTGACGATGCCGTGACGCAGCCAGTTGGCGAGCAACTGGCTCGAGATGCGGAGCGTGGCGCGGTCCTCCATGAGCGCGACATCGTGGATGTCGGGAACCTTGGAGCAGCCGACGCCTGCGTCGATCCAGCGGACGACGTAACCGAGGATGGACTGGCAGTTGTTGTCGAGCTCTTCCTTCTTCTCCGCGTCCGTCCAGTCTGTGCTGGGCGCGAGCGGGATGGTCAGGATGTCGTCGACGCTCGCGCGAGGCTTGCCCTTCAGACCATCCTGAACTGCGAACACGTCGACGCGATGGTAGTGCGTCGCGTGCAGCGTTGCGCCGGTCGGCGACGGAACCCACGCGGTGTTGGCGCCGGCCTTGGGGTGGCCGATCTTCTGCTCGAGCATGTCCGCCATCAGCTCGGTCATGGCCCACATGCCCTTGCCGATCTGCGCCTTGCCCTGCAGACCGCAGGCCAGTCCGGTGTCGACGTTCCAGTCTTCGTAGGCACCGATCCACTTCTGCTTCTTCATCTCGGCCTTGCGCACCATCGCGCCGGCCTCCATGGAGGTGTGGATTTCGTCGCCGGTGCGATCGAGGAAGCCGGTGTTGATGAACACGACGCGGTCGCTGGCTTCCTTGATGCACGCAGCGAGGTTGACCGTCGTACGACGCTCCTCGTCCATGATGCCGACCTTGAGCGTGTTCTCCGGAAGGCCGAGGACCTGCTCGACACGGCCGAACAGTTCGGTCGTGAAGGCAACTTCCTCAGGGCCGTGCTGCTTGGGCTTGACGATGTAGATCGAGCCGGTGCGGCTGTTGTCGAGCGGGCCGTTCGCGTCACTGATCGAGAGGCCGTGCACAGCGCAGGCGCTGGTGATCAAGGCGTCGAGGATGCCCTCGGGGACCTCGTTGCCGTCGGCGTCGAGGATCGCGGGGTTGGTCATGAGGTGACCGACGTTGCGGACGAACAGGAGCGAACGACCGTGCAGGCTGAGTTCGCTGCCGTCGACGGCGGTGTACTTACGGTCGCCGTTGAGCGTGCGGGTGAAGGACTTGGCGCCCTTCTTGATCTCCTCGGACAGATCACCGCGGTTGAGACCCAACCAGTTTCGGTAACCGACAACCTTGTCGTCGGCGTCGACAGCGGCGACCGAGTCCTCGAAGTCCATGATCGTGGTGACGGCGGATTCGAGAACGACGTCCTTGACGCCGGCGGCGTCGGTGCTCCCGATCGGGGACGAGGCGTCGATCTGGATCTCGGCATGCAGGCCGTTGTTGAGCAGCAGGATGCTCGTCGGTGCGTCCTTCTCCCCGAGGTAGCCGACGAACTTCTCCGGCTGGGCGAGCGTGGTGACCGTACCGTTTGCCAACGTGATCTTCAGTTCACTGCCGTCGACAACGTACTTGGTTGAATCTGCATGCGATCCCGACGCGAGAGGTGCTGCCGCATCGAGGAATTCACGCGCCCAGGCGATGACTTTGTCGCCGCGGACCTTGTTGTAGCCGGAACCCTTCTCGGCCCCGTTCTCCTCCGAGATGGCGTTGGTGCCGTACAACGCGTCGTACAACGAACCCCAGCGGGCGTTGGACGCGTTGAGTGCGAAGCGCGCGTTGAGGATCGGCACGACCAACTGCGGGCCGGCCGTCGAGGTGATCTCCGTGTCGACGTTCGCGGTGGTGACCGAGAATTCGGCAGGCGTCGGCAGAAGGTAGCCGATTTCCTGCAGGAATGCCTTGTACGCAGCGGCGTCGATGGGAGCGCCGGCGTGATCGCGATGCCACTGATCGATCTGAGCCTGCAGATCGTCACGCTTGGCAAGCAAGTCGCGGTTCTTCGGTGCGAGCTCGGTGATGACCTTGTCGGCGCCGGCCCAGAACGTCTCGCCATCTACACCGGTGCCGGGAAGAGCCTCCTCGACCACGAAGTCGTAGAGAACCTTGGCAACCTGAAGACTGCCGACCTGAACGCGCTCAGTCATGAATAGCCTCACTTTTCCGAAAGCGGAGCACCACATATGGATGCCATGAACCAACATCAATGTTACCTGGGAGTATTCCCACCGCTGTCCGCGCCCTGAGCTGCGATAATCGGGCGCGAAGAGCTGAAACGATCAAGTGAAATTCGTTCTGTCTAGAGTTTTCGCGCGGAAATCTCGAAACCAGCCGCGCGTAGGCGCTCGACCAGGACGCCGCCGAGCGCTGTCGCCGGGGTCAAAACGCCGGTGGCCGGGGGGAGATCCTTGTGGTCCTTCGCCAACGACAACGCAGATTCGCCGAGCATTACCGCCGTTGCGCTGTATCCAGGGTCGCCCTTCGCCTTCACTCGTGATGTGTATCGAGCGCCGGTCGTGGTCGTGGTGAACACGTCGAGCGTGAAATGACCCTTCTTCTGGGTGCTCTCGCTCGGACCTTCGCCGGGAGCCGGCAATACCTTGTCGAGAAGGAAGCGCGTCGGGGGAAGGGCGAGTCCGGCGACCAGCGCACCGAGGCCGACCGCCACGCCGCTCGCGATCACCGGTGACACCACCGAAGAACCGACACTCATCACCTCGCTGTACTTGAACTTCTTGCCGTACGCCCACTCTCGGAGCGCATTGCTGCGACGGACGACTCGTGTGTTGTACGACGCCATCACGAACGGTGCCTTCCAACCCTTCAACGACGGATCGATCTTCTTGCCGTCGACCACGCTCACGTCGCTCTGTCGTCCGAGGTCAGGCTCCCGGTCACGATCGGGGCTCAATGAATACGGCGAAGCAGCGAGTTTCCGCAGGCGCGCATCGTCTTTCGACACGTCGATCTGGTTGCGAAGCGAATCGATCGTGCCGCCGCTCACGCCGCCGCGCAGCGCCGTGACCACCAGCGTTGTGTCGGTGAGCTCACCGGCGCCGTCGGCAGTGACCTTCTCGTGGAGGACGTGAACTCCGAGATCGGAAGGGATGGAATCGAATCCACAGGAATGGACGATCTTTGCGCCGGTCGAGACCGCGAGCTCGTGATTGGCGTCGATGCTCTCGCGATGGAACAGCACCTCACCGGTGAGGTCGACGTAATGAGTTCCGGCGGAGGCGCATTCGTGAACCAGGGTGTGGCCGTACTTGGCGTACGGGCCGACCGTGGTGGCGACGACCCGGGTTCGCTGCGCGAGCGCCTTCAACGCCGTGGCGTCGTCGGCGTCGGCGATGATCAGGGGGAGATCGGCGGCGGCGGTACCCAGATCGGCCCGAGTGGCTGCCAACTTCTCGAGGGAACGGCCACCGAGGCCGATCTTCGTACCTTCGGGAGCGTGTTTGACGAGGTAGTCGGCGAGTAGCTTTCCGACGAAGCCGCTCGCTCCGTAGACGATGATGTCGAGTTCTCGGGCGGGCGAGGTTCCAGTCATGGAGCCAGCCTACAAACGAGTACCCGAAAGTGATGTGACCGAGGTCACTCGGCGGGGAGGGGCTCCTTGACGACGAGGATCGGAGCCTCCACTTCGAGCAGAAGTCGCTGCAGCGGGCGTTCGAGCAGGAACTTGCCGATGGGGGACATCCGGCGTGTTCCGACGACCAGGAGATCGACACCCGCGCCGTGGACCAGGTTGACGAGCGCGGTCACCGGATCGCCGTCGTGCTCGGTGGTGCGCAGATCCCACTTCGTCTCCGAGAATCCGCCGGCATCGAGAGCTGACTGAATCTCGCCGCGAAGAGCGGCCCGATCGTCCTCGGTGTCTCCGGTGTTGACCGTGTCCCCGATGTTGACGTCGTCCAGGACGTGCAGAACCAGCAGTTCCTCGCTTCGACCCACGGATTCCCGTGCGGCGGCCACGATTGCGGCGCGGCCTTCCGGGCTGTCCTTGTGTACGACGGCGATCGTCATGGTTCCTCCGAGTCGGTGAGCAGGTTCGCAGTCCATTATCGCCTGCAATGCTGTGCCCTACCTGAAATGAGCTACTCGACACGGGGGTTTGGCGGTGACGAGATCGCCACATTGGGGCGCCTAGGTGCTGCCTGTCACCACTGCGGGGTGCCGCCCATCACCACGGTGACGGTTTGTAGTCCTTGAGGAAGCAGCCGTGCAGGTCGACGCCCAGCTCGCCCTGAACGATGGGGTCGTAGACGCGGGCGGCGCCGTCGACGAGGTCGAGTGGTGCGTGGAAACCTTCGTCAGCCAGACGCATCTTCGTGAAGTGCGGGCGTTCGTCGGTGATCCAGCCGGTGTCGACGGCGGTCATGAGGATGCCGTCGTCGAGCATTTCCTTGGAGCTGGTGCGGGTCAGCATGTTCAGTGCTGCCTTGGCCATGTTCGTGTGCGGGTGGCCGGGGCCCTTGTACGCGCGGCTGAACTGACCTTCCATGGCCGAGACGTTCACGACGTACTTGCGTCGCGCAGCTGCTGCGGCCATGGACGGTCGCAAGCGCGAAACGAGGATGAAGGGCGCGACCGAGTTACAGAGCTGGACTTCGAGAAGCTCGATCGGATCGACCTCTTCGACGGTCTGGACCCAGCTGTTGGTGTGTGCGAGGTCGGGGAGCAGTCCGCCGGCGTCGATGGCGATGCCTTGCTCGATGCGATCGGGTGAAGCCGACTTGGCGACGAGTGCGAGTGAACTGACCGCGTCGGCGGAGAGATTTCCGGAGGTGATGCTAGCGACGTCCGACAGCGATCCGGCCAGAGCCGCGGGGTGAGCGTCACTCGTCTTGCCGAAGGTCAGCACATCGGGCAGCTCGCCGGCGGGCAGTGCTCCGGACTCGGCGTCGACCAGAGCGCCGTAGGCACCGGGGGAGCGTCGGACGGTTTGCGCGGCGTTGTTGATGAGGATGTCGAGTGGCCCCTGTGCGGCAACGGAATCCGCGAGTGCAACAACCTGGGCGGGGTCGCGGAGGTCGATGCCGACGATGCGCAGACGGTGTATCCAGTCGTTGCTGTCTTCCATCGCCTTGAATCGGCGGATCGCGTCGTTGGGGAATCGTGTCGTGATGGTCAGGTGCGCACCGTCACGCAGCAGGCGCAACGCGATGTACATGCCGATCTTCGCGCGGCCGCCGGTCAGAAGTGCGCGTCGGCCGGTGAGATCGGTGCTCGCATCACGTTTGCTGCGGCTGGTGGCAGCGCAATCGGGGCACAGTTGGTGGTAGAAGGCGTCGACTGCGGTGTAGCGCTGCTTGCAGATGTAGCACGGCCGCGCCTTGATGAGTGTGCCGGCGGAGGCGCCGGCGGTGTTCGACTTGATCGGAATGCCTGCGGTCTCGTCGTCGATGCGATCGGGTGAACCGGTGGCAGTCGCGGCGACCACTTGGCGGTCGGCTTCGTTGACCGCTGCGCGCGAGGCGAGGCGACGCTTCTTCTTGAGCCGCTTGAACAGATGGCCGACAGCGCGCTGCATGGTGATCGAGTCGGGATGCTCGTCGTCGAGTTCAGCGGCTTCGGAAAGGACCTTCAGGCAGATTTCGAGTTCTGCGGGGTCGAGTCCGGTGAGTTCGGCTCGAGCAGATTCTGAATCGGCTGTTTCCAGCGAATCTGCCTGCAGTGCATCCGACTTCTTGGTGTCTGTATCCACTTCGAACTTCTGTTCCATCTCGATCGCCGCTCGCGCGGACTGTTCCCTGGTGCGGGAACTTCGCCAATTACGAGAAAAGCTCCGGTTCGATGAACCGGAGCTTTTCCTGTCTGTCTCAACACAGAGTGTCCGAGGGGGGACTTGAACCCCCACGTCCGTTAATAGGACACTAGCACCTCAAGCTAGCGCGTCTGCCATTCCGCCACTCGGACTCGGCCCCGATTTCTCGGTGCTGGGAAAGAGTATCCGATTCGGTGAGCTGCCCCAAATCGCCAGGTTGCGGGGCATTCCGGTCGCCCGCGTCGTTTGATTCGATGGTAGGAAAGTGGAATGACCACAACCCCGAATAATCCGAATCCGAGCAGAGCCGAAGCAGAAGTAGTCGAACTGGTCAGTTCTCTCATCCGCTTCGACACCTCGAACACGGGAGAACTCGAAACCACAAAAGGTGAGCGTGCGTGCGCGGAGTGGGTTGCCGCGCAGCTTCAAGAAGTCGGCTACGAGACGGAATACGTCGAGTCCGGTGCACCCGGCCGCGGGAATGTCTTTGCCCGATTGAAGGGAGCTGAGTCGGGTCGAGGTGCGTTGATGCTTCACGGTCACCTCGACGTCGTCCCGGCCGAGCCTGCCGACTGGAGCGTCCATCCCTTTGCCGGCACCGTCCAGGACGGCTACGTGTGGGGGCGCGGCGCCGTGGACATGAAGGACATGGTCGGGATGATCCTGGCTCTTGCCAGGCAGTTCAAGGCGGAAGGCGTCGTGCCGCCGCGCGATCTGGTGTTCGCCTTCGTGGCAGACGAGGAAGCGGGCGGAAAGTACGGATGCCAATGGTTGGTCGAGCATCGCCCGGATTTGTTCGAGGGAGTGACCGAGGCCGTCGGTGAGGTAGGCGGTTTCTCGCTGACGGTTCCGCGGCCCGACGGAACCGACCGCAGGCTCTACCTCGTGGAGACTGCGGAAAAGGGTCTCGGCTGGATGCGTCTGACTGCCAAGGGACGCGCCGGGCACGGCTCCTTCCTCCACGACGACAATGCGGTCGCGACACTCGCCGGCGCGGTCTCGCGGCTCGCTGCGCATCAGTTCCCGATCGTGATCTCGGATTCGGTCGCCGAGTTCCTCACCGCCGTCGGCGAAGAGACCGGATTGGATTTCGATCCGGGATCACCGGACATCGACGGCACCCTCGCAAAGCTGGGGACGATCGCCAACATCATCGGGGCGACGTTCCGTGACACCGCGAACCCGACGATGCTCAAGGCCGGATACAAGGCGAACGTCATTCCGCAGACGGCCGAGGCGGTCTTCGACTGCCGTGTGCTGCCGGGACGGCAGGCCGAATTCGAGCGCACGGTGGACCAACTGATCGGTCCCGACGTGACCCGCGAGTGGATCACCAAGCTGGACTCGTACGAGACGACGTTCGACGGCCATCTCGTCGATGC
This sequence comes from Rhodococcus sp. KBW08, assembly GCF_003852455.1. NCBI lineage: Bacteria > Bacillati > Actinomycetota > Actinomycetes > Mycobacteriales > Nocardiaceae > Rhodococcus > Rhodococcus sp. KBW08. The sequence goes on from NZ_QAJJ01000016.1 coordinate 71,446, forward strand.
CATGAACGAGGCGATCCTTGCGCACGATCCGGAAGCTCGCACCGTGCCGTACATGCTCTCCGGCGGAACCGACGCGAAGGCATTCGCGAAACTGGGCATTCGCTGCTTCGGCTTCGCGCCGTTGCAGTTGCCGCCCGAGCTCGATTTCAGTGCGCTGTTCCACGGTGTCGACGAGCGAGTTCCGGTGGACGCACTACTGTTCGGGACACGTGTTCTGGAACATTTCCTGCTCAATTCCTGACGAGCACGTGGATAGATCCGTGAGCTCGACGCACATCGAGCTCTCTTGTCACAGAAAGGATTCGCATGGCGCACGATCCGTACGAACCATTGCCGAAGTTGCCGAGTTTCGAGCTGACCAGTGACGACATCACTGCCGGCCAGCCGCTGAAGCTCGCTCAGGCCAGTGGAGCCTTCGGTGTCCCCGGTGGCGAAGACATCTCACCGCAGCTCTCGTGGTCTGGCTTTCCGGCCGAGACGAAGAGCTTCGTCGTGACGGTGTTCGATCCGGACGCACCGACGGCGTCGGGATTCTGGCACTGGGCCGTGGCGAACATCCCCGCTTCCGTCACCGAACTCCCCGCCGGTGCCGGCGCGGCGGACAGCGATGTCCTGCCCGCCGGAACCGTCACCCTCCGCCACGACGGTGGCGGGTTCGGTTTCATCGGTGCGGGCCCGCCTCCCGGGCACGGTCCGCATCGCTACATCGTCGCGGTGCATGCCCTCGACGTGGAGACGCTCGTCGGAGTCACCCCTGACTCGTCGCCGGCGTTCCTCGGCTTCAACGTGTTCCATCACGCGATTGCGCGTGCAACCCTGACCGGGACGTTCGAGGTCGAATAATCACTGTGCTGTGCGCCTTTATTAACCGCCCGCGGTTAATAAAGGCGCACAGCAGTTTTAGCGAGGGTTCTCGGCTCCAACTGCCTGGGCGATCGACGAGAAGCCGGCTGCGCGCACGCGCTTGGCTATGCCTTTGTGGATGCTGCGGGCCCAGAACGGTCCGCCGTAGATGAAGCCCGTGTATCCCTGCACCAGCGTCGCACCGGCGAGGATGCGCTCCCACGCCTGATCGGCTGTCTCGATACCGCCGACCGAGATGATGGTCATCTTGTCGCCGACCCGGGCGTACAGGCGCCGAAGTACTTCGAGGGAGCGCTCAGCAACCGGTGCACCGGACAGCCCGCCTGCCCCGAGTTCAGCCACCTCGGCGTCCGGGGTCTTCAAACCGTCGCGGCGGATCGTGGTGTTGGTCGCGACGATTCCGGCAAGTCCGAGTTCGACTGCCAGATCGGCGACAGCGTCGACGTCCTCGTCCGAGAGGTCGGGCGCGATCTTCACCAGTACCGGCACGCTGACGGTGTCGAGCACGGCCTGCAGGATCGGGCGCAGTGATTCGACGGCCTGCAGATCACGGAGTCCGGGTGTGTTCGGCGAGCTGACATTCACGACCATGAAGTCGGCCAGCGGACCCAGAAGCTGCGCGCTGGCGGTGTAGTCGGCAGCGGCGTCGGCGGCTTCGACGATCTTGGTCTTGCCGATGTTGGCACCGATCGGGACCGTGACGCGGCGCTGTCGCAGGAAGTTCGCCGCGTGACCAGCGCCGTGGTTGTTGAAGCCCATCCGGTTGATCAGAGCGCGGTCGGCCGGAAGACGGAACAAACGCGGCGCGGGGTTACCGGGCTGAGCCTGGGCCGTCACTGTTCCGACCTCGGCGAAACCGAATCCCAACGGGCCCCAGGCGTCGACTCCGGTGGCGTCCTTGTCGAAGCCTGCGGCGAGGCCGAGAGGTGCCGGGAACGTCAGACCGAAAGCCTGACTTCGCAGTACCGGGTCGTCGACGACTAGGACTTTTGCGACCAGCCAGCGAAGGGGAGCGAACCGTGTCACCAGTTTCATCGCGGTGAAGGCAATGTGGTGGATGCGTTCCGGCGGGATCCGGAACATCAGGCTCAGCAGCAGTTGGTACACGATTCTCCAGCTCTTCGATGGTGTGATTTCGTCAGCGGTTTCGATAGCGGCGGGCTCTGGGTCGTCTGTTGAACGATCAGTGCTGAATGCCGTCCGGATCGGTCACGTGCAGCGGCGTCTTCTTCCGCTTGAGAAGCACACGACGACTGCCGTCGGGGTACAGACGGACCCGGGAGAGTTCCCATCCGCCGAACTCGGCGGAGATCGCCAGCCGCATCGACGCGGTGACCCGCGAAACGTTCGGTGGTAGCCGGAGCGGCACATAGTCGAACTTGTCGTCCGACGTTTCCCACTGCGCGGGGATCCCGCGCGTACGCTTTTCCATCAGTTCTCCCGTGACGGGATGACCTGCAGCCCGTCACCGATTGCCGATCCGACGATCAGATTGCCGTTGGAAGAGTCTACGGCCAACGAATTCGGCTGTCGCACCGTCTTGAACCGTCCGGTCTCCACGGGGATGCCGGACGACAGATCGAAGCCGACCACTTCGTTGGTCGCGGTCAGCGTGACCCACACCCGATCAGCGGTCTCGTCGTAGGCAACGGCGTACGGCGACTCGCCGACGGGGTAGCGCTGGTGCATCAGGAGCGGATCGGCAGTGAAGACGAGCAGTTCGTTGCCGGTGGTGTCGGTGACCAGAATGCGTCCGAAGCGATCGGTGGCCAGATGTGTTGCGCCCTCACCGGCGCGGAGAGCGACGCCGAGTTTGCCGTCTTCGAGATTGATCGCGGTCAGCGAGGTCTGACGGTGATCGAGGGCGCTCAGGTTGTCGCCGGTGACCGCGAGTTCGTCGACGGATGCGAATCCCGAAACCGTCTGTGACTGATCGGTCTTCGGGTCGACGATGTGAACTGAACCATTGTCCGTGCCGATCGCGATACGGCCGTCGTCGAGCTCGACCGCGGAATTCGCCTGGCCGTCGACAGGGGTGGACGTCTGTTCGCCCGAAGTCAGATTCAGCTTCACTACCTGGCGATCCATCGACAGGAGAGCGCTACCGTCAGAGCCGATCGACACGTCGCGTACGTCGGAATCCAGGGCTGTCGGACGACCTGCCGAGGCGGGGTCGGCGCCGGCCAAACCGTCCGAAGGGACGACCAGCACCGACCGGGGGTCGTTGGCAACCACGACAGCGCTGCGCGTGACCGGGTCGAATGTGATGGAATCGATCAGACCTGAATACGGGTGAACCACGCCGTCCGGGGTGCTGGTGGTGGCCGGTGAGACCGCTGCCGTAGCGGGATCGATCGTGATGAGGTCGTCTCCGCCATCTCCGGAAGAACATCCTGTGACCAGCAGAACCGCCGCCCCCATTGCTGCTGCAGTGGTGCGGATCCCTAGGCGAGCCATGTGTAGTTCCTCTTTTTCTTGTCATCTGTTCTTCACGCAGTGCGACTGTCATCGATCATCCCTGATCGCAGTCGGGCGCCGTTCATCGCGTCGAGGAACTACCGACCATTCCGCTCACACCCTTGACGCGATACCGTACGAACAGCGATTGCGGTTGACGCTGCAATCACCGAGGAGATCATTGTGATTCCCACAGAACCCACCGATTCCGGCGCACAGCCGCCCGAACCGGCGCGGCCGGGCTTCGAGATCGAGGACCTCACCGTCGGGGCTCATGCACACGGTTTCGGCAGGTCCGACGGTCGAACTTTCGCGTTCCGCGTACGCAAGAGCATGCTGTTCGTCGAGGTATACGGCGAATACTGCGAGCACAGTGTGCCGACCCTGTCGGACGTTGTCGCCACGGCGGAGCGATCGGTGACCGACATCGATCTGACTGACGAGCGAAGCATCGCCGGTGTGGTCCGTGACGCAGTTCTCTCGACCGAGACTGATTGGTCACATCCCGATATCGGTGACGGCGATCGGGAGGGCGACGGACGCAGCCTGCCGACGGTGAGAGCCGTCCTCCACAGACTGGGATCGATCATCGATTCTGTTCGGTGAACTCTCGGCGCGGGATGACCAGCGTCGCTCCGGTTGTCGGATGCGGGAACACCTCGACCGGATAGCCGTAGACGCGGGTCAGAAGCTCTTCGTGCAACACCGATTCCGGGGGACCGTCGGCGGCGATGCGACCGTTCTCGAGTACGACGATTCGGTCGGCATACGCCGCTGCCAGCGCGAGATCGTGCAACACCACGACGACGGCATCGCCGTCGGCAGCGCGGGCGCGTGCCACGGACATCACCGCTTCCTGGTGTCCGAGATCGAGTGCTGCAGTCGGCTCGTCCAGCAGGATGGTCGACGTCTCCTGTGCCAGTACCCGGGCAAGAGCGACCCGCGCCTGCTCGCCGCCGGACAGGACGGCGAACGGCCGATTGGCGAATCCCTCGACATCGCAGGTCTTCATCGCCGCAGCGATAGCAGCGCCGTCGCGGTCTTCTCGGTCAGTTCCGGCCCAGGGCGAACGTCCCATGCGAACGACCTGGCGAGCGCTGAACGAAAATCCGATGGTGTGTTTTTGGGGGAGCACCGCGCGTCGGCGCGCCATGTCGATCGGCGACCACTGAGTGAGGTCAGTACCTTCGACGTCCACCCGCCCGGCGATGACGGGCTGATCACCGGCCAACGCCGCAAGAAGAGTCGACTTGCCGGCGCCGTTCGGTCCGACGAGGACGACCACTTCTCCCGCCCGGACTTCGATGGACACGCCTTCGAGAATGTGTCGACCACCGCGTTCGACGGTGATGTCGCGCGCCTCGAGCGTGACGTCACCGACGGCTGGGCTCTCCGGTTCGGGAGTGACGCGGCCGAACAGTTCGCGCCAGTTTCGTATGAGGCTGCTCATGCCCATCCGCCCTGTTGCGCGCGGGTGCGTCGGAGAAGCCAGAAGAAGAAGGGTCCGCCGACCAGCGCGGTCAACATCCCGAGCGGCAGGTCTGCGTTGTCGATCAGCGAACGCGAGCCGAGATCAGCGACCAGCAGAACCAGTGCTCCGGCCAAGGCGCTGGCGGGAATCAACGCGCGATGGCCAGGCCCGACGAGAATGCGCATCAGGTGCGGAACGACCAGCCCGACGAAAAGAATGATGCCGGTGAAGGCAACGCTCGCGGAGACGAGAAGGGCGACGATCAGTACCGCGAACTGGCGCAGTCGTTCGACGTTGACGCCCAGATGACGAGCCGCGTGTTCGCCGAGAGCCAGCAGGTCCAGACGTGGGGCGATCATCATCGTCGCGGCAATCCCGACGACGGCCATCGGAGCCACGATCAGGACGGCGTTCCAGGAAGCGCCGTTGAGTGAGCCGAGTTGCCAGAACACGATCTGATCGCGAGCAGACGGGCTGGCCACGAACGTGAAGAACGCAATGAGGCCGCCCGCGAACGCATTGATCGCAACGCCGGTCAGAACGAGCGTCACCACTTCGGTTCGGCCTTCGTGCCGAGCGAGCAGGTAGACCGCCGCGGTGGTTACGAGCCCGGCGACGAACGCAGCGGCAGCCACGGCCCAGCCGGCCACGAACGTGCCGCCGACGACGATGACAGCACTCGCGCCGACCGCCGCACCCGCGGACACTCCGATCACTCCGGGCTCGGCGAGCGGATTGGAGAACACACCTTGCAGTAGCGCTCCGGAACATCCCAGCGCCGCGCCGACACAGATGGCGAGCACGACGCGGGGGAAGCGAACCTCCCACAAGGTCACTTCACCACTGGGATGGGCGGGCATCGGACCGAGATCGAGGCCGATGCTGTGCAGGATGCTGCCCAAAACCTCGAGCGGCGACGTCGGAACCTGACCGATGCACGCCGACAGCACTGCCACGATCACCAGAGCGAGGGTCAAACTGATCAGAACCGCACTCACCCGCGACCTCGATGCGGGGCCGGATGCCGACTTGTCGGCACCCTTGACGTCGTGTGAATCCTCGGCTCCGGGCCCAGACTTACCTGTCTCTGTCTTGCCTGTTTCTGTACTCACGAATCAGCACTCACGAATCTCTGCTCACGATCCACCAGGCGCGTAGATCGCTTCGGCGAGGGCCGCCATGACACGTCCGGTGTTCGGCCCGAAGCTGAGTAGCACCCCGTCCTCCATGTCGACTACGTTCTTGTTCTTTCCAGCCGGTGTCTGAGCGATGCCGGGGACCTTTTCGAGGCCGTCGATACCGCCGATCGACGCCAACCCATCCGTCATCATGAGGAGAGCGTCCGGCGCGGCTGCGATCAGCGCCTCGCTGGTAATGGGCACGAACTGTTGGGTGATGCCCGAGGCCGTGCCTGCATCGGTGGCACCGAGCGCCTCGATCAAGGAATCGGCTCCGGAACCCTCACCGCCGATCATGGTGATGGCCGATCCTCGCATGTAGAGGAACGCGATCTTCAGTGGATCACCCTCGTCGGGAACCAGGTCGCGAGCTGCAGCGATCTCCGATTCGGTTCGGTCGACAAGCGCGGCGCCCTGCGCGGGAACGCCGAGGGCGTCGGCGACGGCCTGGAGCTGACTCGGCACACCTTCGAGTGTTCGGGTGGGATCGAAGAAGACGACGGGAACACCCGCAGCGCGCAACTGATCCTGGACGCTCTTGGGCCCGATACTCGTGTCGGTGAGTACCACGGTGGGATTCAAATCGAGGATCGCTTCGGTATTGAGCGATTGGCCGCCGACCGTGACAACCGGCACGTCCGCGACTGAAGGGAACTTGGCTGCGGTGTCGCGGCCCACAAGATTGTCACCGAGTCCGAGAGCTACCGTCGTCGTTGCGAGCGTCCCGTAGCGGTCGGCCGCCACGATCCGGCTGTTGTCGGTGATGGTCACGTCGACGCCGTCGAAGCTCTTGACCGTCACGGGCAGAGTCGCGGTCGGGTTGTCGGCCACGGGAACCGGGCTGGAATCTTCGAGTACCGCGGTCCGGGCACCCGGCGAGGTCGTGGAATTGTCGCTGGAGCCGCAAGCGACCAGACCGAACCCCGCTGCTGCGACCAGTGCCGCCGCGGCCAAGCGCTTCATCATTTGACGAGGTAGCTCTCGATGTCGCCTTCGAGATCGGCGAACAGGTCACCGTTGAGGCGGTACGCCAGATTCACCTCGTCGATGAAACGCTGCTGCTCTTCGGCGGGAATCTGCAGTGCATCCAGATTCGAGCGGTAGTCGTCCTTGAAGGGCTTCGGCTTGGGGATGCCTTCGAAGATGTAGAAGCGAAGTCCGTCGGTCTCGAAACCGTACGCGCGCTCGAGCATGCGCCGGATGATCTGTCCGCCGGACAGATCGCCCATGTAGCGCAGGTAGTGGTGAGCAACGAAGCCGGCAGGCCAGTCGAACGCCACCTCCTTGAGTCGGGCGATGTAACGCTCGGTCGCGGGTAGTGCCACGAGTTCGTCGCGCCAGTTCGGTCCGCCGAGGAACTCGAGATCTGCTTCGAGTGAAGCCACCCGAAGCAGATCCTCGGACAGGAACGGAGTGACCAACTCGTTGTCGGCGTGCGTGCGGCCGGCCTCTTCGAGGCTGGTGTAGACGAGATACGTCTGTCCCAGGAGAGCGGCGTAACCCGCGGTGGTCAGTTCGCCACCGAGCAGAGCACCCACGAAACGCGACTGCTCGGTCTCGCGGTGCGCTGCGTCCGTCTCGGTCTTGATTCGTTCGGAGAAGGGGGCTGCGTCTGCGGAAAGGCTGTCTACGTCGAGCGTGGTCATTGATTCTCCTGAGGCTGTAGTCAAGCGTTGCCTACTAGGTTAGCCTGCCCTCGCCAAGACGATACCTCCGGTATTTCGATCAGCGGGACGAACTAAGCGCTCACGTCGTCGAGAGCCGCGGCAATCGCTTTCGGCAGTTCCAATTCTTCGGTTGCCAGTACTCCCGTCAACTGGGCGAGATCACGCGTACCGACGACGGCGCTGGCCACCCCGGCACGATCGCGTGCCCAGGCCAGTGCCACCGCCAGTGGAGAAGTACCCAGACCGTCGGCGGCGGTAACGACTGCGTCGACCACCCGGATCGAGGAATCGGTCAGATAGCTCTGCACGTCCTGTGAATGTGCCTCGTCGGCGCCGCGGGAATCGACGGGAATGCCGTCGCGGTACTTGCCGGTCAGAACGCCGCCCGCGAGGGGTACTGCGGCGAACACTCCGACGCCGTGATGGGCCGCCGCTGCGAACAATTCTTCCTCGACGCCGCGCGCCAGCAACGAGTACTCGGCCTGCGTCGCGGCGAGTGTTGTTGCGCCACCGGCTCCGACGGCCGTTGCGAGCTGCCAGCCGAGGTAGCCGCGCACTCCGACATACCGCACCTTGCCGCTCGAGACCGCGTAGTCGAGGGTTGCTGCAACCTCGTCGACGGGCGTGAGCGGATCCCAGGTTGCGACCTGCCACATGTCGAGGAAGTCGGTTCCGAGTTCACGAAGAGTCGCGTCGAGCTGGCGGAGCAATCCGCGCCGCGAGCAGTCGACGCGGTCGGTGCCGATCGGAGTGGGATCGATGCCGGCGCTCGAGCTGATGATGAGTTCGTCACGTGGAACGACGTCGTCGAGCAACTCGGCGAGGATCCGTTGCGCCGCACCGGCGCCGTACGCGGGCGAGGTGTCGACCAGGGTTCCGCCGGCCTCGGCGAACGCGAGTAGCTGCGCAGCGGCCTCGTCGCCGTCCGTGTCGCGTCCCCATGTCAGTGTGCCGAGCCCAAGTCGCGAGACCCGAAGTCCGCTCGTTCCGACAGATCTGTGCTTCATAACCGCCTGCATCTCGCGCCCGACTCGTGTGCGCAAGTGCGGCACCCGAGAGATCTCACCACGTGCAGACTAGTAGGCGCTCGCCTCGAGTCGGGGTATTCGGACACGGACGTGCCGGGCGCGGCGCGGCACGGTGGGCCCCGGTAGCGTGGCGCCGGTGAAACGTGAACCCGACACACGAAACCTGTGTGCAGTAACCCCATTCGAATCAGCCGGGATCGGTGAGTGATGGGCGAAGCGATGACCTGGCTCCAGGCCGTGATCCTGGGCCTCGTGCAGGGATTGACCGAGTTCCTGCCCATCTCGTCTTCCGGACATTTGCGAATCGTGTCGGAGATATTCTTCGGCAGTGACGCCGGTGCGTCGTTCACCGCGGTGACGCAGCTCGGCACCGAGTTGGCGGTCCTGATCTACTTCGCGCGCGACATCGTGAGGATCATCACTGCCTGGTTTCGGGGTATGTTCAACGCCGAGCACCGGGGAGATCTCGATTACCGGATGGGCTGGTACGTCATCATCGGCACCATCCCGGTCGGCATCCTCGGGTTCTTCTTCAAAGACCAGATCCGTACCGGCGCACGCAATCTGTGGCTGATTGCCACGATGCTGATCGTGTTCGCACTCGTCATCGCCGCTGCCGAGTACTACGGACGCAAGACGCGTCCGATCGAATCGCTCACGGCGCGCGACGGCATCATCATGGGTTCGGCTCAGGCGCTCGCGCTCATCCCGGGTGTCTCACGTTCGGGTGGCACGATCAGTGCCGGTCTCTTCCTCGGGCTCACCCGCGAGGCTGCGGCACGCTACTCGTTCCTGCTGGCAATTCCGGCGGTTCTCGCCTCCGGCCTCTTCAGCCTCCCGGATGCCTTCGAACCTGCCGGTGAGGGTCTGAACGCGAGCGGTCCGCAGTTGCTGGTGGCAACCGTCATCGCCTTCGCAGTCGGTTATGCAGCGATCGCCTGGCTGCTTCGATTTGTTGTCGATCACTCCATGTACTGGTTCGTCGGATACAGAATCGCTCTCGGCGTAGTCGTCCTTGCGTTGCTGGCCACAGGGGTCGTGTCCGCGACATAGTGCCCGTTTCGACGTCGACCACCCGTCCGTGCGGCCACCGCCCCATTAGGGTTGTGGAATGACAGTTGTCCTACTGCGGCACGGGCGGTCGACGTCCAACACTGCCCATACCCTGGCCGGTCGAACGCCGGGTGTGGAACTCGACGACCACGGCCGGAAACAGGCCGAAGGCGTCGTCGATCGGCTGGTCGGTCTGGACATCGCGGAGATCGTCCGCTCGCCGCTGTTGCGGTGCGAGCAGACGGTCGGCCCCATTGCCGTCGACCGTGGTCTGACACCGGTCGTCGAGGATCGCCTCATCGAGGTCGATTACGGCGACTGGACGGGTCGCCCGCTCAAGGAGTTGTTGGAAGAACCGCTCTGGAAAGTGGTGCAGCGCCACGCTTCCGGTGCAGTGTTTCCCGGCGGTGAAGGGCTCGCTCAGGTACAGGCGCGAGCCGTCGCCGCGATCCGAGAGCACGACGCACGGCTGGCCGAAGAACACGGCAAGGACGTCGTCTGGATCGCGTGCACGCACGGTGACGTCATCAAATCGGTTCTCGCCGACGCGTTTGCGATGCACCTCGATTCGTTCCAGCGCATCGTCGCCGAGCCCGCCTCGGTCAGCGTGATTCGCTACACGGCGACACTGCCGTTCGTTCTGCGAGTCAACGACACCGGAGACGTGCTCGCCGCGATCGGCGCAGCGAAGGCCGCGACCAACGGTTCGGCTCCCGCACAGGAGTCAGTCCCCGGCGGAGAGGTCGGTGCGTGAGCTGTGACGGATAATGGGTATTCAGTGATGTTCTGCTCGAACTCGAGGAGGTGCAATGTCGCGCGCGATTCACGTATTTCGCACTCCTGACCGATTTGTCGCAGGAACGGTGGGCGAACCCGGTGACAGGTCTTTCTATCTCCAGGCCGTGCACGAATCACGGGTGGTGAGTGTGCTGCTCGAGAAGCAGCAGGTTCAGGTCCTCGCCGATCGCATGGGTCTTCTCCTCGAAGAGGTGCATCGACGCTTCGGTACCGAAGTTCCGCCGCAGGCCGACGACGTCTCCGATCTCAGCCCACTGGTCACTCCGCTGGACGCGGAGTTCCGGGTCGGCACGATGGGGCTCGGTTGGGACGCCGATGCCGGTGCGGTCGTCGTGGAGCTGCTTGCCGTCAGTGAGACGGAGTTCGACGAATCGGTTGTCCTCGACGACGCCGACGACGGTCCGGACGCTGTCCGTGTGTTCCTGACCCCGGAGCAAGCGCGTGAATTCTCGCTGCGGTCCGAGCGCGTCATCGCGGCGGGACGCGCTCCGTGCCCGCTGTGTGGTGAACCGTTGGCGCCCGAGGGACACGTGTGCATCCGCACCAACGGATACCGTCGCGGCGAGTCCTTCGGTTTTGCGATCGACGACGCAGACGACGACGAGGTCTGACGTCGTGTCCGAACCTGGTGTGCCGGACGTTCTGCTCGAGGGTGATCTGACGCTCATCGGTCAGATCACGACAGCGAGCAACGCCACGCTGGTGTGCGAGTCGACTCTGGGGGAGCAGTCCACCCGTGTGGTCTACAAGCCGGTGCGTGGGGAGCGTCCCCTGTGGGACTTCCCGGACGGCACTCTGGCGGGGCGTGAGGTCGCGTCGTACCGGGTGTCCGAGGCGCTGGGCTGGGGTGTGATTCCGCGAACAGTGTTGCGGGACGGGCCTTTCGGGCCGGGAATGGTGCAGCGATGGATCGACACCGTCGATCGCCGTGCGGACGGATCTGGCGGACTCGAGATGGTCGACCTGTGCAGTCCCGGCAATGTTCCGCCCGGGTGGTTCGAGGTCCTGCAGGCCTTCGACTCGGAGGGCGAACCCGTCTCGCTGATCCATGCGGACGATCCACGGCTGCAGCGAATGGCCGTTCTGGACGTCCTCATCAACAATGCCGACCGCAAAGGTGGTCACGCGCTCGAAGGCGTCGACGGCTCGGTGTACGGAGTTGATCACGGAATTTGTCTTCACTCGGAGAACAAGTTGCGGACCGTGTTGTGGGGCTGGGCCGGCCAGCCCGTACCCGGTGCCTTGATCGCCGACGTCGCCGAATTCGCGACAACCCTCGACGGGGATCTCGGGGACGAGTTGTCCGAACTGATCACCGAAGAAGAAGTCGTGGCCTTGGCCGTGCGGGCGATGCAGTTCGCCGAGTCCGCGGTGATGCCCGAACCGAACGGCCATCGAACGATTCCCTGGCCGGCTTTCTAGCCGCGCTTTCTACTCGCGCGCAGGTTCTTGCTGTTCGCGAGTTGCCGTCTTCAATCCGGGCGAGCGAACCAACCGCAGTAGTTGTTCGCGCAGCGCGGCGACGTCCCCGACACCGACGGTCAATGCGGCGTCTTCCTTCTCGAGCGTGAGCAGTCGCTCGTAGGTGAGTCGTCCGGCGTCGGTTATCGCGATCACGCGCCGACGTTCGTCGCGCGGATCGGTGTCTCGGGTGACGTAACCCGCTCGTTCGAGGCGATCGATGGTGCGGCTCATCGTTTGATCGGTTACTCGGGCATTCTTTGCGATGTCGCGTTGCGACGCGGGTCCACCGGCGATGGAGTGGAGCACGATCAGTCCGGCGTGCGTCATGTCCTGAGACCGCAGAACCTTCTCCCACGAGTGCTCTACCAGGCGCGCAGCGGTGGACAACAGTCGGCCGGTTGGCCAGTCGTCCAGGCCGTCGCTACTCATGTTCGTGCCTTCCGTTTGCAATTACTCAGCATGCTGAACAAAATAGTCGGCAAGCCCTCTCTGCTGCCGATCCCTGGAGACCCAGTGAGCACACCAGTACAAAATCGTCCTGTTCGTCGCCTTCGATGGATTGTGCCAGCTCTCCTCGTGATCGGCTGGCTGGCCATCGGAGGATTCGGCGGGCCGTTCGCCGGAAAGCTCAGCACGGTGCAGCAGAACGACAACACGTCGTTCCTGCCGGCCTCGGCCGAAGCCACCGAGGTGGCGAAGCTTCAAGAGAGCTTCACGGACACACGTTTCGTGCCGGCCATCGTCGTGGCGGAACGATCCGGAGGACTCGAGCCCACCGACTCCACCTTCCTGTCCCAGGCCGTCGATTCGTTTGTCGGTACCGAGGGATTCGGAGACGCCGCATCGCCGCCGATCCCGTCGGCCGACGGGCAGGCGCTCCAGATGTTCCTGCCCGTCGACAGCACCCTCGAGGTCAAGGACAGCGTGAAAGCGCTGCGCGCGGCGCTGGAGTCGAGCCCCGACGGACTGACAGTCAAGGTCACCGGTCCCGCCGGGCAGGTTGCGGATCTGTCGGCGGCATTCGCCGGTATCGACGGACTGCTGTTGTTAGTTGCCGGATCCGTCGTGATCCTGATCCTGATCGTCGTCTACCGGAGCCCGATCCTGCCGTTCGTGGTGATCTTCTCGGCGATCTTCGCGCTCGGATTGTCGAGCTTGCTCGTGTATCTGCTCGCCGACGCGGACGTCATCGCACTGAACGGTCAGAGCCAGGGCATCCTGTTCATCCTCGTGTTCGGTGCCGCCACCGACTACGCGCTACTTCTGGTCTCTCGCTACCGGGAGGAACTGCGGATCGAGAAGGACAAGTACGCAGCAATGCGCACTGCGTGGCGCGCGACGCTCGAACCAGTTGCAGCATCTGCCGGAACGGTCATCGCGGGCGTTCTGTGCCTGTTGCTCTCCGACCTGAACTCGAACCGCGGACTCGGTCCGGTGGCCGCCATCGGCATCGCCGCGTCCTTCCTCGCATCGATGACGTTCCTACCTGCTGTCCTCGTTCTGTTCGGGAGGACGGCGTACTGGCCGACCACACCGAAGTTCGACGCCGACCGCGAGCACCACGACGAGGCGAGCGATCACCGGTTCTGGGCCGGGCTCGCTGCTCGAATCGGTCGGCATCCGCGCCGCTTCTGGGTGGCGTCGACGCTGGTGCTTGTGATCTTCGCGCTGATGATGCCGCAGTTCAAAGCCAGCGGTGTCTCTTCGTCCGACATCTTCTTGCTCGACGTCGATTCGGTTGCAGGCCAGGAGATTCTCGGTGAGCACTTCGACGCGGGTTCCGGGTCGCCGGCGGTGGTGATCGCCAATGCCGACCAAGCCGATGCCGTCGTCGAAGCGAGTCGCGTCGAAGGTGTCAGCGATGTGAGTGTTGTCCAGAACGGGGGAGCACCTCTGGTGGTCGACGGACGAGTCTCCCTGCAGGCGACGCTGACTGACGCTGCCGATTCGCTCGCGGCCGAAGACACGATTGTTCGGCTACGTGATGCAGTTCACGCCGTCGACGGTGTCGATGCGTTGGTGGGCGGTGTGACCGCGACGGACCTCGACACCAAGACCACCTCGACGCGGGACCGGACACTGATCATTCCCGTGGTGATCATCGTGGTCTTCGTGATTCTCTCGCTCCTGCTGCGCTCGCTGCTCGCACCGCTGCTCCTCATGGGCACCGTTGTGCTCTCGTTTGCTGCGACACTGGGCATTTCGTCGCTGGTGTTCGACCACATCTTCGGCTTCCCGGGCGCGGATCCGGTGGTCCCGCTGTTTGCGTTCGTGTTCCTCGTGGCGCTGGGAATCGACTACAACATCTTCCTCATGACGAGGGTGCGTGAGGAAGCGCTGAAGATCGGCACTCGGGCGGGTGCGCTGAGGGGACTCACCGTGACCGGTGGAGTGATCACCTCTGCCGGAGTTGTTCTGGCAGCAACCTTCTCGGCGTTGGCGGTGATCCCGCTGTTGTTCCTCGCACAGATCGCGTTCATCGTGGCGTTCGGTGTCCTACTCGACGCCCTGATCGTCCGATCCTTGCTGGTCCCGGCCTTGACCTACGACATCGGTCAGAAGATCTGGTGGCCGAGCAAGCTCGCGTCGACGCCCGAACCGGAGCAGGATCAGCCAGCACCTTCCCAGCCCCAGAGCAGTCTCCACTAGGCTCGGCAGCATGCAGTCTTGGTCCGATACCGCACTCCCGTCCGTTCCCGGTCAGGGGCCGCCGTTGCGGCTGTACGACACAGCCGACCGTCAGGTTCGCCCCGTCACGCCGGGCAAGAAGGCGACGATGTACGTCTGCGGCATCACCCCGTACGACGCCACCCACCTCGGTCACGCAGCCACGTACCTCACGTTCGACCTCGTGAACCGCATCTGGCGCGACGCCGGACACGACGTTCACTACGTCCAGAACGTGACTGACGTGGACGACCCGCTGTTCGAGCGCGCCAACCGCGACGGCGAGGACTGGATCGTCCTCGGCATGCGTGAGACGGCCCTCTTCCGCGAGGACATGGAAGCGCTGCGCGTGCTTCCGCCTAAGGACTACATCGGCGCCGTCGAATCGGTGAACGAAGTAGTCGAGTTGGTGGAGAAGTTCGTGGCCTCCGGCGCCGCATACATCGTCGACGACGCCGAGTTCCCCGACGTCTACTTCCGCGCCGACGCGACCGAGCAGTTCGGTTACGAGTCGGGGTACGACCGCGCGACGATGGAGAAGTTCTTCGCCGAACGCGGCGGAGATCCCGATCGCGTCGGAAAGCGCAATCCGCTCGATGCACTCGTCTGGCGTGCCGAGCGTCCGGGCGAGCCCTCGTGGCCCTCACCCTTCGGGCCGGGACGCCCCGGTTGGCACATCGAATGCGCTGCCATTGCGCTCAATCGCATCGGCTCCGGATTCGACGTCCAGGGCGGCGGCAGCGACCTGATCTTCCCGCACCACGAGTTCTCGGCAGCACATGCGGAATCGGCAACGGGTGATCGCCGTTTCGCGCGGCACTACGTGCATACCGGCATGATCGGCCTCGACGGCGAGAAGATGTCGAAGAGCCGCGGGAACCTGGTCTTCGTCTCCAAGCTGCGCGGCGAAGGGGTGGACCCCGCAGCGATCCGCCTCGGACTGCTCTCCGGTCACTACCGCCAGGATCGCGCCTGGACTGAACAGGTCCTCGAGGATGCGCAGTCACGTCTGAAGCTGTGGCGGGAGGCGGCCGCCCTCGGTTCCGCGCCGTCCGCCACCGACACCGTCGCACGGTTGCGTCAGCACCTGGCCGACGACCTCGACACCCCGAAGGCGCTCGACGCGCTCGACGGCTGGGCACGCCGAGCAATCGAGGGCGGCGGATCCGACGCGCAGGCACCCGGCGAGTTCGCCGATGCCGTCGACGCTTTGCTGGGTATTTCGCTTCGCTGAATCCCTGCTGTGCGCCTTTATTAACCGCCCGCGGTTAATAAAGGCGCACAGCAGTTTCTAGGCGTAGTCCAGCGCACCTTCGGCTGGTGTCGGCACCCGGCGCCGCAGCGGCGAGCCCAACGCCCTCGCCAGATCGGTTCCGTCGTGCTCGGCGAGCAGCTCACCGTTCGACCACACCAGCAGCGCCGCGCTGACTGCCTGCTCGGCCGTGGAGTGCGCGAGATCGTAGTGAGCACACCCCGGGACGTCCGCGTACGTGATCCACAGGTCGTAGCCGGTCATGAAGAGATCCAGGTCGAACTGAACGCTCAAACCGAGCAGTTCGCTGCGACCGTTGTCGTCGACACCGGCGAAAGCCTCGTCCAGTGCCAGCAGACGTGGGGCGTGCGGGTCGGCCGAGTCCAGCATGACGTGCGCCGCGGCGAACAGCGGAAGGTGCAGTGAAACCGACTGCTCGCCACCGGACAGTGCGCTGTGTCGCGCAACGGTCAGCCGGTCCTCCTTGCCCTCACCGCTGATGAGGGTGAACGAGAACACGCGCCACTGGCGGTAGTCGAGCGCCGACGACAGGATCTCCGGGTACGAACGCTCGGGATGCGCGGCGCGGGCGGTGCGGATCTGGGTCGCGAAATGTGCTCGCAGAGTGGCCAGTTCGTCGACGCCGAGGGCCGACGCATCTCGATCCAGCAGCTTGGAGATCGCTCGCGAGCTGTCGTCGAGGTTGTCGGCGAGCACCCAGTGAACGCCGATGGTGTTGCCCGAGGACATACGACGCTCACGCATCTCTGTGCCCATCTGTGCGATCAACACGCGTGCGTCGACCGTGCGCTCGTGGATCTGCTGAGCCAATCCGGTCAGCAGGGCATCTTCGAGAATGCGACGCTCGGATTCGGTGAGCAACTGCTCCTGATCGCCGCGAGCATCGTGGATCCGCGTTGCGAATTCACCGATCGACGAATAGCCCTGATCATCCTGCACTCGTACGACGGTCAGTCCGTCCGGTGCATCCCACTGCAGACGGTAGTCCTGTCCGGCTGCTGCGAGTTGGGCGTCGAAGTCCTGCAACGCCGAGGTCAGTGCCGTACGGGTTGCCTTGCGGGCGCCGTCGGTGACGCGTACCGCCGAGGTCGCAGCCTCGAGCGCTCGGTACAACTTGTCGACGTCTTCGGGCAGGACCGGCGGGTGGGCCGCGTCCTCACTGCGATCTTCGTTCTGGATGCGGTAGACCAACTGATCGGGGCTCATCCACGCCGCCGAACTTGCCGGCCAGCTCAGATGTTCCTTGACGCCCAACAACTCGAGTAGATCCGGACGAGCATAGGGTGCGAGTCGCTCTGCATCACTGCGGGTTTCGGTCAGGGTGTGCCGAAGCGTCTCGACAGCGGTGTTGTACGCACCCTCGGCTGTGCCGATCTGGAGCACCGCGGCGTCGTACGCCTTTCGCGCTGCACGCTGCTCGACCTTGCATTCCTCGATCTTCGCGCGGGCTTTTGCCAGGTCCAGATCGATCTGCTCGGCGCTCGCACCGAGGGTGTCGCGCAGTGTCTCGAGACGCTGCACCTGCTGGAGCAGACTCTCCTCGGCGATGGCGGCTTCCTCGGCGAATTCCTCGGCATTGGCACGTGATTCGTCGAGTCGGTCGCGGGACTCGCGTTCGAGTTCGACTTCCTTGGCATGCTCGCGTCGGCAGCGCAGTGCCAGTTCGCCCTGCTTCTCGAAATGACGGATGGCTGCGGCGAGGGAGTCGAGTTCACGGCCGACGTGCGGGGTCCGGTGCTGCGACGCCGTCGCTCGGAGTTGCTTTTCCTTCGCCGCGAGATCGGCGATCGCCGCATCGAGTTCGCGTTGTGCCGTTTCCGTGGCCTCCGAGCGAGTGCGGAGTGCTCCGGCGGATTCGGTGACGGTCTTGAGTGCGCGCAGGATCGAACCTGTCTTCGGCAATTCCTTTGCCACAGAGTTGATCCGACTCAGCTGCTCGGTGGTCTGCGCTACCAGTGCCTTGGCCGTATCGACTGCCGCGGCAAGTACTTCCAGAGCCGCATCGATCTCGGTGATCCGAGCTTCGCGTCGACGCGCCCGCGCTGTCGTGCCGATGTACTCGGCGTCGGACTTGACGTGCCGGCCGCGAGAGACGCCTTGCCAGAAGCGGCCGTCGACGCCGATCGCGACGCTTGCGTCCGTGTCGCCCGGTGCCTCGACGAGACTGATCGACGCGAGAATGTCCTGTACCCGAGCGTCGGGTACGTCGGCATTGCCTTCGACCTCGAGGACGTCGGCCAGCGTGCGTCCCTTCGGGCGCTGCTTGACCGGAAGAGCCGTCAGGAACTGCTCACTGACGTGCTCGGGAATCGTCTCATCCGGGCAGACCCAGCCGTCCAGCAGATTTGCCGCCTGGAGTGCGGATTCGATTCCCGTCGCCACGTCCGGTTCGACGGAGTCGGCGAAGCGCACCAGCTGCCACAGCGGTGCACCACCCAGGGCACTGCGGTTGTCGGTACGTGCGTGGAAGGCAGGCGGAGCGTCGTCGTGTTCCGCCGAGACGGTCTTGCGTTCGGCCTTCAGAGCCGCGATCGAGGCGTGTGATGCCGAGATTTCCGCCTCTGCTTCGCGTCGACGCTCGCGTAGCGTCTCGGTGCCGGCCTCGGTGTGCTCGGCGAGCACTGCGGACAACGCCGGAGCGTCCTCGTCGCCGACCTGGGCGAGCGCTGAGTCGAGTGCCTCGAACATCGATGTGTCGGCGCCGACAGCCGAGAACAAGGAGGAATGATCGGTCCACCAGGCGCGCAGCCCGCTGGCGCACTGACTGCGCGCGAGTTCCACGGCAGCTTCGCCCTCGAGCACGGCGGCCTTGGACGCTTCGAGCAGCTCTTGTCCACGGCGCGAGCTGTTTTCGGCCCGAGAGCGTTCGGTCGCGGCCTTCTCGACGGTCGCCAGAGCGGCGCGGACGACGCGCACGTCCCCGTCACGCTCTTCGGCATGTCCACGGACGGCTGCCGTGATCTGGTCGCTGCGTGAGCCGTCGGGTAGGGGAGTCCAGACGATGCCGGCGTCCTCGGCGGCTGCCTGCAGTTCGTCCTCGGCGCGCGAGAGTGCTTCGGCCGCACGCTTGACCGACGATGCGGCCTTGTCGGCTTCGTCGCCGCGCTGCGCCAGTGCGGCCTGCGCTTTCCGTGACTTGTCTGCCTGCTGCTCGGTCGAGAGCTTGAGCGTCGCGACCGCCTGGGCGAGATCGTCGAGCTGCTGTTTGCCTTCGTAGGCGCTCGAGCGTTGCAACGCTTCGACATTGGCGCGCGCATTCTCGAGTGCCTGTTCGGCCTGGTTGAAGCGCTCCTCGGCTGCTGCGCGTGCCTCACGGCTGCGGGTCTGGGCGAGCGACGACTCGTCCATGGCGGAAACACCTCTGGTGACCGCTGCGAGGCGGGTGCTGACCTGTTCGATCTCTCCGCGCGACTGCTGACGCAGGTACTTGGTGTAGACCCCGATGAAACTCTGTGCTGCCTGATCGGCGGCCGCGAGTCCCTCGAGCGCGCGGCCGACCTCCTCCATGTCGCTGAACGAACGCGCAGCTTCGAGGACGAGTTGATCGTCGAGCGGACGGAGGCCGTCGGTGAGTGCCTGCGAAAGGCCCTTCGGATCAAGGTTCTTCGCGAGCTGGGGTCGGCGAAGCGTGAGAATGAGGTTGATCAGCTGGTCGTAACGCTGCACACCGAGACCGAACATCCGCGCGTCGATCGCGGTGCGGTAGTCGAGGGGGCGGTCGGTGATGGAGTCGCTGCCGAGCTGTTCGGCCAGCTGCTTCTTGGTGAGAGGACGATCGTCGTTGCCGATCAGCGAGAAGTCGACCCCGACGCGGCCGTCGGCGACGAAGTACCAACGGGTGACCTTGTCGTTGGTGCGTGTGGCACGCATGCCGATCCCGACGGTCACCGACTCGGGATCTTCGAGTGAGCCGCGGCAGAACTCCATCCACACGTACGAGTGCGCGCTGTCCTGACCGCGGTAGAGCAGATTGGACTTCATGGTGCGCTCTTCACCGGCGAACGGGTTGAGGCGCCGCGGTTCGATGCGACCGTCGAAGACGAACGGGAACAAGACCTCGAGGGCCTTGGTCTTACCGGATCCGTTGGGCCCTCGTAGAACCAGTCGACCGTCGGCGAACGAGAACTCTTGGTCGCGGTAGTCCCAGAGGTTGATGATTCCAGCCCGAGTAGGTCGGAAGCGGGCGTTGCTCATACGTTCTCTACCTCTGATAGTTCGCCGTTGGGGGAAGATCCGGGGCCGAACTCGTCGACCGGATCCGGTGCGGAGTTGTCCACCGCGAAATCGATGTGAGGGTCTCTTTCACGCACGGAGACCACGACGTCTCGGTACCGGGCCAGCACGGGCAACACCAGTACTCCGCCGTCGACCGCGTGCGTCAGGCGTAGGCGCTGCAACAATCCGAGGGCCTGCTTGCGCAGTCCGTTGTGATCGGCCTGCCACTGCGCCGCGAAGGTTCGTCCGAACTGATCCACCAACTCGGTGACCTTGTCAGCGAGCCAGTCGTCGTCGATTTTCGGGTACGTGACGGGTTCCGGTGACTCGGCCGGTTCGCCGGCAGGCAGCGCGAATTCGTCGTCCTCGTCTGCGAGGTCTTCGAAGATCCCGGCCTCGGGGATGGCGGCATCGAGTTGTTCGATGAGGTGATCGTCCGACACGTGCGGTATCGGGAGTTTCGGCAGTTCGGGAGCGTCGACGTCGAGTACACGGTCGGCAATCTCGCCGGCGAGGAGTAGCGCCACCTGAGCGATCGTTCCGGTACTCGGGAAGCGGACGTCGGAGAGGCGACCGGTGGGATCGATCATCGCGATCCCCTCGGCACGGCGCTCGGCCACCAACCCCGTCAGGAGTTCGACCTCCGACGCGGTCTTGGGCTGCGCCAACGCGATCAACTCGTGCTGATCGAGTTCGCCGGCCAGTACGACCGGCCGCTCGACGAGAGCCCGGCGGACCCGGCGGCCGATCTCCTTCGCGTCCACGGGAATTCCGTCGTCCTCAGAGGCGCTCGAGGTCTCGGCGGCCAACAGTCCTCGAATGGAGTGCAGGTGCTGCAGGGCACGCGGCGGACGGAAGAGGGCGACGACGACGGAACGATCGATGTCGTAAAGCGCTTCGCCCGCTTCGGGATTGGACGCCCAGCCGTTAGCGTCACCGTCGGCCAGGGCGATGGCGCCCCTGACGCCGAGCCAACCGACGGCGTCGACGAACGCGTCGCGGTCCGACGCACGATCGGTGGACAGTTCGACGTCGTCCACCTGCGCGGCGTCGGCCGCGACATGATCGGCCAACTCCGACAACGTGATCTGGTTTCCGGCGCGGCCCAACGCGGCCAGGCACAACGCCAGGTACGCGTAGCGCGTGCGATCGAAGGTTCGCTCGGAGGCAGTCCGGGCCGGTGCCGACGGGTTGAGTCGATCCGACACCGTGAACAGGCGCGCGGTGGTCTCCGTCACCTCGAGGCGGTAGCCGAACAGTTCCAGTAGGTCGTCGCGCAGCTCGGTGGCCCAACGGCGCAAGAGCGGCAACGCAATTCGATCCGGATACGTCGAGGTGATCAGGTGGTTGGACAGAATGACGCGCGCCGCGCGTTGGTACGAATCGAGGGCAAGGGGGGTGATCTCGCGAGCTCTCATCGAACACTGACCTCGATACCGTCGAGATGCATACGCCCGCGGGCGGTCTTGATGGTGGTCGAACCGTCCGAGGGACTCAGTGTCAGCTTCACCCCGTTCTCGCTACCGGTGGAGCTCTTGACGCGTCCCACCACCGGAACACGCGCGGTCAATGCTGCATTGAGCAGACTCAGCAAAACTTCGGTCTCCTGCTCGTTGAGTTCACGCTGATAGACACCGTTCGACGCGAGAGATTGCGCGGCGGCGCTGCGGGTACGTTGCGCCGCCAACTGCTCTTCGCGCAGTCGGCGGATGCTGCCGTCGTTGCGGGCGACCTTGCTCGGCAATCCGGGTGAGGGCGGACGGCCGGTTTCGGCGAGGGTTCGTGCGATCTCCACCGGCGGCGCCTCCCACCACGAACGCGAGTGAGAAATGATGTCGGCGTCCGGATGCACCATCGAGAGATGGCGTGGACGGCCGAGGTCGAACACTGCCTGGAACAGAGCATGAGCTGCGTCTTCGGACGGCGTGGCGGCAAACCAGCCGGCGAGGTGCCGGAGCTGGCTCTCGCGGCTGACGCCGCCGCGACGGGTCTCCGTGACGCGGCGAAGGAGGGCCAGAACCGCGGCGATCGCACTCATCGTGCCCTCACGGAGGCGTTCGGACTCGCTGATCCCCGATTCCGCGGAGACGAACCAGGCGGTCAATCCTCGCCACCGCGCCGCCCAATCGTCTTCACGTTCGGTGATCGGGACGAACACCCGCTCGTCACTGGCCGCGGCGAGGCGGATCATGCGATCCACACCGGTGGATTCGACGTGCTCGATCGCTTCCTTGAGCTTGGGGGCGTAGCGCGCCAGGTCGGAACTGAACTCGCGCATGTGAGTCAGCAGAGCGTCCTTGTGCGTGAGGAAAGCCTGCGGAGTGATCTCCGTGGTACGTACCAGGTCGCCCAGTGTCAGATAGAAGTGCGCGGCTCGATCAGCCATGTCGGAGAGCGTCGAGTCCAGGCGCTTGAGCTTGCGGAAGATCAGGTCGCCGTCGGAACTGCGGTTGGCTTCGGCAAGTTCGGACATGTCTGCGAGCAGATCCGCCAAGGCGAGACGCGAAAGCGACGCCGAGTCCAGGCGGGCGGCAAGAACGTCCTCGACCGATCGATAGACCTGATATCCGGCCTGACCGAACTGGTAGACGAAGTGGCGATTACGGTACTCGGCCAGCGTGGCCGCGCGGGTGCCGTCGTAGCTGCGCTCGAGGATCTGCCAGACGTGAAGCTGATCCAACAGGGGAGTGACCTCCGCCGCCGACAGATCGGCCGCCGGATCCGAGCCACCGATCTTCTCGAGGATTTGCGCGACGGTTCCGGCATGCAGCAGCACTGTGTAGTTGGCGCGAGCATGGTCGAAGGCACGGAGCACCCAGAGGTACTCGGCCCGTTTTTCCGCGATCGTGAACGAAAACAGCTTCAGTCGATTGGTGTCGGCGTACGCGGCGTAATCGGGCGCACTCGTTTCTTCCACCATGACAGGGTAGGCGAGAGACGGCCCCTCTTTTTCCTACGGGCGATCCGTAGCAGGGGATGCGGCGCGTCGCCACTGCGATTCGTTCTCGATCATCCATGTGAGCAGGTGCTCGGCTGCCGCCTCGTCGGAGTCCGGACCGACCAGCAGATCGGCGAACGCCTGGCTGGGTGCGACGATGCGAATGCCGTCGCGAGTGAGCAATCGGTCGAACGCGGACGGTGAGAGGGGAGCGGTGATCCACACGTCACCGCCGGATTCCACTCGCCGCAGGCCGAGAGCGTCGGCGAACTGATCGACGTTGTCGGCATGGAAGTGAGCACGTCGGGTGGGCGCATACCGAGCAAAGGGCGCAGCGGCCACCGAGGCGGTACCGGCATAGATGTGACCGCTGAGTTGACGCAGTTGATCGAAGAGAGCCTCCAGACCGTCCGGTGCGTGAAAGCCGTGAGGCGTCGGCGCTTTGGCGCCGGCTTCAGCTGCCCATTCCCGAAGCATCTTCGGCCATCGGACGTCGCCGATCCCACCGCGGGGGAGCCTGGTCACCAGTTCACGATCCGACAGTGTCTGAACCACCCGATAGGTTGCTCCCGTCGACGCACCGGCCAGGCGCACCAAGGCGGTGATCGCCAGCGGCGCCGCGAAATCGGCAAGCGCTCGCACGACGCGAGCTGACGGATCGCCCGTCAGCTGTCCGGAAGGACGTCCGGGCCCCCGCCACGGGTCGGCGTCGGCTCCGCGTCCACGCACCCAGACTGCGGGTCGATCAGCGGTCAACGACACGTTGCCCGTGGCATCTGCGTACGAGATCGCGTGGGAATCGAGCTGCCGGCGCACGGGCTCGGACAGATATTTTGCGCACACGAAGCCCGATTGACCGGTGGGGAAGCGATCGGCGATACCGGGAACGTCGCTGCTCAGGACACCGTGCGCGGCGTAGACGCCGAATTTGGCCACCGCGCCGTCAGGGGAGCGGAGGTCGAGTCGGAGCGGGGCCTCGGACAGGTCGGGGGAGCGCTGCGTCGACAAAGACCAGGTAGGAGGCAAATTTTCTTCGATGACGGCAACCGATCGTCGAAAAATGTCGATCGGCCGTTCCGGTTCCGATTCAGATTCGCTCATGTTCCAATGGTATCAATATCTGTCGTTGACGGAAACACTAGATTTTCCGAATATTGGTCCGTCACGCCATCACACACAACGGTGGTCACTTTCACCGGCGAACTTCACCGTCCGCACAACTCGAATTCCGAAAATGGCAAAGACCGATCAGCGTTGCTTCGGCATGACCAGGGGAGCGACGACGGCGAGCAGTAGTGCAGGGATCAGGAAGCTCGCGACAGGCGAGGAGTCGTAGATCGGGGTCAACGCCAGGGGAGCGAGTGCAGCGCCGCCGAAGCGCATTGCTTGCACGACCGACACGGCACCGCCGCGGTTGGGCCCCTCGGAGCCGAGTACCGCCGCGTTGACGCCGACCAGCACGAACTGGCTCGCGACACCTGCGACGAACCATGCGATCGCGATCACAGGCACCAGGCCGGCGAGGCCGACGATGGAGACCAGGACAGCACCGCCCAGGGCGCCGATCATCACGGATGAACGTGCGCCGATGCGATCGATGAGGATTCCGATGCGCCGGGCCGAGAGGATGCCGGCCACACCGAAGACGGTGAGCAGTAGGCCGCGGACAGTGGGGGACAGCCCGAACTCGTCTTCGAAGCGGAAGGCGAGCAGGAAGCTCAGCCCACCGAGAGCGCCCCAGCCGAGCAGTGCGGCGATGCCGATGCGGAGCACTTCCGGGCGAAGTGCATCACGCAGGCGTGCGGGAGCAGTCGCTGTCGGGGTTTCGGACTTCGGGAGTCCGACGGCACCCAGGATGCCTGCGACCACTGCAATGACGAGAAAGGCAAGACGCCAGTCGAATTCAGCCGCCAGACCGCCGATCAGTGGAGCCGACGACTGCCCTGCGGCCTGGAAGGCACCGAAGGCGCCGAGGGCCCGACCCAGTCGGGCCTGCGGTGTTGCGGCCGCCAGAGAGGCAAGCAGTAGCGGTGTGGTGAATGCGTTCGCGGAGCCCTGCAGTACCCGGGCGGCCAGAAAGATTTCGAGAGTCGGGGCCAGGAAGCATGCCAACGACGCGAAAACGTAGACCCCGTATGCGATCCGTACCGTCCGGACTTTGCCCCAGCGTGTTCCGAGCGTCCCCGACACCAACATCAGAGCGGCGAAGGGGAGCAGGTACGCGGTGAGCGAAGAGGCTGCCGCCGATGGTCCGACCCCGAGATCGTCACCGATCTCGGGGAGGATGGAAGCAACCACACCGCCGCCGAACGGGCCGAGGAACCCGCCGGCGTACAGCGCGATCAGTTGCAGCCGGAGGCGCAGTGGACGCTGTGGACTCCCGCCGTCGCCTCCTGGGGTGTTCTTGCTCACAGTCCGAAGCTGCCGGGGCCTCGCCGTCTGAGGTAGCGCTCGAATTCCGCGGCGATGGCGTCGCCGTCGATCTTGGAGATCGCTTCACTGATGTCGGTCTCGGCGTCCCCCCGTTCCTCGAGAGTGCGCACGTACTCGCCGATTTCCTCGTCGTCCGCGGTCATTTCGTTGACCGCTTCCTCCCAATCCTCCGATTGAGCCGGGAGTTCCCCGAGGGGGACCTCGATGTCGAGCACATCCTCGACCCGTTGAAGGAGGGCCACGGTGGCCTTCGGGTTGGGTGGCTGCGACACGTAGTGCGGAACCGCCGCCCAGAACGAAATAGCGGGTACACCAGCACGAACACACTCGTCCTGAAGGACTCCGGTGATGCCCGTCGGCCCTTCGTAGCGGGTCTGTTCGAGGTTGAATCGTGCAGCGGATTCGCTGCTGTACGCCGTGCCCGTGACCGGTACCGGGCGGGTGTGCGGAGTGTCGGCGAGCAGGGCGCCGAGGATGACCACGGTCTTGACGTTCAGTTGGTCGATCAGCTCGAGCAGATCCTCGCAGAAACTGCGCCACCGCATGTTGGGTTCGATCCCGCGAAGCAGGACGATGTCGCTCTCACTACCCGGAGGTGAACAGACCGACAAACGTGTTGCCGGCCAGACGATTTCGCGGGTCACTCCGTCGACCTGACGGACCGTGGGACGGTTGACCTGATAGTCGTAGTAGTCCTCGGAATCGAGTTCGGCGAGCGGCTGGGCGTCCCAGATCAGCTCGAGATGTTCGACCGCACCACTGGCCGCGTCACCGGCGTCGTTCCAGCCCTCGAAAGCTGCAACGAGGATGGGATCACGAAGGACAGGGATGTCGCCTTCAAGGCGGTCGCTGCTGTCGACGGCAAAGCCGTCAGGACTCTCGAAGGCCGCGGAATCGTCGAAATCGACCGGGCCGTCGGGAGTGACGGGGAACTCACTTGGACTCACCCACCCAGCCTACGGCCAGAGCTTGTCGGTGCGCCCACTACTCTGGACGGCATGTCTGCCCCATTTAACTCTGCCCTGCTTGATGCGCTGAAACAGCGCGTTGTCATCGGCGACGGAGCGATGGGCACCATGTTGCAGGCCGCGGACCTCACCCTGGACGACTTCCTCGGCCTCGAGGGGTGCAATGAGATCCTCAACGACACCCGTCCCGACGTGCTCAAAGACATCCACCGTGCGTACTTCGCCGCTGGTGCCGATGCCGTCGAGACCAACACCTTCGGTTGCAACCTGCCCAACCTCGCCGACTACGACATCTCTCACCGGATCCGCGAGCTCGCGGAAAAAGGCACTGCTCTCGCCCGCGAAGTAGCGGACGAGATGGGACCCGGCCGCGACGGCATGGCCCGTTTCGTACTCGGCTCGATGGGACCGGGAACCAAGCTCCCCAGTCTCGGACACGCACCGTATGCAGTCCTTCGTGATGCGTACACCGAAGCTGCGCTCGGCATGATCGACGGTGGCGCCGACGCCATCCTCGTCGAAACCTGCCAGGACCTGCTTCAGGTGAAGGCCGCGATCCTCGGCAGTCAGCGTGCGATGGAGCAACTCGGACTGCGGCTGCCGATCATCACGCACGTGACGGTCGAGACAACCGGAACGATGCTCCTGGGCAGTGAGATCGGTGCAGCATTGACGGCACTCGAGCCTCTCGGGATCGACATGATCGGCCTGAATTGCGCCACGGGGCCGGCCGAGATGAGCGAACATCTCCGACATCTCTCCAAGTACTCGACGCTGCCGGTGTCGGTCATGCCCAACGCCGGTCTGCCGCAGCTCGGCCCCAAGGGGGCCGAGTACCCGCTGACCGCCGACGAATTGGCCGAAGCGCTCAGTGGTTTCGTCTCCGAGTTCGGACTCGGTCTCGTCGGTGGATGCTGTGGTACGACACCCGAGCACATCAGCGCCGTCGCCGACGCGGTTCGTCAGGTCGAGAAGGCCCAGCGCACTCCGATCCACGAGCCGAGCACCTCGTCGCTGTACTCGGCGGTGCCTTTCGAGCAGGACGCCAGCATCCTGATGATCGGTGAACGCACGAACTCCAACGGCTCCAAGGCTTTCCGCGAGGCAATGCTCTCCGCGGACTACCAGAAGTGCCTGGACATCGCCAAGGACCAGACCCGCGACGGCGCACACATGCTCGACCTCAACGTCGACTACGTGGGCCGCGACGGTGCCGCCGACATGTCGGAACTGGCCAGTCGTCTGGCGACTTCATCGACGCTGCCGATCATGCTCGACTCCACCGAGCCTGCCGTGCTGCAGGCCGGTCTCGAACACCTCGGTGGCCGCTGCGCCGTCAACTCCGTCAACTACGAAGACGGCGCCGGCCCTGAATCGCGTTTTCACAAGATCATGACGTTGGTCAAGGAGCACGGCGCGGCGGTCGTCGCCCTGACCATCGACGAAGAAGGCCAGGCACGCACGGCCGAGACCAAGGTGGCCATCGCCAAGCGTCTGATCGAGGACATCAAGGGAAACTGGGGACTCGCCGAGTCCGACATCATCGTCGACGCCTTGACCTTCCCCATCTCCACCGGTCAGGAAGAGGTGCGACGCGACGGCATCGAGACTATCGAAGCGATCCGTCAGCTCAAGGCTGCGTACCCGGAACTGCACTTCACGCTGGGCATCTCGAACATTTCGTTCGGTTTGAACCCGGCCGCTCGCCAGGTCCTCAACTCGGTGTTCCTGCACGAGTGCACCGAGGCCGGACTCGACACGGCGATCGTTCACGCGTCCAAGATTCTGCCGATGGCCCGTATTCCGGACGAGCAGCGCGAAACCGCACTCGACCTGGTCTACGACCGTCGCAGCGAGGGCTACGACCCGCTGCAGAAGCTGATGGCTCTCTTCGAGGGCGTATCGGCTGCGTCGGCACGTGAGTCCCGTGCACAGGAACTCGCCGGACTTCCGTTGTTCGAACGCCTCGAACGTCGCATCGTCGACGGTGAGCGCAACGGCCTCGACGACGACCTCACCGAGGCGATGACGATCAAGCCGCCGCTGGCCATCATCAACGAGACCTTGCTGTCGGGCATGAAGACCGTCGGTGAGCTGTTCGGCTCCGGTCAGATGCAGTTGCCGTTCGTGTTGCAGTCGGCCGAGGTCATGAAGGCTGCCGTGGCCTTCCTCGAACCGCACATGGAAGCGAGCGACGAGGACGGGAAGGGTCGCATCGTGATCGCGACCGTCAAGGGCGACGTTCACGACATCGGCAAGAACCTGGTCGACATCATCTTGAGCAACAACGGCTACGAGGTCGTCAACATCGGCATCAAGCAGCCGATCGCGACCATTCTCGACGTCGCGTTGGACAAGAAGGCCGACGTGATCGGCATGTCCGGCCTGCTCGTGAAGTCCACCGTCGTGATGAAGGAGAACCTCCAGGAACTCAACGCACGCGGAGTGGCCGAGAAGTTCCCGGTTCTGCTCGGTGGTGCGGCGCTCACGCGCTCCTACGTCGAGAACGATCTGCAGGAGGTGTACGAGGGCGACGTCAGCTATGCCCGCGACGCCTTCGAGGGTCTGAACTTGATGGACCAGATCATGACGACCAAGCGTGGCGGTGGCCCCGCGCCGGACAGCCCGGAGGCCATCGCTGCTCGCGAGAAGGCTGCCGAGCGTAAGGCCCGCCACGAGCGTTCCAAGCGCATTGCCGAAAAGCGTAAAGCTGCAGCGGTTCCCGTCGTCCTGCCGGAGCGTTCCGATGTCGCAACCGACATCGCGGTACCGACACCGCCGTTCTGGGGCTCACGCATCGTCAAGGGAATCTCGCTGTCCGAGTACTCGGGGCTGCTCGACGAGCGCGCTCTCTTCCTCGGCCAGTGGGGCCTGCGCGGTCAGCGCAAGGGCGACGGTCCGACATATGAGGAACTGGTCGAGTCGGAAGGCCGTCCGAGGCTTCGGTACTGGCTCGATCGGCTGACGTCCGAGGGCATCCTCGCGCACGCCGCCGTTGTGTACGGGTACTTCCCGGCGATCTCGGAGGGCGACGACGTCATCGTGCTCACCGAGCCCAAACCGGATGCACCCGAACGGTTCAGGTTCACCTACCCGCGTCAGCACCGCGATCGATTCCTGTGCATTGCGGACTTCGTCCGCTCGCGCAAGGACGCCGAGGCAACCGGTCAGGTCGACGTTCTTCCGTTCCAGCTGGTGACGATGGGTCAGCCGATCGCGGACTTCGCCAACGAATTGTTCGCGTCGAACTCGTACCGCGACTACCTCGAAGTTCACGGAATCGGCGTCCAGCTCACGGAATCTCTGGCCGAGTACTGGCATCGACGCGTTCGTGAAGAGCTTGTGCTTCCCGAGGGTCACACCGTCGCGGAGCAGGACCCCACCGAGGTCGCCGGTTACTTCGATCTCGAGTACCGCGGCGCTCGTTACTCGTTCGGATACGGCGCGTGCCCGGATCTCGAGGATCGTGCCAAGTTGGTTGCGTTGCTCGAACCCGAGCGAATCGGCGTCGAACTGTCCGAGGAACTGCAGCTGCATCCCGAGCAGTCCACGGACGCTTTTGTCCTGCACCACCCGGAAGCAAAGTATTTCAATGTCTGAGTTGTTGACCGAAGTATCCGAATCAACCCTCGGGGGTGTGCTGTGGGACATGGACGGCACCCTGCTCGATTCGGAGAAGCTGTGGGACATCGCGCTTCGTGAGCTGTCCCTACGCCTGGGCGGACCGATGACGGAAGCGACACGCGTCGCCGTCATCGGCGCGTCGAGCCCCTTCGCCTTGGCGACGGTGTTCGACGCGCTCGGCTTGGAGAAGCATCCCGATGCCATCGCCGAGGCGAAGGACTGGATGTACACCCGCGTCGGCGATCTGTTCGAGGACGGCGTGACCTGGCGGCCGGGTGCTCGCGATGCACTGTCGACCGTGCGTGACGGTGGTCTGCGTTCCGCACTGGTCACCAACACCGAGCGAGTACTGGTCGATCGGGCACTCGGGATGCTCGGCCGTGAGTTCTTCGACCACTCGGTGTGCGGCGACGAGGTCCCCAACGGGAAACCGGCGGCGGATCCGTACCTGCGCGGCGCGCACCTACTCGGGCTCGAGCCGGCGCAGTGCCTCGCGATCGAGGACTCGCCGACCGGCACGGCGTCGGCCGACGCTGCGGGTTGCGCGGTGCTCGTCGTTCCGTGTGAGGTCGATGTCCCGGCCGGCCCTGGACGCGTGTTTCGAGAGTCTCTGGTGGACTTGTCCATTCACGATCTTCACGACGTTCACTCGAGCGCTGCACGTTAGGCTGGATTTGCTGTGGCTATTCCGAAAATTGTTCTCTTCTACCAGTTCACGCCGTTGGCGGACCCGGAAGCGATCAAGCTGTGGCAGCACAGCCTGGCCGAGTCCAACAACCTGACGGGCCGAATCATCGTCTCGCCTCACGGGATCAATGCGACGGTCGGTGGAGACATCGAGGACGTCAAGCGATACGTCCGCGGTACGCGTGGCTACGAGCCCTTCCGTACCGCGGACATCAAGTGGTCGGACGGACTCGGGAACGACTTCCCCCGTCTCAGCGTCAAGGCCCGCTCGGAGATAGTGACGTTCGGAGCCCCCGACGAGCTGAAAGTCGACGAGAACGGTGTTGTCGGCGGCGGAGTTCACCTGGCCCCCAAGGAACTACACGAACTCGTCGACAGTCGCGGTGACGACGTCGTGTTCTTCGACGGGCGCAATGCCTTCGAAGCCGAGATCGGTCGTTTCCGAGATGCGATAGTTCCGGACGTCGCCACCACTCGCGATTTCGTCGACGAACTCGACAGCGGCAAATACGACCATCTCAAGGGCAAAGCCGTAGTCACGTACTGCACCGGCGGCGTGCGCTGCGAGGTGTTGTCTTCGCTGATGCGCTCACGTGGCTTCGACGAGGTCTACCAGTTGGACGGCGGAATCGTCCGTTACGGCGAAACTTTCGGCGACCGCGGTCTCTGGGACGGTTCCCTGTACGTGTTCGACAAGCGGATGAACATCGAGTTCTCATCCGAAGCCAAGACACTCGGCGTGTGCGTCGATTGTGGTACTCCGACACCGCGGTACCGCAATCGGATCGACGGCGACGGCCGAACGCTCGAATTGCTCTGCGAGAGTTGTTCACCAGACCTCGAGCAGGACTGAGCAGTGCCCAAGGCTCCGTTGCCGATCCGAAACGGTCTCGGACCTGACCGGCTACGGATGCCGGCGGAGTCGTCGGCGCGTACCGTCCTCGAGCACCTGATCGGCGAGCACCCGGGGGAGCGGGACCTGTGGACGGACCTCGTCGACGCCGGGGACGTCGTCGACGAGCACGGGCGGAAGATCACGAGCCGAACGCCCTATCAGCCGACCCGTTTCGTGTACTTCTACCGCGAGCCGGCGCCCGAGATTCCGGTACCGCACGAGATCGAGATCTTGTACCGCGACGACTCGATTCTCGTGATCGACAAGCCGCACTTCCTGGCGACCATTCCGCGGGGAGCGCACATCGTCGAAAGCGCCGTCGTGCGACTGCGTCGTGACTTGGATCTTCCCGATCTTGCGCCCGTTCACCGCCTCGACCGAATGACGGCGGGTGTCATCGTCTTCACTGTGACACCGGACCTACGACGGCCGTACCAGGAACTTTTTGCCGAGCAGCGGATCGTCAAGGAATACGAGGCGATCGCAGGCTTCGATCCGGAACTGACTTTCCCACGCACGGTGCTTAGCCGCATCAATAAAGTTCACGGCGAGATGACGGCAACCGAGATCGACGGCGAGCCGAACAGTGAGACCTCGATCGACCTGATCGAGGTGATCACCGACTCGGCCGGCCGGACTCTCGGGCGATACAGGTTGCTCCCACGGACCGGCCGGACCCATCAGCTTCGCCTGCACCTCAACTCGCTGGGCGTCCCGATCGTCGGTGACAATTACTACCCCGAGTATCTGCCTGCGGTGCCCGGCGACTTCTCCACGCCATTGCGATTGTTGGCGAGGGCACTCGAGTACCCGGATCCGATCACCGGGCAGACCCGCAGATTCGTGAGTTCGCGCACCCTCGACGCAGGCCTGTGAACACCGCTGTTCGTGGGGGTGTGAAAACCGCTTCCGTCCTCGTGAAAGAATGTCTACCCGTGAAGACCTTCGAATCCTTGTTCGCCGAATTGACCGAGCGTGCTGCTACTCGCCCCGAGGGGTCCGGCACTGTCGCCGCCCTCGACGCCGGTGTGCATGCTCAGGGCAAAAAGGTCATCGAGGAAGCCGGTGAAGTGTGGATCGCTGCGGAATACCAGAGCGATGAGCAGCTAGCCGAGGAAATTTCCCAGCTGCTGTACTGGACGCAGGTGTTGATGGTCGGTCGCGGACTGACCCTCGAGGACGTGTACCGACATCTGTGATCGGAGCTGACCAGCGAGATGTTCTCCATCTCGCTCGTCCAGGGCTTCCGATTCACGTCGTCTCACGTCACCCACACCTTCCGAAAGGACATCCACCATGCTGCGCGTAGCAGTTCCCAACAAAGGCTCACTGTCCGAGTCCGCCGCCGAGATCCTCAGCGAGGCCGGCTACCGTCGACGCACCGATTCCCGTGATCTGACGGTCCTGGATCCTGCCAACCAGGTCGAGTTCTTTTTCTTGCGCCCCAAGGACATTGCGATCTACGTCGGCTCCGGTGAGCTCGATCTCGGCATCACCGGTCGCGACCTCGCCGGCGACTCGGGAGCTCCCGTGTCCGAGCGTCTGTCGTTGGGGTTCGGCCGTTCGTCGTTCCGCTACGCAGCACCGGCCGGCAAGGATTGGACGGTCGAGGATCTGTCCGGCCTGCGCATTGCGACGTCGTACCCGAACCTCGTCCGCAAGGACCTCACCGATCGTGGACTCGACGCCACCGTCATCCGTCTCGACGGCGCCGTGGAGATCTCGATTCAGCTCGGTGTCGCCGACGCAATCGCCGACGTGGTCGGGTCGGGTCGCACTCTCCGTCAACACAACCTCGTTGCTTTCGGTGAATCGCTCTGCGATTCCGAAGGTGTCCTGATCGAGCGCACCGGCGCTCCGCAGGACGATCCCGCACGCAACCAGCTCATCGAACGCGTACGCGGAATCGTCTTCGCTCAGCAGAATCTGATGATCGACTACGACTGCCCGCGCACCATCCTCGACGACGCCATCAAGATGACCCCGGGTATGGAGTCGCCGACCCTCTCGCCGTTGGCCGATCCCGACTGGGTCGCGGTTCGCGCAATGGTCCCGATCAAGGGGCACAACCAGGTGATGGATGCCTTGGCGGAACTCGGCGCCAAGGCCATCCTCGCGTCGAACATCCGCTCGGTACGCGCTTTCTGATCACAGCCCGAATAGATTTACGCGCATTCGCGCCCGTTCCCGGAAATCAGGAACGGGCGCGAATCTGCAGAGTCTGGGCGATACGGCCGACGGCACCCTGCTCGTCGTAGAGCACTCCCGCACACATACCGACGCCGTCCGGACCGGTGGTGGTTTCGGCGGCGACACCGACCCACTCGCCCTCGGGCACACGGAAGACATGCACCGTGAGATCGGTGTTGAGGAACGTCCAGTGCTCCGGGTCGAGCTTGGCGCCGACGCCGTTGGAGATGTCCGCCACCGCGAACAAACGCTCGAGAGCAGACATCTTCTCGCCCTCGACCAGCTCGGGCTTGGGGCGCGCCCATACCTTCCCGGTTCCGACACACCCGATCGGAGCAATCCAGGACCAGTCGAGAGTCTTGAGATAGCCGACGCTCCAGAGGCCCTCGAGAACGCCCGGGGTACCGCTGTCGCGGGGTTCGAGTGGAGGATCGACAACGTGGACGACGTCGCCGGTATCGACTGTCTCCATCCGCCAGGCCGTTCCGCGCGCTACGGCGCGTGCAGATCCGTCGGCAGTCGTCGCCCACAGCTCGGCAACGATCAATTCGATTCGGCGACCGGGTCGTTCGATCCAGGACCGTACTTCGAGGTCGGCAATCGGAATCGGTCCGAGAATCTCGACGACAACGCGCGTGAGACGGGTTTCGTCGCGCGCACCGCACCGCTCGAGGGCTCGAACCAACAGCGCCGACGGGGGAGCGCCGTGCTGCAGCGTCGGGCCCCAGATGCTGACAGTTGCCTGCGTGCTCGCGAACCGCTCGTGCCCTTCCTCCGTCGTTCCGAGGTAGCGGTAGTACGAACTGTCCGTCATGTTATGAATTCTCCTTTGCGACAACAGGTTCGGTGCTCAACAGATCAGGCCAGCCTGGATACGGCGGAGGTGTTCCGCCGAACGAGGGGCACAGTGACTTGTGATCGCACCAGTCGCACAGTTTGCCAGGCTTGGGTCTGAAGTCTCCGGTCGCACCTGCTGCGAGGATCGCTTTCCAAATGGCGGAGAGGGTCCGTTCGAATCTGATCAGCTCGTCGTGGTCCGGGGCGTACGTGAGAATCGAACCGGAGGCCAGATAAATCAGCCGCAGTTGAGCGGGAACGATTCCGCGAGTGCGCAACAGTACGAGCGCGTAGAACTTCATCTGGAAGAGCGCCTTGGATTCGGTGAACTCGCGGGGCGCCTTCCCGGTCTTGTAGTCGACGACCCGCACCTCACCCGTCGGCGCTACGTCGATCCGGTCGACGAAGCCGCGGAGTCGAACGCCGTTGTCCAATTCGGTCTCGACGTACACCTCGCACGCCTCGGCATCGAATCGAGTGGGATCTTCGAGTGTGTAGTACGTCGCGACCAGCTTGGCGACTTCGCCGAGAAACGCGTCCAGTTCGTCCTCCGGAATCAGATCAGCAGCCTCGGGACTCTCGGCACTGACACGTTCCCACGCGGGACGGACGAGCTCGGCCGCGCGGTCCGGCACCCGGTGGCCGGTCGGAAGTGCAAACAGAGCTTCCAGCGCAGCGTGCACGACGGTGCCTCTGACCTGGGCTCTGGTGGGCGTTTCCGGAATTCTGTCGACCGCTCGAAACCGGTAGAGCAGGGGGCACTGCTTGTAGTCGCCCGCTCGGGACGGAGAGAGCGCCGGCCGACTACGCGGGCGCTCCTGTGATGTTGCACCCGTTGGAGTGGGGGCTGGCAATTCGACGGAGCTCACACCTGGCAGGCTATGCGGTTGGTCCGACAACTCCGTCGGAGCCGGTGGCGAGGACACCGGAAACAAACGAACAGGGATCATCTGCGCATGGCGAACGAGCTACAACCAGAAGAAGGCACGACCGAAGTGGATGAGGTTGTGCAGTCCGCTGTCGCCGAGATTCCCGAACAAGAACTTCCAGAAGCCGACATCACTGCGCCGGGAAAGCGTCCTTCCGGGCCGTTCCGAGTCGGTGACCGAGTCCAGCTGACCGACGGCAAGGGACGCCACTACACGATCGTCCTCGAGGCGAACCGTGAGTACCACACCCACAAGGGCGGAATCGTTCACAACGATCTGATCGGCGCCGACGAGGGCAGCGTCGTCAAGTCCGTCAACGGCACGCCCTACCTCGCCCTGCGTCCGCTACTGGTGGACTACGTGCTCTCCATGCCGCGCGGTGCCCAGGTCATCTACCCGAAGGACGCCGCTCAGATCGTCCACGAGGGCGACGTCTTCCCCGGAGCACGCGTGCTCGAAGCCGGAGCCGGCTCCGGCGCATTGACGTGTTCACTACTGCGTGCCGTCGGACCCGAAGGCAAGGTCATCTCCTACGAGGTCCGCGACGATCATGCCGAACATGCGGTTCGCAACGTCGAGACCTTCTTCGGTGAACGTCCGCCGAACTGGGAACTGACCATCGCCGATCTCGCGGAGTTCGATCCGGAAGCGCACGGCGGCAAGGTCGATCGCGTCGTACTCGACATGTTGGCTCCGTGGGACGTCCTACCCGCAGTTTCGAAGGCCCTCGTCCCGGGCGGCGTTCTGATCGTCTACGTCGCGACCGTTACTCAGCTCTCGAAGGTCGTCGAAGCGATGCGCGAGCAGGAATGCTGGACCGAGCCCCGCTCGTGGGAATCGATCGTTCGCGGCTGGCACGTCGTCGGTTTGGCGGTGCGCCCCGAGCATCGGATGCAAGGCCACACCGCGTTCCTCGTGAGCGCTCGTCGTCTGGCCGAAGGAACGGTCACCCCGAAGCCTCAGCGGCGTGCGGGCAAGGGCTCGAACACCGCGGCCAAGTAACCAGACGAAAACAACAAGAGCGGCGATCCNNGGATCGCCGCTCTTGTTGTAGCTGGAAGTTATGCGGTGCAGGAAGCGCGGCCCATTTCCAGGAGCACGCAAGCCGAGGTGTCGGACAGCTTCCAGGAGCCGTCTTCGAGCTCCCAGGTCCACGGGGTGGCCGGTGCGGCGCCGTGCGGGCTTACGACCGCGACGTCTGCGGTTGCAGTCTGACCGTCAACCTTGACGTTGTCCACGTTGAACGTGATCGCGTAGGCCGGGTTACCGCCCAGCGCAGCACTCATCGTCTCGATGTTGGCCTGACGCTTGGTTCCGTCGACCACCAGAGCGGTCTTCTCCTCGATCGGCTTGGCCGGATCGATCAGAGCGACGAGCGACGCGTTGAGCTCCTCGGCCGTCGGAGCCGCAGCGGCAGCGGCAGCTGACGTCGTGGCGGAAGCCGAGGCCTTGGCCGTGGTGCTCGAGGCGGCGGCGGAAGTCGAGCTGGCAGCCGTCGAGTCCTTGTTGTCGTCCGAGCTGCATGCACCCATGGTCAGGACGGCAGCGACGGCACAAGCGCTGATGAGAGTCTTGCGGATGATCACAGCGTTACCTTTCGTTGTAAAGAGAGACAGGCGCTGTCTCCATCTTGTAGGCAAGGCTAACATGACCAAATTCTGGCTCGAGACCAGTCGGCACGGTCCGCGCGCAGGTGTGAATTCGCACTCGCGCACCGTGTCTGGCGACAGTTGGGCCCTTATGCCGGTAGCGTTGATGGATCGCACTGGGAGGAGACGCACATGAGCTCGACAGAGAACCCGGATTCGGTTGCGGCAGCAGAAGAACTCCACGCGCTACGAGTGGAAGCACAAGTTCTGCGCCGACAACTTGCACAATCGCCGGAGCAGGTGCGTGAGCTGGAGTCGAAGGTGGACTCGTTGTCCATCCGAAACAGCAAGCTGATGGACACCCTCAAGGAGGCCCGTCAGCAGCTCATCGCACTTCGTGAAGAAGTCGACAGACTCGGTCAACCGCCGAGCGGTTACGGAGTCCTCCTCTCGGTACACGAGGACAAGACCGTCGACGTGTTCACGTCAGGTCGCAAGATGCGATTGACGTGCTCACCGAATATCGACACGGACACCCTCGCGCTCGGGCAGACGGTTCGTCTCAACGAGGCACTCACCATCGTCGAAGCCGGGACTTACGAGCAGGTCGGCGAGATCAGTACGCTCCGTGAGGTACTCGACGACGGCCTGCGCGCACTGGTTGTCGGTCATGCCGACGAAGAGCGCATCGTCTGGCTCGCAGCGCCGTTGGCAGCCGTCTTCGCCGACCCCGAGGCCGACATCATCGCGTACGACGCCGATTCTCCGACCAGGAAACTGCGTCCGGGCGACTCGTTGCTCGTCGACACCAAGGCCGGATACGCCTTCGAGCGCATCCCGAAGGCCGAGGTCGAGGATCTGGTTCTGGAGGAAGTTCCGGACGTTCACTACGACGACATCGGTGGTCTCGGTCGTCAGATCGAGCAGATCCGTGACGCCGTCGAGCTTCCGTTCCTGCACAAGGATCTGTTCCACGAGTATTCGCTTCGACCGCCGAAGGGCGTACTGCTCTACGGCCCGCCCGGTTGCGGTAAGACGCTCATCGCCAAGGCCGTCGCCAATTCGTTGGCCAAGAAGATCGCCGAAGCCCGCGGCCAGGACAGCAAGGACGCCAAGTCCTACTTCCTGAACATCAAAGGCCCGGAACTCCTGAACAAGTTCGTCGGCGAAACCGAGCGTCACATTCGGATGATCTTCCAGCGTGCTCGTGAGAAGGCGTCCGAGGGCACGCCCGTGATCGTCTTCTTCGACGAGATGGACTCGATCTTCCGTACCCGTGGTTCGGGAGTTTCCTCCGATGTGGAGACAACGGTCGTTCCGCAGCTGCTCAGCGAGATCGACGGCGTGGAAGGGCTCGAGAACGTCATCGTGATCGGTGCTTCCAACCGTGAGGACATGATCGACCCTGCCATCCTGCGTCCGGGCCGACTGGACGTGAAGATCAAGATCGAGCGTCCCGACGCGGAATCCGCGCAGGACATCTTCTCGAAGTACCTGGTGGACGGTCTGCCGATCAACGCGGACGACCTCGCCGAGTTCGGCGGAGATCGCACTGCATGCTTGAAGGCGATGATCGTTCGCGTCGTCGATCGCATGTACGCGGAGAGCGAAGAGAATCGTTTCCTCGAGGTCACCTACGCCAACGGTGACAAGGAAGTCCTGTTCTTCAAGGACTTCAACTCGGGTGCGATGATCCAGAACATCGTCGACCGCGCCAAGAAGTACGCGATCAAGTCGGTACTCGACACCGGTGCTCCGGGCTTGCGTGTGCAGCACCTCTTCGATTCCATCGTCGACGAGTTCGCCGAGAACGAGGATCTGCCCAACACCACCAATCCTGATGACTGGGCACGTATTTCGGGCAAGAAGGGAGAGCGGATCGTCTACATCCGCACTCTCGTCACGGGCAAGAACGCCAGTGCCAGCCGCGCGATCGACACGGAGTCGAACACGGGCCAGTATCTGTAGAAATACGAACATCGATCGGGCCGGCTACTCCTCGAGAGTTGCCGGCCCGATCGATGCGTCGCTGCTGTTCCCTCCGCTGCGATTGGACCGGTCGGTCGCGCTGGTTTAGAGTCCCGCCGTGCAGATACATCTTCGACACAATCCGTCGTCCACTGTGGCTCGCTGCTACCTCGCGCCCGGCGAACCGCTGCGCGTGGAGAGCGGAGCAATGCTCGCGCATTCCGCCGGGGTGGTTCTCGAAGCGAAGGCGCAGGGCGGCGTCCTGCAGGGACTCAAGCGGTCGATGCTGAGCGGCGAATCATTTTTCGTCACGACGTATACCGCTCCGCCGCAAGGTGGTTGGGTCGACGTGACCGGTGTGCTTCCCGGTGATCTGATCCCGCTGACCATCACGTCCGATCGCCCGTTCTTCCTCAACCGTGGAACCTGGTTGGCCAACTCCTACGGTGTGACGGTCGAGTCCAAGTGGGGAGGCATGTCCAACCTCTTCGGCGGTGAGGGCGGCTTCGGCCTGCGGGCAAGTGGTGACGGTGAAGTAGTGCTGGCCGTCTACGGCGCGATCGACGTCATCGACTTGCAGCCAGGTGAGACGGTCACGATCGATACCGGTCACGTGGTCGCCTACGACCTCGGGATGAACTTCAACATGCGGCGCGCCGTTCAGGGACGCACCATTCAGTCGATGAAGTCCGGCGAAGGATTTGTCTTCGACTTCACCGGACCCGGTCGCGTGCTCGCACAGACCCGCAACCCCAGCGCGTTCGCCGCGTGGCTCTCGGCGATCACCCCGGGCTGATCGCAGTCCCAGTGGTATTCAAGCCCCAGTGGTGTTCAAGCCCCATGGGTGTTCAAGCTCCAGTGATGTTCAGCTCCAGCAATAGTCGGCCAGCAGCGCGCGTGAGTCCGGAACGAACGGCCACGACGGATCCTGCAGGTGGGCGCCGAGTTCTTTCGGCGTCCACCACCAACCTTCGGCGATCTCGCTGGGTTGATGTGCCATCGGCCCGTCGTATCTGAGTTCGAACGCGAACAGGTGACAGCGCAACGGAGAGTTCTTCCACTCACCGTCCCAGGATTTTCGAGCGATTTCCGTCAGTTGGAGTGGCTGATCTGCTGTTCCGAAGATTCCGAGTTCTTCACCCACTTCACGGATCGCAGTTTCCTGCGGCGTCTCACCTGGATCCACGACACCTCCGGCAAGACAGTCGTGATAGCCCCCGAACACCGCTTTCGTGTCGGTTCGGCGATGAACGTAGATGCGAGAGCCGTCCCCGGTGCGAACCAGAACGCCCGCGCTCGCGTGCCAGAGCCCACCCGAGTAGACGACGGAACGCGTTGCTCGGCCGATCGGATTACCCGTCCGGTCGTACACGGCGACTACCTCGTCCGCGGGATTCAGGTCTGCGGTGAGAGGTTGGTGCATTCCTCCAACTGTGCCACGCCTGTAGGCGCCGCGCCGCAATCACATAGGCTCTTGTGTCATGCAGCGGATCATCGGTGTCGAGGTCGAATACGGAATATCTTCACCCAGTGAGCCGTCGGCGAATCCG
The DNA here is from genome assembly GCF_003852455.1 of Rhodococcus sp. KBW08. Classification (NCBI taxonomy): domain Bacteria; kingdom Bacillati; phylum Actinomycetota; class Actinomycetes; order Mycobacteriales; family Nocardiaceae; genus Rhodococcus; species Rhodococcus sp. KBW08. Next base: position 112,189 of record NZ_QAJJ01000016.1, read on the forward strand.
ATTCTCACTTCAACCCAGGCGGTGCTTGCCTACGCCGCCGCAGCGGGCGTGCCACGGGCCAAGCGCACACGCTGGGATTACGAAGTGGAATCTCCGCTGCGAGATGCCCGAGGCTTCGATCTGGGGCGAATGAGCGGTCCCGCACCGGTGATCGACGCGGACGAGATCGGCGCCGCGAACATGATTCTCACCAACGGGGCACGGTTGTACGTCGACCACGCCCATCCGGAGTACTCGGCCCCCGAGGTCGCCGACCCGCTCGATGCCGTGATCTGGGACAAGGCCGGCGAACGAGTGATGGAAGCGGCTGCACGGCACGCCTCCAGCGTGCCGGGTGCCCCACGGTTGCAGTTGTACAAGAACAACGTCGACGGCAAGGGTGCGTCGTACGGCACGCACGAGAACTACCTCTGCTCGCGTGACACCCCGTTCGCCTCGATTGTCACCGGCTTGACGCCGTTCTTCGCGTCTCGGCAGGTGATCTGCGGTTCCGGTCGTGTGGGTCTCGGTCAGTCCGGCGACGACGCCGGATTCCAGCTTTCGCAGCGATCCGACTACATCGAGGTCGAAGTAGGCCTCGAGACCACGCTCAAGCGCGGAATCATCAACACCCGCGACGAACCGCACGCGGATGCGGACAAGTACCGCCGTCTGCACGTCATCATCGGTGATGCGAACCTCGCGGAGATGTCGACGTATCTCAAGGTGGGAACAACCGCGCTGGTACTCGACCTGATCGAAGCGGGTGTCGACCTCACCGATCTGCAACTGGCACGTCCGGTCACCGCCGTCCACCACATCAGCCACGACCCCACGCTGCGCAAGACCGTTGCACTGGCCGACGGTCGCGAACTGACTGGGCTTGCGCTGCAACGTATTTACCTCGAACGAGTCTCGAAGTTCCTCGATCGCGAGGCCGATCGTGACCCGCGAGCGGACGATATCGTCGCCAAGTGGGCGATGGTCCTCGATCTCCTCGAGCGCGATCCCATGGAGTGCGCGAACATCCTCGACTGGCCGGCCAAACTGCGTCTGCTCGAAGGCTTCCGCAATCGTGAGGGACTCGCGTGGTCGGCGCCGCGATTGCATCTGGTGGATCTGCAGTACTCAGACGTGCGACTCGACAAGGGCCTGTACAACCGCCTGGTTGCTCGCGGCTCCATGGAGCGGCTTGTCACCGAACAGCAGGTTCTCGACGCGGTCACGAACCCTCCCACCGACACTCGCGCATACTTCCGAGGCGAGTGCTTACGCCGATTCGGTGCCGATATCGCGGCCGCGAGCTGGGATTCGGTCATCTTCGATCTCGGCGGCGAATCGTTGATCCGCATCCCTACCCTCGAGCCGCTTCGAGGTACCAAAGCGCACGTCGGAGCATTGCTCGACTCCGTGGACAGCGCCGCGGAATTGGTCGATCAGCTCACTCACTGAAATCAGCCGATGCGGCTCGCCGTCGCGTCTCTCCACACCTGACGGTGCCGCTCGGTAGGGTGAAGGTCCGAGCGGGATCAGTTACCGACTCTGCTGGGCCGAACAGGATGCTCGCGAGAGCTCCCTTCACACAAGGAGGTCGACGGCGATGGCTCAAGAACAGACGCAGCGTGCCGGTGGCGGCGAAGACGACGAAACCACTGGTGGCGACGGCAGTGCCGGCCAGGAACGTCGCGAGAAGCTCGCTGCAGAAACCGACGACCTGCTCGACGAGATCGACGACGTGTTGGAAGAGAACGCCGAGGACTTCGTCCGTGCCTACGTCCAGAAGGGCGGCCAGTGACGGTGGATCGCGCGCCCCGGATCACAGACGGGGACACACGGTTGAGCTTCGGCTCGAATCTGTCGTCATTCTCGGAATACCTTCGGGTGCACGCACCGGAACATCTTCCGCAGAACCGCTTCGCCGACACAGGAGGTGTTGTCATGGGCGGGGGAGACGTAGCTCCGCACGGCACCACCATCGTCGCGATCAGCTACGCGGGTGGAGTTCTGCTCGCTGGTGATCGCCGGGCGACGATGGGCAACCTCATCGCCAGCCGTGACGTGCAGAAGGTGTACGTCACCGACGACTACTCGGCTGCGGGTATCGCCGGAACGGCCGGGATCGCAATCGAACTGGTCCGACTCTTCGCGGTCGAGCTCGAACATTACGAGAAGATCGAAGGCGTCCCCCTCACGTTCGACGGCAAGGCCAATCGACTCTCGTCGATGGTTCGAGGGAATCTCGGAGCAGCGATGCAGGGTTTGGCGGTCGTGCCACTGCTCGTGGGTTACGACCTCGACGCGGTCGATCCGTCGACCGCCGGTCGCATCGTCTCCTACGACGTCGTCGGTGGACGATACGAGGAGCGCGCTGGCTATCACGCAGTCGGATCAGGTTCCCTGTTCGCGAAATCGGCGCTCAAGAAGCTGTATTCACCGGGAATCGACGAGGACACTGCGCTTCGGTTCGCTGTCGAGGCGCTGTACGACGCGGCAGACGACGATTCGGCTACCGGTGGTCCTGACCTGACACGCGGGATCTATCCGACAGCGGTCACCATCACCTCGGCCGGCGCCGTGGAGTTGTCGCCCACCAAGGCTGCCGAGATCGCCAGGGAGATCGTCGCGGCTCGCACGGCGACCGCGAGTCCGGAAGGGGAGTCTGCGCTATGACGATGCCGTATTACGCATCAGCCGAACAGATCATGCGCGATCGTTCGGAATTGGCGCGCAAGGGAATTGCCCGCGGACGCAGCGTCGTCGTTCTCACCTATCGCGACGGAGTGCTCTTTGTCGCGGAGAATCCGTCGCGTGCTCTGCACAAGGTCAGCGAACTGTACGACCGTCTCGGATTTGCGGCGGTGGGCAAGTACAACGAGTTCGAGAATCTGCGTCGTGCGGGCATCGTCCACGCGGACATGCGCGGGTACTCGTACGACCGTCGGGATGTCACGGGGCGTTCGCTCGCCAATGCGTACGCACAGACATTGGGAACGATCTTCACCGAGCAGCCCAAGCCCTACGAGGTCGAGATCTGCGTTGCCGAGATCGGGCGTTTCGGGAGTAGTACGCCGGCCCAGCTCTACCGGATCACGTACGACGGTTCCATCGCGGACGAGCAGGAATTCGTGGTCATGGGCGGCACGACCGAACCGATCGTGACGGCGATGCGCGAGTCCTATCAGCGAGACCTCGACCTCGAATCCGCGGTGCGGCTCGCGGTCGGGGCGCTCCAAAAGGGCGGCCCGGCGCCGGCCGGAACCGCCGAGGCGGAACCGCGAACTCTCGACGTGAGTGCACTCGAGGTTGCCGTCCTCGACAGCAACCGTCCACGCCGTGCGTTCAAACGGATCGCGGGGACGGCGTTGGAAGAGATGCTTCCAGCGCCGGCAGCAACCGAGGATGCGCCGCCGGCAAACGGCGACGCACCCTCATAGTCACTGCGTGATTCTGTAGACGGCCACCGCGCCCGGTTCGGTGTCGAAATCGAACCGGCGCGCGTCTGCCACCACTTCACCGTCGGTGGCGATGGCTACCGGTGAATCGGCCACTCGAACCGACATCGACGAGACGAGTTCGCGAACGTAGACCCGCGAGCTGCCCAATGTTCCTGTGGCAGCCGCAAACAGCAGACGTGAGCGCGAGAATTTCTTGTCCGCGCGCAGATAGCGGACGTCGAGTAGTCCCCGGTTCATCTCCGGACGCGACATCGGCACCTGATCAGCGGGGGAGTACCTCCCGTTTCCGACGAACAGCATCCAGATGGTGGTCCGCTTCCCGTCGATGGTGACAGTCATCGGCTCCGCCGCTGCGAGAACACGCATCATCGCGGCTCCCGCGGCCGGCCACTTCCCGAAACGCGGTTCCCACTTTTCCCTCAGACGCACAGCGTCGGGGTATCCGCCGAGGCTTGCGGTGTTGAGAAAACGTGCAGTCACTCCGGAATCCGTGCGCACCACCGCGTGGTCGACAAATGCCGCCTGCCCCGACTCGACTGCCTGTGCGGTCTCCTCGACATTCACCGCCCCGACGTCGCGGGCGAAGTGGTTAAGCGTTCCGCCGGGAAAAACCGCAAGTGGTAGCTCGTGCTTTGTCGCCGCGGTCGCGACCGTGACCACTGTTCCGTCGCCCCCGCATACTCCCAACGCCTTCGGTGAGAGTTCGGGGATCTTGGCATCGATCTGCATGTCGAAGTCGATGTCCGCGTCGAACTGGTAGACGATCGCATCCGGTAGTAGTTCTCGAATCGATTCCACGATCCCGTCGTCCTCGGAGCCCGAACCAGGATTGGTGAAGACCAACAAGCCTTCTCCGCGCGGGAGCGCGGGGACGACGCACTCGGGTCCGAGTTCGGCGGGTTCTTCGTCGCGCACCGCCCACCAACGGCGGGTGCCGGCAGCGATTGCGCCGCCGACCGCGAGGCCCGCGAAGACGTCGGACGGCCAGTGGACTCCGTTGTGAACGCGTGAATACGCCACTGCTGCAGCGAGTGGTGCCAGCGCAGCTCCCGCAACCGGGGATTCCATGGCCACTGCGGCAGTGAATGCCGCTGCTGATGAGGAATGGCCGGAGGGGAACGAGGACGAGGTCGGGATGTCGACTCCTCGCTTGGGGCTCAGCCAGACGCGTGCCGGTGGGCGTCGGCGGGGAAAGAGGGGCTTGAGAATGCCGTTGGCCAGCGCGCTCGAACCGGCCAGTGCGAGCAGCCCGCGTGCTGCTGCCCTACGGGGCCGCCCGCCGATCATCGCGAGCAAGGCGGCGACAACCATCCACAAAACGCCGTGATCGGCGGCTCTGGAGAGAAACCGCATGGTCGGGTCGAGCACGGAAGGGCGCAGTGCTCCAGTACTTTCCATGACTTTGACGTCGCTTCGGACAACTTTTCGGCGAATAAGGCTCACACCGTCACACTATGCCGCTGCCCGACGTTGTCGAGTCGTGACTTACGACGCGATCGAAGTACACGGGTGAACCTCCCATTCTGGTTGTAGTGTCGAAGTGTGCAGAGACGAATCATGGGTATCGAGACGGAATTCGGCGTTACCTGCACCTTTCACGGGCACAGGCGACTGAGCCCCGACGAGGTTGCTCGTTACCTCTTCCGTCGTGTCGTGTCGTGGGGCCGCAGCTCCAACGTCTTCCTCCGCAACGGGGCCCGCTTGTACCTGGACGTGGGTTCGCACCCGGAGTACGCGACGGCCGAGTGCGACAGTCTCATCCAGTTGGTCAATCACGACCGCGCCGGTGAGCGTGTGCTCGAAGAACTGCTGATCGACGCCGAGGCGAGACTTGCCGAGGAGGGGATCGGTGGCGACATCTACCTCTTCAAGAACAACACCGACTCGGCCGGGAACTCGTACGGCTGCCACGAGAACTTTCTCGTCGCGCGCGCCGGTGAGTTCTCCCGCATTTCGGACGTCTTGCTGCCGTTCCTCGTCACGCGCCAGTTGATCTGCGGTGCCGGCAAGGTACTGCAGACACCGAAGGCCGCGACGTTCTGCCTCTCGCAGCGCGCGGAACACATCTGGGAGGGCGTCTCGTCGGCCACCACTCGCTCGCGTCCGATCATCAACACCCGCGACGAACCGCACGCGGACGCCGAGAAGTACCGCCGACTGCACGTGATCGTCGGCGATTCGAACATGGCCGAAACGACGACGATGCTCAAGGTCGGTTCTGCAGCACTGGTGCTCGAGATGATCGAAGCCGGGGTTTCGTTCCGCGATTTCGCCCTGGACAATCCGATTCGTGCCATCCGCGAGGTCAGTCACGACGTGACCGGCAAGAAGCCTGTCCGCCTCGCTGGTGGTCGTCAGGCCAGTGCCCTCGACATTCAACGCGAGTACCACGCCAAGGCAGTCGAACATCTGCGTAACCGCGAACCGGACGCGCAGGTGGAGCAGGTTGTCGACCTGTGGGGTCGCACCCTCGACGCCGTCGAAGCTCAGGATTTCGCGAAGGTCGATACGGAGATCGACTGGGTCATCAAGCGCAAGCTGTTCCAGCGATACCAGGACCGTCACGGTTTCGACCTGTCCGATCCCAAGATCGCGCAGCTCGACTTGGCTTACCACGACATCAAACGCGGCCGGGGCGTCTTCGACGTGCTGCAGCGCAAGGGCTTGGTCAAGCGGGTCACCGAGGACGAGACGATCGACGACGCTGTCGAGAATCCGCCGCAGACCACGCGCGCGAAATTGCGAGGCGACTTCATCACCGCAGCCCAGGCAGCAGGCCGGGACTTCACGGTCGACTGGGTTCACCTCAAGCTCAACGATCAGGCACAGAGAACGGTGCTCTGCAAGGACCCGTTCCGTTCCGTCGACGAGCGTGTCGAGCGTTTGATCGCTTCGATGTAGGTCACCCAATTTCGCGATTTACAACACGGCAGGTCTGTTTTGCGGCGACGCGCCGGGCACGAAAGTGTCCGGCGCGCGTTCGGTTATCGGATAGCCACTAGGATTTCGGCGTGGCGACATCAAAAATCGAGCGGTTGATGAACCTGGTGATCGCATTGCTGTCCACCAGACAGTTCCTCACGGCGGAGAAAATCCGTGACAGTGTGGCCGGGTACAACGAATCCGCGAACTACGAAGCGTTCAGTCGCATGTTCGAGCGCGACAAGAACGAACTTCGTGACCTGGGTGTCCCGTTGGAAACCGGTCTGGCAGGACGGTTCTCGACGGTCGAGGGGTACCGGATCAATCGCAATGCCTACGAGCTTCCGGACGTGGACCTCACCAGCGAGGAATCTGCTGCGGTCGCCGTCGCGGTGCAGTTGTGGGAATCGCCGGAACTGATTTCGGCAGCCCAGAGTGCACTACTCAAACTCCGAGCGGCCGGCGTCCAGGTCGACTCAGAAGTCAGTGCCGCGCCGGTCACCGCGATTCCGGCACGAACCCGGGGTTCGGAGCCCGCGCTCGGCAAGCTGCTTGCAGCGGTCGACGCCGGCCGAGCAGTTCATTTTCAGCACCGCGGGGCATTGAACGAACCGTTCACCGAGCGCACCGTCGAACCGTGGGGCGTCGTCACGCACAACGGCAAGTGGTATCTGGTCGGGCACGACGTCGACCGGGATGCGGTGAGGACCTTCCGGCTCTCCCGAATCGGGGACGACGTCAGGGAGTTCGGCCCGGCCGGTTCGGTTCACAAACCCGAAGGTGTCGATCTCCGCGAGGTCGTCGATCGCGTGACCGGTTCGGGCGTCGTTACCGGGACTGCCACCGTGTGGGTCGCAGACGGCCGCGCGCATGAGCTTCGCCGGCTTGGGACGTCGTCTTCCGATCGGCGGTTGACCGATCGCGACGGCAGCGTGCTGGCCATTCCCGTCCGATCCTGGGAATGGACCGCTCGGTTGATCGCCGGGCACGGGTTGGATGCGCTGGTGTTGGACCCACCGGATTTGCGTGCGGAGGTCGTAGCGAAGCTTCGCGCCGCCGCAGCAAGCCCGGTCACCAGCAATGGACAGGGGGACAACTGATGAGCAATCGACTGTCGTCGCGGTTGGCGCGGCTTCTCAACCTCGTGCCGTACTTCATCGCGAATCCTGGTATCAGTCCCGCCGAGGCCGCCGAGGAACTCGGCGTCAGCACCACCCAACTGATGACCGACCTCAATCAACTGTGGGTCTGCGGACTGCCCGGTTACGGCCCCGGTGATCTCATCGACCTGTCCTTCTCCGAGGAAAGTATCGAGGTCACGTTCTCGGCCGGGATCGATCGCCCGTTGCGCCTCACCTCCACGGAAGCGACGGCATTGCTGATCGCCCTTCGGTCGTTGGTGGAAATGCCGGGGATGGTCGATCCGTCTTCGGCTCAGCGCGCTATCGCGAAGATCGAGGACGCCGCCGGATCGGCCGCGGCACGAGCCATCGGTCAAGATCGAGACACGTCGCCGACGCCGGACATCGCCGAAGATCCGATCGCCGCGACGGTCAGAGCCACGCTCGCGGACAAGACCGCCCTCAGATTGACGTATTACTCGGCCTCGCGTGACGCGGTCTCCGAGCGCATCGTCGACCCCGTTCGCATCGTGTTGGTCGACAACTACAGCTACCTCCAGGCGTGGTGCCGTCAAGCCGAGGGCGTGCGCTTGTTCCGATTCGATCGGATCGACGCTGCCGTCCAACTCGACGAGCCGGCCGACCCGCCGCCGCAGGCCCTCGAGGAGGATTCGAATCTCGAGTTGTTCAGCGGCGACGGTTCCCTTCCGGAAGCACGGTTGTCCATCACCAAAGAGTGGGTGTGGATGCTCGACTACTACCCGATGGACGTCGAGCACGTGAACGACGACGGGTCGGTCGAGGCGACGATGAGTTTCGGAACACTGGAATGGATGGCGAGGCTGGTGTTGGGATTCGGTGAGGGAGTTCGGGTCCTTCATCCACCGGAACTGGTCTCCGAAGTACATGATCGGGCCGTTGCGGCGCTCGACGCCTATGACGTAATCGGTTCGTAAAACTTCGGGAAACGTCACGTTCAGTGAGTTCGCAGGAAACAAACAGGTAAAAGGTAGCTGAAGTAAGTGCTTTGGCACCTCCGAGCGCCGGTTGTGTCCGGTAGCATCGAGGAATCTGATCATGGGAGGTCGTTATGGGTGCAATGCAGCCGATGCATTGGCTGATTGTCGCTGTTGTCGTCGTAATTCTGTTCGGGTCGAAGAAGCTTCCCGATGCAGCACGCGGTCTGGGTCGTTCCCTCCGCATCTTCAAGAGCGAAGTCAAGGAAATGCAGAACGACGATGCGGCGCCCGCAAGCGCGCCGGTCGCACAGCCTGCTCCGGCACAGTTGCCGACGGCCAACACCGCGGTGGTCGCAAACGGTGCAGCAGCACCTGTTGCGCAGCCGACCGAAGTCAAGCCGCTCTAGTACACACTGCGTTCTAACCGGGGTGAAATATTCGTTCACCCCGGTTGTCTGCTGACCAAGACCAGGATGCACAGTGCGTATTCCGTTAGACCCGCGTAACCGCAAGCGGAAGGTCAACCCAGACGGCACCATGTCGTTGGTCGACCACCTGTACGAATTGCGGACTCGTTTGTTGTTCGCATTCCTCGGCGTGATCATCACCACGGCGTTCGGCTTCTTCTGGTACTCACACTCGATACTCGGTCTCGAAAGTCTGGGCGATCTGCTTCGTGGACCGTACTGTGAGCTTCCGTCCGAGAGTCGCGCCAACCTCAGCACCGACGACGCGTGCCGATTGCTGGCGACCGGTCCGTTCGAGCAGTTCATGCTGCGATTCAAAGTGGCGCTCACCGCCGGCATCGTTCTTGCCTGCCCGGTGTGGCTTTACCAACTGTGGGCATTCATCACCCCGGGCCTCTACGCAAAGGAACGTCGATACGCGGTCGGATTCGTCACCGCCGGTGCCGCTCTCTTCATTCTCGGCGCAATCCTGGCGTACCTCGTCGTGGCGAAGGCTTTGCACTTCCTCCTGACCATCGGCGACAACGTCCAGATCACCGCGCTCAGTGGTTCGGAGTACTTCGGCTTCATCATCAATCTGCTGCTCATCTTCGGTGTCAGCTTCGAAATTCCACTGCTCGTGGTCGTGCTGAACTTTGCGGGCATTCTGACGTACGAGCGTCTGAAGGCCTGGCGTCGAGGATTGATCTTCGGGCTCTTCGTATTCGCTGCAGTTGCCACGCCGGGTTCGGATCCGTTCTCGATGCTGGCGCTCGCTCTGGCTCTCACGCTTCTCTTCGAGGTCGCGGTCCAGATCGCTCGTCTCAACGACAAGCGCAAGGCCAAGCGAGCCGGCGAAGACTGGGGCGCACTGTCCGACGAGGAAGCTTCCTCCATCTCGGCTCCGTCCGATCTGAACGAGGCTTTCGACAATCCGACCAAACCCAAGGCCGAATCCAGTGGATTGTTCGGACGTAAGTCCAAGTCCAAGGCTTCGGTCGCGGAGAAATCCGACACTGCCGGCGACAACGCGCCCGGCCAGGATTTCACCGACACTCTCTGAGCGCCGTGCCACCACGTCGGCGGCGTGTGAAACCCTGACGAGGTGGTTATGAACAAGAGTGAACTGAGCACGTTCGCGTCCAGCCTGAAGTTCGAACTCGATCCTTTCCAGGTGAAGGCATGCGTTGCGCTCGAAGCGGGCCACGGAGTCCTTGTCTGCGCACCGACCGGCGCAGGCAAGACCGTGGTCGGCGAGTTCGCTGTCCACCTGGCTCTGGCAGCGGGACGCAAGTGTTTCTACACGACGCCGATCAAGGCGTTGAGCAATCAGAAGTACGCCGAACTCGTCGAGCGCTACGGCGCCAGCGAAGTCGGCCTGCTGACGGGTGATTCGAGTATCAACTCCGACGCACCGGTGGTCGTCATGACCACCGAAGTCCTGCGGAACATGCTTTACGCCAACTCCGAGGCGCTGCGCGGGCTTTCGCACGTCGTCATGGACGAGGTGCACTACCTGGCCGACCGATTCCGCGGGGCGGTGTGGGAGGAAGTGATCCTGCACCTGTCCGAGGATGTTCGCCTGGTGAGCTTGTCGGCCACCGTGAGCAATGCCGAGGAGTTCGGCGCCTGGATGGAGACCGTTCGGGGAGATACCACTGTGGTCGTGGACGAAACGCGGCCGATTCCGCTGTGGCAGCACATCATGGTCGGTCGACGAATTTTCGATCTCTTCGACAGCCGCAGTCACCCTGCCGCTGGGCCGAAGACCGTGCTCGTCGACCAGGATCTGGTTCGCCACGTCAAACAGCGTCAGGCTCTCGAACGCGTCGAGAGCTGGCAGCCGCGTGGCCGCGGACGCCGTGGCAGCTACCAGAGTTCCAATGATTTCCGGCCCCTGCCGCGACCTGACGTCATCGCTCAGCTCGATCAGTCCGGACTGCTACCGGCCATCACCTTCATCTTCAGCCGTGCCGGTTGTGATGCGGCTCTTGCACAGTGCATACGATCCCGGCTGGACCTGACTTCCCCGGAGCAGGTTCGCGAGATAGACACCATCATCGAAAAGCACACCGGCGAACTCCCCGAGGAAGATCTCGAAGTTCTCGGATATCGGGACTGGTGCAAGGCGTTGCGTCGCGGACTGGCCTCTCACCATGCCGGCATGCTGCCGGCATTCCGCCAGACAGTCGAGGAACTGTTCGTCAAAGGTCTCGTGCGGGCGGTTTTCGCGACCGAGACGTTGGCCCTCGGGATCAACATGCCGGCCCGAACGGTGGTGCTCGAACGGCTGGTCAAGTACAACGGCGAATCGCATGCCGAACTGACGCCGGGGGAATACACGCAGCTGACTGGTCGAGCCGGCCGACGCGGTATCGACGTCGAAGGGCACGCTGTGGTCCTGTGGCAGCCCGGTGTCGAGCCGACGGACGTCGCCGGATTGGCGTCGACTCGGACGTTCCCGCTCCGCAGTTCGTTCCGGCCTTCTTACAACATGTCGATCAATCTGGTCGAGCGCATGGGTGCGGCCGATTCACGCAAGCTGCTCGAGCGTTCCTTCGCACAGTTCCAAGCGGACCGCTCGGTGGTCGGCCTGGTGCGTGGCATCGAGCGGAACGAAGAAGCACTGAAGGGTTTGCAGGAGAAACTCGGCGGTGCAGACGGCGAGTACTTCGAATACGCGTCGTTGCGTGAGCGGCTCGGTGCGCGCGAGCGTGCGCTCGAACGTAAGGGCCGCGAGGACCGCCGCGGAGATGCGGTGGAGTCCCTCCGTGCACTCGCCCGCGGCGACGTCATCGCAATTCCCATCGGTCGTCATTCCGGAGTGGCTGTGGTCCTCGTCCCGGACAACGATCCGAAGGACCCACGACCGCTCGTTCTGACTGCCGATCAGTGGGCCGGCCGTCTCTCGTCGGGTGATTTCCCCGAAGCCGCCGAGGTCCTGGGAAAGATGCGCCTGCCCAAGCACGTCGATCACCACACCGCCCGGATCCGGCGCGATCTGGCTTCGGCGTTGCGAAGTACCGGGATCAGTGCGCCCAGGCGGAAGAAGCGCCACAAAGCGGGCGCGTCCGAGGACGCCGAGGTCGCTACTTTGCGTCGCGCGATTCGGTCGCATCCGTGCCACAGCTGGCCTGATCGCGAACATCTGAGCCGGATCGGTGAGCGCTACAACCGCCTGGCCCGCGAAACACAGGCGATGCGGGAAAAGGCTGCGGCCACCACCAACTCGCTGGCGCGGACGTTCGACCGAATCATCGCGCTACTCAAAGAGCGTGAGTACATGACTGCCGAAGCAGCCCCAGAAGTCACCGAATCCGGACGACGACTCAGCCGCATCTACTCGGAAAGCGACCTTCTGGTCGCCGAGTGCCTGCGAACCGGCGCGTGGACGGGTCTCAGCCCGGCCGAACTTGCAGCCGTCGTGTCCTCGGTGGTCTACGAATCGCGTCGGGACGGCGACACCGTTGACCGGGTGCCGACGGCGGCACTTCGTCACGCGCTCAACGACACTCAACGACTCTGGAGCGAACTGCGGTCGGACGAGATTCGCCACAAGCTACCGCCGACGCGGGAACCGGATCTCGGATTCGTCACTGCCGTTTATCACTGGGCGAGTGAGAACTCGCTTGTCGACGCGCTGATCGCGGCCGGAGTGCAGGGCCGTGCACTGTCTGCGGGTGATTTTGTTCGCTGGTGTCGTCAGGTGATCGACCTCCTCGATCAGGTCCGCCTGACTTCGACGGATGCCGACGTTGCGAAGACTGCGGCGCGGGCGGTAGCTGCAATTCGTCGCGGGGTAGTTGCTGTCGACGCAGCATGACCTCAACTATGTGGTTTGATTCGCAGACTGGTATTTCGAGTGGGAGGCGAACATGAGCGGGCCTTACGGACCGAACGATCCGAATCGGCAATGGGGTCCTGGTGATCAGCAGCAGCCGAACGAGCAGCAGTGGGGGCAGAATCCTCAGCAGCCGGGCGGTCAACAGCAGCCTGGTCAGCAGCCCGGCCAGCAACAGCCGTGGGGTCAGCCTGGTCAGACACCGCAGCCCGGTCAACAACCCGGCCAGCAACAGCCGTGGGGACAGCCTGCATACGGGCAGCCCGCGCAGCCGGGTGGTCAGCCTGCGTACGGTCAGCCGCAGCAGCCTGGGCAAGGACAACCCGGCCAGCAACAGCCGTGGGGACAGCCCCAGCAGCAGCCTCCCGGTCAGCCGTGGGGACAGCCCGGGCAACAGCAGGCACCTGACGCAACCCAGGCGTGGGGTCAGCCTCCTGCCGCCGCACCGCAGCAGGCGTGGGGCGCCGCGACTCCCGGCCAAACTCCGGGGCAGCAGAACCAGTGGAACCAGGCTCAGCCGTTCCCGAGTCCCGGTGCGCCCGGAAACCAGTCGGGTAAGTCGAAGAAGCCCCTGATCTTCGGTGCGATCGGTGTTCTCGTCGTTCTGGCAGCTGTCGTGGTAGCTCTGGTGTTCGGTGTCTTCGGCAAGAACACGCTCGATCAGAGCGCGGCTCAGGCCGGCGTCGAGAAGATCGTCACCGAGTCCTACGGGGCAAAGAACGTGAGCAATGTTCAGTGCCCCGCGGATCAGGAAGTCAAGTCAGGCAACAAGTTCACCTGCACGCTCTCGATCGCGGGCGTGAAGTCGAACGTGACCGTGACGTTTGTCGACGACAACGGCACGTACGAGGTAAGCCGCCCGAGCTGACGCTCTACTGATCGGAACGGCTTGCCGCCGCAGCCTTCAGCGCGGCGGCAAGCCGGCCGGCCGAGCGTTCGATGTTCAGCGAGGCCGCCACTTCCTCGAATCGTGCGGGATCGACGGGGGTCGCCGGGAGTTGGTCGTCCTTCGAGAACTGCACGTCCGCGTCGCGAACCACCCGAACGACGGGTAATGCAGCGTCGAGGTAAGCCATTGCTTCCGGTGAAGTGAGTTTTGCGCGAATTCCCTTGGCCATGTCGGATTCCGGATCAGCCGCGGCCGCCCGAAGTCCGGCCAACGAGCCGTAGCGGAGCATCAGCGTCGACGCAGTCTTCTCACCGACACCTTTGATGCCGGGTAGACCGTCGGAGGCGTCTCCTCGCAGTACCGCGAGTTCGGCGTAGGCCTCACCCGCACGGTCTCCGGGCACTCCGTACTTCTCGGCAACCTCGACCGGTCCGAACAGTTCTGCCTTGGACAGGCCACGGCCCACGTAGAGGACACGAACGGGCACGTACTCGTCGGTGACAACCTGCAGTAGATCGCGGTCACCACTGACGACGACGGTGAGATCTTCGCGCTCGGTGGCGGCAAGCGTGCCCAGCACGTCGTCGGCTTCGAGTCCGACAGCACCCGCCGTCGCGATTCCCGCTGCTGCGAGTACGTCCATGATCATGTCGACTTGAGGTGTCAACGTGTCCGGAACTTCTTCGGAGGAACCGTCAGATCCTTCTTCGACGCGATGCGCTTTGTACGTCGGGACGGCGTCGACGCGGAACTGCGGTCGCCAATCCAAGTCGAGGCATACGGCGAGACGACTCGGCTGGTGTTTGGTGATCAGGGACGCCACCATGTCGGTGAAACCGCGCACCGCGTTGACAGGTCTTCCGTCGGGGTCGACGAATGACTCGGGCAGCGCGTAGAACGCACGAAACCACAGGCTGGCACCGTCGAGGAGAAGCAATGGCCCACTCATGGTCACCATCCTGCCAGTCGGCACTAACCTGTAAGCCATGACGTCTCCAGCCGAACAGGATTCCCGATTCTCCAGCGCCGTGTACGGCGCACGTATCGCTCGCGCCGCCGAGTTGGCTCGATCAGCAGGACTCGACGGTCTGGTGGTGACTCCCGGTCCGGATCTGCGGTACCTGACGGGTTCTCGGGCTGATTCGTTCGAGCGCTTGACCGCGTTGGTCATCGCTGCGGAGACCGCGAAGGCCTCCGTCGTACTTCCTCGGTTGGAGTTGGCGTCGTTGAAGGAATCGGCAGTGGGCGACCTCGGGTTGACCGTCCTCGACTGGGTCGACGGTGTTGATTCGTATGCCATTGTGGCGGCTCAACTCCCGGCCGGTGCCAAGGTTGCAGTGACGGACGCGATGCCCGCGCTGCATTTGATCCCCCTGGCAGACACGTTGGGTGCGTTGCCGATCCTGGCCACCGGCGTCTTGCGCGAATTGCGGATGGTCAAGGACGACGCCGAGATCGAGGCGCTGCGACGGGCCGGTGCGGCGATCGACCGTGTTCACGCCCGCATGGCAGAGTTCTTGATCGTCGGTCGTACGGAAGCCGAAGTGGGCGAGGCGATTTCGGCGGCGATTCTCGAAGAGGGGCACACCGAGGCTGCGTTTGTGATCGTCGGATCGGGCCCACACGGAGCCGACCCGCACCACGAGGTCTCGGACCGGGTGATCGAGAGCGGCGATGTCGTGGTGATCGACATCGGCGGACCGGTCGAGCCCGGATACAACTCGGACTCCACCCGCACGTACAGCATGGGACAGCCGTCGGCGGAGGTTGCAGCACAGTTCGCGGTACTCGAGGCGGCGCAACAGGCTGCTGTCGATTCGGTGCGGCCAGGTGTATCCGCAGAATCGGTGGACGTTGCCGCCCGTGAAGTTCTTGCCGCACAGGGACTTGCGGAGGTGTTCGTTCACCGCACCGGCCACGGTATCGGGCTGTCCGTGCACGAAGAGCCGTACATCGTCGAGGGCAACACCATCGAACTCGTCGAAGGTATGGCCTTCAGTATCGAACCGGGAATCTACTTCCGCGGAAATTGGGGCGCCCGAATCGAGGACATCGTCGTCGTGACCGCGGACGGTTGCGAGTCGTTCAACAACCGTCCGCACGGCCTGACTGTCCTCGACTGATCAGCTTTCCTTGAACGCTGCGGACCCGAGTATGCGTGTGACGTCGATTTCGATGACCACGCGCGCGGGGTTGACCCGTGGCTGGCGGTACCGCTCGGCATAGCGCCGGACGGCGTCGGCCACGGAGTCCGCGTCGGTGAGCACGCGTGCCGGCCCCTCGAGCGTGAGCCAGCGGCCGCCGTCGACCGAACTGACTGCGGCGTATCCACCGCGCGCTGCGTTGATCGCCTTCTGCGAACCACCGCTGGTGATCACGCGCGCCTTTCCGGCTTCCTGGTCCCAGGTGAATCCGACGGCCACGACGTGTGGGGTGCCGTTCGGACGCAACGTCGTGAGTGTCGCGAGGTGGTACTCACCGACGAACTTCAGCCCGTCTTCGGTGAGAGTCTGCTGTGACGATGGTGTGGTGGAGGGGGTGAGCGTCATGCCACGACGGTAATCCAGGACACTGGAGCGGTGACTGCGGGTGCGAACGTGAATGACGTCGAGACGGTACTGCTCCTCGGCGGACGAAGTGAGATCGGCCTCGAGATCGCGGTCAGGCTCGCGCCGGGCCGCAACATCGTTCTGGCTGCCAGGCGCAGCGGCGAGCTGTCGGAGCAGGAGCAGATGCTCAGGAACGCCGGAGCGATCGGCGTCTCCACCGTCGAGTTCGATGCCGACGCCGTGGATACGCACGGAGACCTCCTCGACGCCGTGGTCGCCAAGCATGGTCGGATTTCGGTTGCAGTGCTGGCCTTCGGAATTCTCGGCGATCAGGCGCGTGCCGAAACCGACGCGGCGCATGCGGTCGCGGTGGTGCACACCGACTACGTGGCTCAGATCAGCGTCCTCACGCACCTCGCGGAGATCATGCGCCGACAGGGAACCGGCAAGATCGTGGTGTTCTCGTCAGTCGCCGGCGTTCGGGTTCGCCGCGCCAACTACGTCTACGGAAGCGCAAAGGCCGGCTTGGACGGATTTGCCAGCGGTCTGGGCGACGCACTGCACGGTTCGGGCGTCCAATTGATGCTGGTACGGCCGGGATTCGTCATCGGCAAGATGACGGAAGGGATGTCGCCCGCCCCGATGTCGAGCACCCCGTCGCAGGTCGCCGACGCCGTCGTACGGGGACTGAACTCCGGGGCGACGCGTGTGTGGGTACCGCGAATCCTGCAGCCGGTGTTCTTCGTCATGCGGCTTCTGCCTCAGACGATCTGGCGCCGGATGCCGCGATGACCGCACACCCGGTGGTGATCGTCGGCATCGGTGCCGACGGCTGGGACGGGCTGTCCGAAAGTGCAAAGGGCGCAATCCTCGGCGCGGAGGTCCTGATGGGGTCGTCGCGACAGTTGGACTTGGTCCCGACGACACACCTCGGGGCGCGACGTGCGCCCACCCGGCTGACCTGGCCGTCTCCGATGATCCCGGCGTTGCCGTCGATGTTCGCCGAGAGCGCCGATCGGCGAGTATGTGTACTCGCGAGCGGTGACCCGATGTTCCACGGCCTCGGCGTCACGTTGGTTCGGCTGCTCGGCGTGGACAACGTGCGAGTGATCTCCCACCCGTCGTCGGTGGCATTGGCGAGCGCGCGAATGGGATGGGCGTCGGCCGACATCGAAGTCGTGAGCCTGGTGAACCGAGACTCGGCGACCGTGTTGGCGGCAGTGGCAGGTGGTGCGCGCCTGCTGGTTTTGAGCAACGGCCGCGCGACACCGGGGGAGGTGGCTCGTCTCTTGTCCGGCGCGGGATTCGGTCGATCGATCCTGACTGTGCTGGCCCAGCTGGGTGGGGCCGAGGAATCGCGGACCGTCACGGTTGCGGACGAGTGGGATCACGCGGACGAGGACGTGGACGCGTTGAACGTTCTGGCCGTCGAGTGCATCGCGGCCGATGATCCGTTGAGGCTGACTCGAATCCCGGGACTACCCGATGCAGCGTTTGTCGGAGACGGTCAGATGACCAAACAGGAGATTCGTGCGCTGACGTTGTGCGCACTCGCGCCGGCGCCGGGAGAACACCTCTGGGACGTCGGCGGCGGGTCGGGAACCGTGGCCATCGAGTGGATGAGAACCCACCCGCGTTGCACCGCAACAGCATTCGAAAAGGTTGCGAGCCGTGTTTCACAGATCGGCACCAATGCGCGCAATCTCGGCGTGCCTGCGTTGGCGGTGAAAGGAACCGCACCCGAGGCGTTCGCGAACGAGGCTCGTCGTCCTGACGCGGTGTTCGTCGGCGGCGGCGTCACGCAACCGGGAATGCTCGATGCGTGCTGGGAGCAGCTGAGCGTGGGTGGACGTCTTGTCGCCAACGCCGTGACCGCCGAATCCGAATCGTTGCTGCTCGGCTGGATGGGCCGACATGGAGGGACGCTGCGACGCTTCCAGGTTCAGCGCGCCGAGCCACTGGGCACGTTCAACGTTTGGCGCCCGCAACTTCCGGTGGTCCAATGGTCCGTCACAAAAAGTCAGCCGTCTGCAGACGCGGACACCGATACGCCGGAGGAATCCTCACAATGACCGTTCATTTCATCGGTGCGGGTCCCGGTGCGGCCGATCTGATCACTGTCCGCGCGCAGCGCATTATCGCCGCGAGCCCCGTGTGCCTGTACGCCGGCAGCCTTGTTCCGGCGGAATTGCTCGAGTGGTGCCCGGTCGGCGCACAGGTCGTGGATACCGCTCGCCTGAGCCTGGACGAGATCACCGCGATCCTTGTCGAAGCGCACTCGGCCGGGCTGGACGTCGCGCGCCTGCATTCCGGTGATCCGTCGATCTTCAGCGCTGTGGCCGAGCAGGCCCGCCGTCTGGACGCCGCGGGCGTCGATTTCGACATGGTTCCCGGAGTTCCTGCATTTACCGCGGCAGCAGCCGCGCTGGGGCGCGAGCTGACCGTTCCAGGCGTCTCCCAGACCATTGTTCTCACCCGTGTCTCCACCTTGTCGACGGCAATGCCGGAGGGTGAGGATCTGCGGTCCCTGGGCCGCAGCGGCGCCACGATGGTGGTTCATCTCGGCGCTCATCGCATCGAACAGATCGCATCCGAGTTGGCCGAAAATTACGGCGAAGACTGCCCCGTGGCGGTGGTCGCCTTTGCCTCACGGCCCGAGGAGATCGTTGTTCGAGGCACTTTGAACACGATCGTCGAACTTGTCCATGCAGCCGGCATCACGAAGACGGCCGTTGTGATCGTCGGCCGAGTGTTGACTGCGGAAGGATTTCCGGACAGCTACCTCTACTCGGCAGCGCGTGAGAGAAGCACACACTGACCTCGGCAGGTGTCCGTCGTCGCGTACTCCTACTCGGAGGCACGGGCGAAGGCCGAGTGATCGCGTCTCGGTTGGCAGGTTCAGCAGACCTCGAAGTTGTCACCTCACTGGCCGGCCGGGTTCGCGATCCTCGGTGGCCCGAGGGGGAAGTGCGCATCGGCGGGTTCGGGGGGGCGGAAGGGCTCTCGGAGTGGTTGTCGGACAACGACATTCGTGCAGTGCTCGACGCCACGCATCCGTTCGCCGCTCGCATCACCAAGAATGCATTCGAGGCGTGCGTCGCGAATTCCGTGCCGTATGCCATGTACCGACGCCCGCCGTGGCGTGAGCAACTCGGCGACACCTGGCTTCCGGTACGCGATCTCGATCACGCCGCAGACTTGCTGCCGAGGGTCGGCTCCCACGCATTCTTGACGATCGGGAGGCAAGGAGTTGCGGCGTTCGACCGTGTGAAGGACGTCTCGTTTCTCGTGCGCTCGATCGATCCGCCGTCCGGGACGTTGCCGCCTCACTCGCATTTGCTACTCGCACGTGGCCCATTCGACGTCGAAGCAGAAGTCGATCTGATGCGGGCTCACGGCATCGACGTCGTGATCACCAAGAACAGTGGCGGCGAACAGACGTACGCAAAGATCGCTGCGGCCAGGCAGCTGTCGATCCCGGTAATCGTCGTCGAGCGACCACCGGCCCCCGAGGCGGTCGAGGCATTCGACACCGAAGCCGGGGCCGTGGACTGGCTCACGGCTTTCGGTCGTGGAACGGCGCCGTGAGGCCGACAGGGCGTTCGCTTCAGGTTCGTCTAAGGTTCCGTGACCATACTGGAGGGATGTTGGGATCTTTCGACGCCGCACTGCGGGACCGCGCATGAGAGTGTCGGTTCCCGGAATGAGCCGTCGAAAACCAACGGGAATTCACGTTCGGACGCTCCATGCACGCGTGAAGTTGCTGACCGCAGGCCTGGTGGCTATCGCAGTGATCGTGTCGGCGTCGGCGGTGTACATCGTGTTCAACGCCTATTTGCAAGGCAACGTCGATCGGCAACTCGAGCGCACGAGTGACGCGATCACCGACACCGTCAATTTCGGCGGTGTCACACCGGTTCTGGGATTGACGGCCGGCGCGGATACCGCGGTCATCCAGGCGGTGGGGCTTCTCACTGCCGACGGCGCCTTGGTGACGGCGACCCCCGGTCTGCCGCCGTTCAGCACCAGTGCAGACGCCATCAGGTCGATCGCAGACGGCAATTCGTCGCAGACGATCGCAACCGTCGATGCGTATCGAATTCTTGTCGAACCCTCGGTTGCGGGCCAAACTTTGGTTGTCGCCCAGTCCCTGGGGCCGACGCGTTCGGTCCTCAAGCGACTCGCAGTGGTGTTGGCGGCTCTCGGGGCGGCCGGTATCGCCCTTGCCTACGCGGCCGGAGATGCTGTGGCACGCACAGGATTACGGCCGATTTCGCGACTCACTGCGGCGACGCGGCGAGTTGCCGAAACGGATGATCTCGCGCCGATCCCTGTGACCGGTGATGACGAGTTGGCGTCGTTGACAGTCAGTTTCAATCGGATGCTCGGGACGTTGTCGGAATCGCGAGCGCGCCAGCGAAGTCTCATCACCGAAGCGGGCCAGGACCTTCTGGCTCCGCTCACTGCACTGCGCACCAATATCGAGTTGTTGATGTCCTTCGATACCAAGTCCGGGGCGATTTCCGAGGCAGATGCCGCGCAGTTGCGTGAGGAAATCACGGACCAGATGATGGAATTGACGCTCCTCGTCGGAGAGTTGGTAGATCGTGCGCGGGTTGACGAAAGCACGTTGGGGAGAGGAGATTCCCTCTAAATCGGACGTCTGACCAGCGACTTTGTTGCATTCGTAATTGAAGCAATGGAAGGAGCGCTGGTAATGTGGGGCAATTGTGAAGTTTTTGGGTATAGCTGAAGTGTGGCGCGAACCGTGGGGTTTGCTGGGCGGGGGCCTTGGGAGGACGAGAGGGATTCAGTGGTCAAGCAAGCACGCGCCGAGCTGACTCGGCAGCAAATCGTTGCCGGCGCGGCCGCGCAGTTCGAGAAGACTGGTTACGGCAGCACCAGCATGGCCGACATAGTCTCGGGGGCCGGTACTACCAAGGGCGCGTTGTACTTCCATTTCGCGTCGAAGGACGAGCTCGCCCAATTCATCATTGCTGAACAGCATCGGCTCTCGATCGAATCGGTGCAGGCGATTTCCGCGACGGGTAAGGACCCGTTGGAACAGATGATCATGCTCACGCACGAAATGGCACGCCAGATTGTCGACGAGCCGATCGTTCGCGCGGGCATTCGCCTCACGTTGGAATTGAGCACGTACGAGGGGCCGGTGGAACCGTACGCCGAATGGATCTCGGCAATCACCGATCTCACCGCCAGAGCTCAGGCGAAAGGTGAAATCCGAAAATCGGTCAGCGCAGAATCGTTCGGCAGGTTCATGCCCTCGGCATTCACCGGGGTACAGCTGGTTTCGAACGTTCTCACCCGACGCTCGGATCTTCCGGATCGTGTCGACGAGATGTGGCAGATCCTGCTTCCAGGAATCGTCAGCGACGAACTTTCCGGTGACATCGAACGGCTCGTCAAGTCGCGGTGGACTCCGGCGGCGGCGTAACCTGCGGGACATGGCCGTCACGCGGATAGTTTCGGATCTGTCGAGTAGTTCGCTCGAGGCCGCGCAGCGCTTCTACACCGAAGTGCTGGGCCTCGAAGTTGTCATGGATCACGGGTGGATCGTGACGTTGGCTTCGCCGACGGATCCGTCCTTGCAGATCAGCGTCATGACGCACGACGCTCACGCGCCCGTGGTTCCCGACGTCTCCGTCGAGGTGGACGATCTCGACGCAGCGTACGAGGCCGCGGTGCAGCGCGGCGACACCATCGTTTATCCCGTCACGGAGGAGCCGTGGGGTGTGCGCAGGTTCTTCGCTGCCGACCCCGACGGTCACGTGATCAACATCCTCAGCCACCGACGCGAGCCGTGATGGCGTCCGGCCCGGGCGGGCTGACGTACCTCGAGGTGGGCGCAACGTCCGGCGTTCTCCCCGCCGGCTATCACCACGTTCACGAGAGCGCGACTGTCGGATCCGGACGTGAGGATTTCGAGGTTGCCGCTCGTACCGTCCTGAATTGGGGAATGCACCGCGGAGCCGGTCTGACCGTCCGTACGGCGGCCCCGACCGCCGTGGCTGGCCACGATGCGACCTTCGGACTCGGTCCGGTGACTATCCCAGTTCGGATCGTCTACGTCGTCGACGAACCCAATCGCAAGGGCTTCGCATACGGAACCCGCGCCGGCCACCCCGAATGTGGGGAGGAGCTGTTTGTCGTCCAGTTCGACGAGGCCAGCAAAGCGGTCCGCATCGAGATCATCGCGTTCTCCAAGCCGGGAACGTGGTGGGTGCGTCTCGGCGCTCCGATCGGACGTCGAGTGCAAGCGTTTGTCACGCGCCGCTACATCCGCGCCGTCCGCGAGAGCGTCGACCGATCGCGGGTATGACCCGTTGTCGGTGTCAATTCAACCCAGCGTACGAATGCAATCCCGACACGACGTAGTTGATTGCAAACATATTGAAGAGCATTGTTGCGAGCGCAGCAACATTGATCCATGCCGCACGCATGTTCTTCAACCCGGCGGTGGCGCGCGCATGGAGGTACGCGGCATAGAGAACCCAGGAGATGAACGAGACCGTCTCCTTGGGGTCCCAGCCCCAGAAACGTCCCCACGCGGCTTCCGCCCAGATCGCCCCGCAGATCACCCCGATGCTGAACAGCGGGAACCCGACGATCGTTGTTCGGTAAGCCACGCGGTCAAGCAATTCGGATGACGGCAGCCTGGCCGCAATCCAACGCAACGCGGGATTCTTCGCCTGCGGACCTACTTCGGCAATAATGAAAAGCGCGCTGACCGCACTTGCGAACGTAAGGATGCCGGAGGCGGCAACGATGATCGTGACATGTACGCCGATCCAGTACGAACGAAGAGCGGGGACGACAGGCGCTGCCTCCGCGTACATGCTTGCAGCAGCGACGAACAGAAGCACGACGGTGGGGGCCAGAACGAAGATGGTCAACGAGCGAATCGGGTACCGCCGCAGGATGACCAGCCAGCATGCCACCAATGCCGCGCTGAGAAAGAGCGCGTACTCGTAGAGATTTCCGAGAGGCCATCGGTGCGTCGAGATGCCGCGAAGTGCAAGCGCGGTGACGTTGAGAACCAGGGCGACGACGGTGAGAGACACGGCAGCGCGACCCGCACGATGCGCACGGGTTCGATTCGGCGGCAAAGCGATCCGACCGGGCAATGCTGGATTCGATGCGCTTCCGACACATACGAGTGCCGGTCGCGCTGCGGTCGAGAGGGGTGTGCTGGAGAAGTCGACAACGGAAAGAACCAGGGCGAGAACGTAAATCGCGAAAGACGACGCGAAAGCGTAGTCGCTGTACTGCGCGAAAACTGGATCGACCGACATTCGACTCCCCATAACGACCGGTTGGTTACGGTGTGGAATCTACTACACATGATCGTAGAAGTGGCTGAGCCGTCTGTCGGATCAGCGGGCGAGAAATTGATTGGACGAGGTCCGGTTCGGATTGATAGCTTGTGCGAGACCGTGACAACACGCCAGGAGGTGAGACCCATGAACGCAGTAACCATGTGGGTGCTCCCACTCGTGTTCACGGATCGGCGATTGACGTAGGTGTCGCCGGGAGCGCCTCGACTAGGCAATCCCGAAAGGTAGCACCATGCAATCTCATTCTCAGACCATCGAATTCACTTCCGAGACAACATCGAACGGTGTCGTCGAACGGCATTTCGTTGTAGACGACATCACCGGTGTCCTCTGGTCACCCGCATCCGGATCCGTCGGATCACCACTTCTGCTGTCCGGGCACTCCGGCGGCATGCACAAGAAAGCACCGGGACTGGTTGCGAGCGCGCTCCACAGCGTGAGCTCCCACGGGTTCACGGTCGCTGCAATCGATGCGCCCGGACATGGCGACCGGCCGCGGAACGCCCAGGACGAACAGTGGGTCGAGGCGATCCACCAGGCCCGGGCGGCCCACGAGCCGATCGCCCCGATCGTCGTCGAGTACAGCCGGTCGCTGGCGGAGCGTGCAGTGCCGGAATGGCAGGCCGCCCTGGACGCCCTGCAAGCGCTGCCCGAGATCGACGCCGACGCTCCGATCGGCTTCGGCGGCGTGTCGCTAGGGGTCGTTACCGGGCTGATGTTGGCCCCTGTCGAATCCAGGATCGCTGCCGTGAGCTTCGGCGGAGTTTTTGTCGACGACTCCCTCCTCGAGGAAGCGCGAAAGCTCACGGTCCCGGTCGAGTATCGGATCCCTTGGGACGACAAGGATTACGACCGCACGTCAGGGGTGGCGTTGTTCGATGCCTTCGGATCGAAGGAGAAGACGCTGCACGCCTACTCGGGCAGGCACTATCCGGTGCCCGACTACGAGCGCGACAGTTCGGCTCGGTTCTTCGCCCGCCACCTCGGCGGGAGCGCCGTGAGCTGACGTGAACACGTATCGGCGTCCGGCGCCGCCGGGCGCCGATACGATGTCGACCAATGGTGCGCGCCAGGTCGGACCCCACGACGCGCTGACCAACTGGGAGAGAACTGGCCAAATCAGTGAGGCCGCAGCAGATCACCGCCGCGGTCAGCTATCGATGAACTTACGCAACTTCGCATTCCCGCAGCCCACAAACGGCTCGACAGAGGCAGTGATTTGAACAGATCCACGAGCGGTGAAGATATGGAAGCAATCAAAACCTGAGTTACCTCGGATCCGGTTCGAAGACCGGCGCTTTGAACGGCTGATGTGCGGCTTCGGAAGTTCCAGCGACCGCTTAGCTCGACGGGCGGTATCGTAGCGTGCAGATAGTCCAGGGACGGGACCGATCTGGAGCGGATCCGGGTACCGAGAGGATTACGAATGTCGGAACGCATCAATTTCGCCTACGTACGGTCCACTCCGCGGTGGGATGCGCATTTACTGCGCAGCGGACAGGTTCTTCGGCTCGCCGGCGACGACATCCCGGATCCGAGACTGGCAACGCAACTTGACGCTCTGAACCGTCCTGAACGATCCCGCACCGAACAACTGATTCGTAGCCGCGATCTCCCCGACTACCGAAGGATCCCTCGGGGCGATTCCGAACTCCGCGTGTCATTCGACATAGCTCTGCCGTTCAAGACCAACTCAGCCATCGATCTCCGATTGAAAAGCCTGCGATTGTTTCGCACCGGGCTGGCTTTTCATGTCGTGGCCCACGAAACAACAGTCGAACAGATGCCATCCCTGAACCAGCCGAGCAATGAACAGATGAATTTCGGATCCCGGATCAAACCCGGTGAACCGCACAGAATTCGACTCATTGTCGACACCATCACCGGGCCGATTCTCGCGAACTCGACCCACCCCGGTGACTACCCCGACGACCCGAACGAGCCGTGGTTGCATGGTGGCCGTTCGTGGCGTGGTATCGCCGAGAACCTGTACGGCATCACCACTGGCGGCGAATACTTCCTCAGCCCACCCCCTCTGGGGCCATTGTGGATCACCGTGGCATATCCCGAATTCGATCTGACTTCAACGACTATCGAACTCCAGCTACCGCAGTTGTCCTGAGAGACGGTCACCAGTGCGAGGTCATTCGCAGCCCGCAGATACGTCATCGGGGACGTCACGTTGCTGATGAAATAGCGGCTCGACGAGTAGTCAGGTGCGCGGACAGGTTCGATGCTGGACTGCACCAACGCAGTCGCGGTGACTGCGTTGGTCTTTCTCCACCACAAACCTCCAACACGACCAAGGTCGACGCCGCGATGCCTCACCACTTGATTCCGGTGGTGGGAGCGGAATGTTCGCATTAGTCAGTCATGTCTAGCCGGTCCTCGCGCAGGCCGATATCGCACGGCGACTGCGCCCGACTGGAACTCGTGGCGATCGACGAGCTCGAGTCGGATGCGCTCGCGCAGGCCCGCGAGCAACGTCGGTCCGTGTCCGGCGAGGACCGGTTGCACAACGAACTCGTACTCGTCGATCAGTCCAAGGTCTGCCAATGCCAGGGGGAGTGTTACGCCGCCAACCCACAGGCCTTCGCCGGGCTGCTCCTTGAGCCGTTGAATCGCTGGCCCCAAGTCGCCTCGCACGAGTTCGGCATTCCAATCGACCCCGCTCACTGTGTTCGACACGACGTACTTCTTCGCCCGGTCCATGGCATCGGCGAACGGGATCTCCCACTCGTCCATCCAGTCAGGCCACGCATCCGTTGCGGGACGCCGCCACGCCGACTCCATCATCTCGTAGGTCACACGGCCGAACAGCAAGGCATCTGCTCGTTCAATCTGAGCGGTCCAGTAGCGCATCGAATCCTTGTCGGGTGGTAGCCCCGCCTCGTGATGACAGCAGCCGTCGAGGGTGACGTTGATCGAGTATCGAAGTAGTCTCATCTCGTTGTTCTCCCCTGATACGAGCAGAGTGACAGCACCGGACCGTACTCAGACTACTGCCGGACCGTCGGTGTAGATCAGGTTCGGGACCTGGAGTCACGCGGGGGTCGTCCGAACAACAACCAGACGAGCGCACCGAGTACAGGCACCGCGATCACCAGTGCCGACCACCAGAATTTGCCGCCCGAGCGGTCGAAGTCGGTGCGCACGATCGCCACGAGCGCGCTAATCGTGATGAAGATCCAGGCAAGAACGAAGACGGTGAAGGTGATGTCCACCCAAAGCGGAATGGTGGGGTTGTGGATCGATTCGTTCACGCTTCCAGGCCACTTTCCACGACTGTTCCTTGATGAAACAGCACACTCCATCGATTCTCCGTGAACCGCCAGATAGATGATCGCTCGGTAACCCGATGCGCCTGGGCCAGCCGATACGTCACCAGATACACGTCAGGAGCGATTCGGTTCAGCGCAGGCCGGTCAACTGTCCACCCGAGTTCGGCCGCGTCGTTCACTTCGCCGAGGAGTCGCCGGCTCTCGACTACCGATTGCACGTAGTCGCGGGTGTATCGCGCACCCGAGGCGCCGATTTCGCGGAACCCCGGGTCGACGACCGCACCGAACTCGTCTCGTGACATTGCTACTCGCGTTCGGTGAAACAGAGGTTCGAACTCCATCAACTCGTCGAGTATCGGGCGTAACTCGTCCGGGGTCGTCACGACTGCTCCGAGAACTGAGCCCTCATCTCGATGCCGATCTCCGCGTGGCGCAGGAGGAAGGCCTTCTCGTCATACCCCTTGCGCCGCAACCAGAGAGTGACCTCGCTGTTGCATTTGCTCGCATTGCACGAGCGGCATGCCGGTGCGATGTTGTCGAGGGTGTAGCGCCCACCGCGGGAGATCGCCAGCACGCAGTCACGTTGCGGCGACCCGTCCGGCTCACCGCAGTACGCGCATCCACCCCAGGCGGCTTTGAGCGCGGACCATTGCTCGGCGGACAGGTCGTGCTCCACCAGATCCATTCGGCGTTTGCGCTTGCGCGCGTATCTGGCTTTCCGGGTCCGGTTGACGGGCATGACGCCATGCTATCGCTGCGTGGATGTCACTCCGGGTAGCGCCGCGGGGTGAACACCTGACGGCCCGAACCGGTTTCGACGACGGTTGTCATCGAGGAGCCGACGATCAGCAGAGTCCGCATGTCGATCTCGGAAGGCTCGAGCTCACCGAGGGTCACGACGCGAACGGATTCCTCGGCGCCGGCAACATCGCGCCCGATGACAACAGGAGTCTCGGGGGAGCGGTGCTCGAGTACGAGGTCCTTCATGGCCTGGACCTGCCACGTCCGGGACTTGGACGCCGGGTTGTAGACCGCAAACGCCATGTCCGCGGCTGCAACTGCCGAGATACGGCGCGCGACGACATCCCACGGCTTGAGGCGATCAGACAGCGAGAGCACCGCGTAGTCGTGCCCGAGGGGAGCGCCGACGCGACTGGCGACAGCGTTTGCCGCCGTCATGCCGGGAAGGATGCGGACCGGCACGCCACGCCACTGGTCTTCGGCGGCAACTTCGAGAACTGCTGCAGCCATGGCGAATACGCCGGGATCTCCCGACGAGACGACAGCTACACGGGCGCCGTTCTTCGCCAGGTCCAACGCCATCGCGGCGCGTTCCGCTTCGACGCGGTTGTCGCTGGAATGGCGCCGCTGGCCTGGACGCGTCGGAACTCGATCGACGTAGGGGCCGTAGCCGACGAGGTCGGTGGCCAACGAAAGTTCATGCGCCACTTCGGGTGTGGTCCACGCGGTGTCGCCCGGTCCGAGTCCGACCACGACCACCTCGCCGCGCGACTCGGTTGCAGGTCGAGGGTTGTTCGACGGGCTCGGAACGATGGCGATCGAGAAGTACGGAACTCCGTCCGGGTCGACCTCGGCAGCGGATTCGACGCGTTGACGTGTGGTGCTCGCGCGTTCGACGTAGTGCGCTTCGCCCAGGCGGCCGGAATCCTCGAGCGATTGCAGGACCGGCGGGAACGTGCGTCCGAGCTTGAGAATGGCTGCGGCGTCGGTTTCCTTGAGCCGCCTGGTCAGCTCGGCCTGCGGCAATGTTCCGGGCAGGATCGTGAGGATTTCTTCACCCTCGACCAGCGGTTTTCCAAGGGCAGCAGACGCCGCGCTGACGGAGGTGACGCCGGGAATCACTTCGGCGTCGAAGCGATCGGCCAGCCTCTTGTGCATGTGCATGTAGGAGCTGTAGAAGAGCGGATCGCCGGCGGCGAGCAGCGCGACGGTTCGACCGGCCGTGAGGTGAGCTGCCAATCGCTCGGCAGCTGCTTCGTAGAATTCGTCCATCGCGCCCTGGTATCCACCGGGATGATCGACGGTCTCGGTGGTGACGGGGTAGACGAGGTGTTCTTCGATCTGGCCGTCGCGCATGTACGGCGCTGCAACTGCGCGGGAGATGCTCTTGCCGTGCCGCGCGGAGTGGAATGCGATCACATCGGCCTCGCCGATGACGCGGGCGGCCTTGACGGTCACCAATTCGGGATCGCCGGGGCCGATACCGACACCCCAGAGCTTGCCTGCGCTCATTCGACTTCGCTCGCAATCGCGTTGACGACGGCCGCAGTGATCGCGCTGCCACCGCGTCGGCCGCGGAGCACGAGATGATCGATCCCGCTGGCGTGTTCGATGAGGGCTTCCTTCGACTCGGCAGCACCGATGAAGCCGACCGGACCTCCGACGATGGCGGCCGGACGGGGCGCGCCGGCTTCGATGAGGTTCAGGAGATGAAACAGTGCGGTGGGTGCGTTTCCGATTGCGACAACAGCGCCCTCGAGCTTGGCTCCCCACAGTTCGAGAGCAGCCGCCGAGCGAGTGTTGTCGATGGTCGACGCCAGCACGGGAACCCGCGGATCTCCGAGGGTGCAGATGACGTCGTTGCCGGCGGGCAGACGCTTGCGCGTGATGCCGGCAGCCACCATCTGAGCGTCGCAGAAAATCGGCGCGCCGTCGCGCAGAGCGGCACGCGCAGCCGAGACGACACCGGGTGTGAAGGCGACGTCGTCGACGAGATCGACCTGGCCGCTTGCATGAATCATGCGCACTACAGCTTGCGAGACATCCGCCGGGAAACGGCTCAGGTCGGCTTCGGCCCGAATGGTGGCAAAGGACTGGCGATAGATTTCCGCGCCGTCACGGATGTACTCGATCATGTGCCACACGATAGAGGCATCACCGATCGGCCGGATTCACCCGGTAACCGTCACCCGTCGCAATCACATCCGCTACGTCCCCGCGGGGACGTCCGCAGCTGCGGTCGCACCCGGCCCAGTGCTGGCGCCCGACGACGGGCAGTTCTGCCTGCTCTACCGCGGTGATGGCGTCGGTGCGCACATCGGCGAGCGACTTCTCGCATCCCGGGCTTCCGGTGCACGCGGTGACGTCGAGCCACGGTGAGTTCTCGTCGAAGATCAACCCCATCGGCGCCAACACCCGGACTACCTGCTCGGCAGCCCATTCGTCGAGGTCGAAGATATGCACCGATCGCCACGGCGTCACGACGACGGGTTTGTCGACGGCGGCGAGGAACTCGGCCAGCCGAGCGTCGAGCAGCCCGAATCGCAGGCCGCCGCCCAGGGCGACCGTTCCGTCTCGCTGCTCGATCCAACCGATGGTGGGCCGTGCATCCGCCGTGAGATCTGCCGCACCGGTGGACTCGGCGCTCAGACCCAACTGCTCGAGAGTGCGCTCGATTCCGTCCGGAACCTCGGCCAGGCGCCAATGCTTGTCGCGGACGTCGAGGAACGATCGAGCCGCCTCGATGAGCAATTCGACGGCGTCGTCCGCCTGTACGAGGTGAGTGGTGTGGTGACCCGCGAGCACCAGTGAATGTTCGGTGGCACTGCGCGCGTGGAGTCCGAAATCGCCCCGTAGCCCGGTGATGTCTCCGCGCCCGTCGTCAAGGGTGAACAGCGTTCGCCCGGGCAGGTCCGCCAATGCCTGATCCGCTTGGATGGCGGAATCGAGCCGGTGGACCAGTTCACGAATATCGGCGACGCCCCAGATACGGCCGGACAGTGGGGACGCGAGGATGTTGCGCACTCGCTCGTGCGTCGCGGACGGCAGCAGACCGGCCGACGCGATTCGCGCTGCGAAGGCTTCGGGGTCCGAGACCGAGCGCAGTTGGACGTTGCCCCTCGAGGTGAGTTCCATCTGGCCGTTGCCCAGATCGCGCGCTGCGTCGGCGAGCGTCTGCAATTGGGCGGGGGTGAGGAGTCCGCCGGGTAGGCGCACGCGTGCCAGTGCGCCGTCGGCGGCGTGGTGAACTTGCAGTGCACCCGGGCACGCGTCTGGCTGTGAACGGTCCGTGGGCATGGCTCCAGGGTACGACCTGTCATGAGTGCCTTCTGCGGACCGGTAGCATCACCACCACCAGTGACGGCAGTTGAGGAAACCGGTGAAAGTCCGGTGCGGTCGCGCCACTGTGAGTGTTGCTCGAGCGGGACGCGTTTCCGCTCGGAAACACGAGTCAGACCCTCAACCGCCGTCGATGACAGATCTGTGCCACGGGGCGCGAAACCCCAGGAAGGCTTCACCCGTGATTCTTCTGCTCTCCACGTCCGACACCGATCTGCTGAGCGCCCGCGCCAGCCAGGAAGCCGGCGACGGAGTTTCCTACCGCTGGGCCAACCCCTCACGCTTGTTGGTCTCGGAAGACTTGCCGCCTTTGCTCGACGGCGTCGACCTCGTGATCGTTCGTATCCTCGGCAGCCGTCGCAGCTGGGAAGACGGCTTGGACATGGTCCTCGCCTCCGGACTCCCCGTAGTCGTCCTCGGTGGTGAGCACGCGCCGGACGCCGACCTCATGGAGTGCTCGACGGTCTCCGCCGGCGTTGCTGCCGAGGCCCACAATTACCTGGCCGAGGGTGGCGCGCAGAATCTGGCACAGCTGCACCACTTCCTCTCCGACACCGTTCTGCTCACCGGCCACGGTTTCGAGCCGCCGGCTCACCTGCCTTCCTGGGGAATCGCTGATTTCGCGCCCGACCTCGACTCGGCGACCGGTCCCGTCATCGCAGTTCTGTACTACCGCGCCCAGCATCTGGCCGGAAACACCCGGTACATCCAGGCGTTGTGCGACGCCGTCGCCGAGGCCGGAGGCACCGCGCTCCCGATCTACTGCGCATCTCTGCGAACCGCAGAAGCCGAACTTCTGAGCACACTCCGCCGCGCCGACGCCATGGTCGTCACAGTTCTTGCTGCCGGCGGCACCAAGCCCGCGACCGCTTCCGCCGGTGGCGACGACGAAGCCTGGGACGTCGCTGCACTCGCTGCACTCGACGTCCCGATCCTGCAGGGCCTGTGCCTGACCAGTAGCCGCGCCACCTGGGACGAGAACGACGACGGACTGTCGCCTCTCGACGTCGCGACGCAGGTGGCGGTGCCGGAATTCGACGGTCGCATCATCACCGTCCCGTTCTCCTTCAAGGAAATCGACTCCGACGGATTGTCCACGTACGTCCCCGACGTCGAGCGCGCTGCCCGTGTCGCCGGTATCGCAGTCCGCCATGGCAAGCTGCGCCACATTCCCACCACCGAGCGTCGCGTTGCACTCATGCTCTCGGCCTACCCGACCAAGCACGCTCGTATCGGCAACGCCGTCGGCCTCGATACTCCGGCGAGCGCAATCGACCTTCTCACTGAAATGCGTTCTGCCGGTTACGACCTCGGACCCGTCGACGGTCCTGACGCAGTACCCGGCCTGGCGGCGAAGGACGGCGACGCGCTGATCCACGCCCTGATCGCGGCCGGTGGCCAGGATCCCGACTGGCTCACCGCCGAGCAGCTCGAGGGCAATCCGATCCGAATCTCCGCAGCAAAATATCGCGAATGGTTCGCCACGTTGCCCCAAGAACTGCGCAGTGGGGTCGAGGAACACTGGGGCGCAGCGCCCGGCGAGCTGTACGTCGACCGATCGCAGGATCCGGACGGCGAAATCGTCATCGCGGCACTGCGATTCAACAACATCGTCCTCATGGTCCAGCCGCCCCGCGGATTCGGTGAGAAGCCCGTCGCGATCTACCACGACCCGGATCTGCCGCCGAGCCATCATTACCTCGCGGCATACCGCTGGATCGCCGCGACACCGGACAACGGCGGATTCGGCGCCGACGCCGTCGTTCACCTCGGTAAGCACGGCAACCTCGAGTGGTTGCCGGGCAAGACGCTCGGCATGTCCAGCAACTGCGGCACCGACGCAGCGCTCGGCGACCTGCCGCTGATTTACCCGTTCCTGGTCAACGACCCGGGCGAGGGAACACAGGCAAAGCGGCGTGCTCACGCGACGCTCGTCGATCACCTGATCCCGCCGATGGCCCGCGCCGAAAGTTACGGCGACATCTCCCGCCTCGAGCAGCTGCTCGACGAACACTCCAACATCTCCGCACTCGACCCGTCCAAGCTCCCGGCCATTCGCCAGCAGATCTGGACGCTGATGCGGGCGGCCAAGATGGACCACGACCTCGGCCTCGCCGAGCGGCCCGAAGAAGACGTGTTCGACGACATGCTCCTGCACGTCGACGGTTGGCTGTGCGAAATCAAGGACGTCCAGATCCGCGACGGTTTGCACATTCTCGGCCGCGCGCCCGAGGGCGACGCCGAAATCGAACTGGTTCTCGCCATGCTCCGTGCCCGTCAGATGTGGGGCGGCGAACAGAGCGTCCCTGGTCTGCGTGAGGCTCTCGGGCTCAGCGAAGACGGCGACGAGTCCCGAAGCCGTGTCGACGACGTCGAGGGAAAGGCGCACGCTCTGGTTCGCGGCATGTACGAGGCCGACTGGAACCCCGCTGCCGCCGAGGACCTCAGCGACGACGAGACCGTCGTGAAGATCCTGCAGTTCGCCGCAACCGAAGTGGTTCCGCGTCTGCGGCAGACGGACAACGAGATCAAGCAGGTCCTGCACGCGCTCGACGGCGGATTCATCGCCGCCGGCCCGAGCGGGTCACCGCTGCGCGGCCTGATCAACGTTCTTCCCACCGGTCGTAACTTCTACTCCGTCGACCCCAAGGCAGTTCCTTCACGCCTGGCGTGGGAGACCGGTCAGGCGATGGCCGAGTCGCTCGCCGCTCGCTATCTCGCCGATCACGGCGAGTACCCGCGCTCGGTGGGGCTGTCGGTGTGGGGAACCGCCGCCATGCGTACCTCCGGCGACGACATCGCCGAAGTGTTTGCGCTCCTCGGTGTTCGCCCCGTCTGGGACGAGGCAAGCCGACGCGTCGTCAACCTCGAAGTCATCGATCTCGAAGAACTCGGCCGCCCGCGCATCGACGTCACCGTCCGCATCTCCGGATTCTTCCGTGACGCATTCCCGCATGTGCTCGCATTGCTCGACGACGCCGTTCAACTGGTCGCGGCACTGGACGAGACGGACGAGCAGAACTACGTGCGCGCCCACGCACAGGCCGACCTGGCCGAGCACGGCGACGCCAGGCGTGCGACCACCCGTATCTTCGGTTCGAAACCCGGAACCTACGGCGCCGGCCTGCTGCAACTCATCGACTCCAAGACCTGGCGCGGTGACGACGACCTCGCCGAGGTCTACACCAACTGGGGCGGCTTCGCGTACGGACGTGGGCTCGACGGAATCCCGGCAGCCGACGACATGCGCAGTGCATACCGTCGAATCAACGTGGCGGCCAAGAACACCGACACGCGTGAGCACGACATCGCCGATTCGGACGACTACTTCCAGTACCACGGCGGCATGGTTGCCACCGTGCGCGCGCTGACCGGAAAGTCGCCCGAGGCATATATCGGCGACAGCACTCGGCCGGAATCGGTTCGCACACGCACACTTTCGGAAGAGACCGCGCGTGTTTTCCGCGCGCGCGTGGTCAATCCCCGCTGGCTCGACGCGATGCGCCGTCATGGGTACAAGGGTGCATTCGAGATGGCAGCCACCGTCGACTACCTCTTCGGGTACGACGCCACCACCAACGTGGTCGCGGACTGGATGTACGAAAAGCTCGCCGAGACCTACGTTCTGGACGAGCAGAACCAGAAGTTCATGACGCAATCCAATCCGTGGGCGCTACACGGAATCGCCGAGCGGCTCCTCGAAGCCGCCGAGCGCAACATGTGGGAGCACCCCGAGCAGAAGACACTCGACGGCTTGCGTCAGGTGTACCTCGAAACCGAAGGCGAACTCGAGGGGGAGTAAACCTCGAGCATTACCGGCAGGTCCGGGCGCTGAAGTGTTTCAGCGTCCGGACTTGATGATCTGAGCGATGTTCCGCTCCGCCAGAGCAGTGATGGTCAGTGAGGGATTGACGGTGCCGGTGCTGCCCGGAATGGCCGCGCCGTCCATCACGTACAGGCCGTCGTAGCCCTTGACTCGCCCGTAGCCGTCAGTGGCCTTGCCCAGAACCGCACCGCCGAGGGGATGCGCGGTGAACGAGGAATTGACGTCTTTCGCGAACGGCAGGGCGGACGGCAGCGTGGTGCCGGCGAAGGCCATCTTGTTCTGGACGGCGCGCAGGGCCTCGACGGTGGCGTCGTTGCCGTTCTTCGGCCAGTTCAGCACCACCCGATCGGAGCCGCCGTCATAGGCGAAGTCGGCGCGCTGCGAATCGAGGGTCATACCCAAGGTTCCGAGCATGCCGATGTTGACGGGTAGCCCGGGGACGTACCAGTTTTCCAGGGAGAGTGGCATTCCCGACTCGTCGACGATGCGTGATGCCGACGGTGCGGCTTGCGCAGTGCCGTCACTGAAGCCGAACGAGCGCACCATCCCGGCGTCGCCGTTCGTTCCCCAGCCCTTACCGACGTGTTCGTTGAGGTTCGGCAGCGCGCCCGTCGCCTGGGCGCGTACCAGCAGTTCGGAGGTGCCGATCGAACCGGCGCCGAGGAACAGACGGTCACAGGTAAGAGTCTTCCGGGCCAGAACGCCACCCGTCGGATCCGTCGATTCGACGTCGACGACGTAGCGTCCATCACGTTCGCGACTGATCGCGAGCACCTGATGTCCGTAACAGACGGTGGCTCGTCCGGTGGCTTCGGCGGCGGGAATGTAGTTCTGCGTGAGGTCGAACTTCGCGCCGTTGGAGTTACCCATGTTGCTGTCCCCGACGGTGGCCGAGGCTCGGGTTCGGCCGTCGAGTTCTGAGCGCACCACGTCCCAGTTCCAGATCCCGTCGATGCGTTGCGGATCGAATCCGGCACGACGAGCGTCCTGGTCCCAACGACGGGAGTGGCCGAAGTTCGGGGTTTGGTAGATGTCTTCGGGCAACGGGCTCAGACGCAGCATCTGGCGCACCTTGGGGTACCAGGTGGACGCCATCTCGTCGTAGTCGAGGGAATTGCCGAAGACTGCTTCGAAGAATCGGCGCTCGGGCGCAATCATCACGCCGGTGAAGATGATGGAACCACCGCCGACGGCAGCGCCGCGCCAGACCGAGATGTGTTCGTAGTCGGTGGCATCGAGGACGCCGCTGAAGTAGTCGCACACCACGGGAAGCCCGGTGAGGTTGGTGAACGATGTTCGCCGGAACACTCCGCGGCCGTCGGCCAGCATGTCGGAGGTGTGAATCTCCCGCTGCGGATCGTGCGGCCAGCGAAGCCCGCGCTCGAGGATCGTGACCTGCGTGCTGCTCTGCGCCAACCGGAGAGCGGTGGCGCTGGCGCCGAAACCTGAACCGACGACTATGGCCTCGGAATGCTCCGGGGGAGTAGGCGAGGGTGCGAACAACTCGGGGACGAGTGCGCGGTAGTGATCGGCACCCATCGGTAGCTCACGCAGAGGTGCGGGGGCGGCGTGGCTGATCGAGGTCGACATGAGCGGTGTCGCGGCTGCAACGGCTGCGCCCATCCCGGCCGCTTTGAAAAAGTCACGACGCTGCATGTGTTTGTTCGACTCCCCAGTTCGGCGATTTGCCTTAGAATAACTGGAGGTGGAGTTTGTGGACGAAACGGCGTCTTCAATGCCTCAGAAAACCGGATAAATCGTGCATAAGTGGCATGTTTCAGCCGAGGTTGAGCGGTCGCCAGATAGTCGCGGAAGTCGGTCTGTGTTCAGCGGGAGGCACTCACACCTATCCTCGAGGAGTGAACCCCGACTTCAAGCGTGTCTCCGAGGCCAAATACGTCCTACTCACGACCTTTCGCAAGGACGGAACGCCGGTGGCGACTCCGCTCTGGGCCGCACCGGACGGCGACAAGCTCCTGATGTGGACCGTCACAGATTCCTACAAGGTCAAGCGCATCAGGCGAAACCCGTCAGTCACCGTGGCTGCGTGTGACGCTCGGGGAAATCCGAAGGGTGAATCGGTTGCCGCCGTCGCCGAGATCCTCGACGGACCGGGCACCGATCATGCTCGCGACGCGATCGCGCGTCGCTACGGAATCCTGGGCTGGATCACCATGAAAGGCAGTCTCCTGCGCCGCGGCAAGACCGGAACGATCGGACTTGCCATCACTGCAGCCTGACCGCGCATCAGTTGCCGAGCAGATCGTCCAACGCTGAATCGAACCGCGGATAGGTGAACGAGAAGTCGTTGTCCGCCAACACTTTCGACACGGCATGACGACCCGTCAGGCCCAGGGCAGCGTCACTGCGCAAAAGGAACGCGCCGATTCTGACCATGAATGCGGGCGTCGGCGGCGCAGGTGGGCGATGAAGGTGCTTGCGCAGCCCGGCCATCAGTTCTGAGTTTCGGACGGGATCCGGAGCAGTCGCGATGACCACGCCCGAGGCAGCTGAATCGGGTTCCAGGGCCCACCGCACGATCGACAGCCAGTCGTCGATGTGAATCCAACTGGTCCATTGACTACCCGAGGCAACGCGTCCACCCAGCCCGAGACGCACGAGCAACAGGAGTCGTTCGAGTGCCGGCGTGCCTTTTTCCAGGACGACGCTGGTCCGCAGGATCACTACTCGTGACGTGTTGGCGCCCTCGACCGATGCCTCCCAGTCCTTTGCGACGTCGGTCATCTGAGGCGGCCCGTCAGCGAGAGGAGAATCCTCGTCCAATCGGCTCTCACCCGCATCGCCGTAGATTGCGAGCGTGCTCGCCTGGATCCACACCGGAACAGGGTTCGCCAGTAGTTTCGACGCTTCGACCAGCGCGCGGGTCGGATCGACTCGGGAACTGGTGAGCAATGCGATGTTTGCCGGTGTGGGTCGGCGATCGACCAACTCGCCGGCCAGATTGATCACCGCGGCGCCGTCGAGTTCTCCTGCCCAGTCGCCTACCGTGACGCCGTCCCACTGAACCTGCCTGTGTCTGCCGGGTTTCGGTGACCGAGTCAGAACCACGACGTCATAACCGCGGTCGGCGAGATCGTCGCTGATCCGGCGGCCGAGAGCACCGGTGCCACCGGCGATCACGACCTTCGCCATCACTGCGCCTGACTGACCGAGGACATGTGGAAATCGGGAATGCGCATCGGCGGCATCGCTGTCCGAGTGAACCAGTCTTTCCACTCGCGCGGGAGTGTGATCTCGGTGCGTCCAGCCTCGGTGACCCGCCGCAGCAGATCGAGCGGGCTCTCGTTGAAACGGAAGTTGTTGACGGCGCCGACGATCTTGCCGTCCTCGATCAAATACACCCCGTCACGGGTGAGTCCGGTCAACAGCAGCGTCGTCGGATCCACCTCACGGATGTACCAGAGGGTTGTGAGCAGTAGACCCTTCTCGGTACCTGCGATCATGTCCTCGATCGAGGTGTCGTCACCACCGGTCAGGATGAGATTCTCGCCGGGAACTGCGACAGGTCGACCGAATTCTCGTGCAGCGTGGCGTGGGTACGCCAGCGCATTGACGACGCCGTCTCGGACCCAGTCGACGGGTTCGATCTCTATACCGTTGTCGAACAGTGAGACGGATTCGCTCGACGACGTCGTGATCACGAACGGCGCGGACTGCAAGCCCTCGGCGCCGGGGTCGGAGGTCAGCGTGAGTGGCAAGGCACCCAGTTTCTCACCGATCCGCGTGCCGCCTGTGGAGGAAAGTGCGGTGTGCCCCTCTTCGGCGCCGCGACCCTCCATGGTCCACATCAGATAGATCATCAGGTCCGCCACAGCCGACGGCGGAAGAATCGTCTCGTAGCGGCCGGCAGGCAGGCTGACGGTATTGCCCGCCCAGTCGAGTCGAGTGGTCAATTGCGACAACAGGTTCGGTATCGAGATATCGCTGAAATCGACGGTCCCCGATCCGACCCAAGCGCTGGCGTCGCCGCGCTTACCGTTGATCTCCACGGAGCCGGTCGCTTGAGCAGTTCTGCGTCGCACGCCCGTCGAAGATCCGAGCCAGGTGGTGTGCATCTGGTGGTGGGCGAACCCGAACAGCTGGTCACCGCCGTCGAAGGCCGTGGACAGGTCGGCAGCCAACTGCGCGAAGACACCGATGTCGGTCAGGGCGGGCGGCAGGCCCCAGTCGGTCTCGGCCGCCGACTGGGTGATCAGGTCGGACGCGTCGTCGGCGGGAGTGGCTGTGCGCGCAGCTTGTTCGCTTGCTTTCACGAGTGCAGAAATCTGCTCCGGATCGACACTGCTGGAACTGACAGTGCCCACCTTCGCGATGTCTCCCTCGCGCACGATCGAGATCACCGTCCACGTCCGGGACAGCGACACTCCGTTGGTGGTCATCGAATTGTTGGCCCACCGCAGCGACGCCTCACTCGCATCGGTCACGATCACCAACGATTCGTCTACCGTCCTCGCGGCCAATGCACGCTCGACGACTTGCTGCGGATCGATCACTGCTGAGCCTCCGAACGAGTGTTGAGGATGTTGACTCCGCGGAACAGAGCGGACGGGCAGCCGTGGCTGACCGCCGCAACCTGGCCGGGTTGCGCCTTGCCGCAGTTGAATGCGCCTTGCAGGCGCCACGTCGACTCACCGCCGACGGCTTCCATCGAGCCCCAGAAGTCCGTCGTCGTCGCCTGATATGCCACGTCACGCACCTGGCCGTCGAGCTTTCCGTCGCGGATCTTGAAGAACCGCTGACCGGTGAACTGGAAGTTGTAGCGCTGCATGTCGATCGACCAGGACTTGTCTCCGACGACGTAGATGCCGTTCTCGACTCGCGAGATCAGGTCTGCGGTCGAGGTGTCCGTAGAAGGGTCGGGGGAGAGCGAGACGTTGGCCATACGCTGGATGGGAACGTGATGTGCGGAGTCGGCGTACGAGCAGCCGTTGGAACGCGTCAGCCCCAGCCTCGGCGCGAACACTCGATCGAGTTGATATCCGACCAGTGTTCCGTCGGCGACCAGATCCCACCGTTGTGAGGCGACTCCGTCGTCGTCGAATCCGACGCTGGCCAGGCCGTGCGCTTCGTTACGATCGGCGGTCACGTGCATGAGTGGCGTTCCGTATTTCAGCGTTCCCAGCTTGTCCGGCGTCGCGAACGATGTACCGGCGTAGGCCGCTTCGTAGCCGATTGCGCGGTCGTATTCGGTGGCGTGCCCGACGGATTCGTGGATCGTGAGCCACAGATTGGTCGGATCGATCACGAGATCGGTCGGACCTGCATCGACAGTGGGCGCCTTGGTCTTCTCGGCCAGCCACTCCGGGATCTGCGCGAGCTCGTCACCCCAGTTCCACGTGCTTTCCGCTCCGAGGTACTCCCATCCGCGCCCTACCGGCGGCGCCAAGGTACGCATCGATTCGAAGCTGCCGGCAGACTTGTCGACGGCAGTCGCCTCGAGTTCGGGGTGCAGACGCACCCGTTGCTGGGTGATCGACGAACCGGCCAGATCCGCGTAGTAAGTCTGCTCCTTGACCTGGAGGACACTCGCCGTGACGTGGTCCACGCCGTCAGCGGCTTGAAGCCGTCCGGAGTAGTCGACCAGCAGGGCTACCTTGTCGGCCGTCGGCACCGCGAAGGGATCTTCGAGATACGGGGACACCCACGTCGCGTCGGCGTAGACGGGCTCGTCGGCGAGGGTGACCGGATCCCGATTGAGCGAGCGCAATGCCTTCGCGACCTCGACCGCTTGGCGTGCCAGCGCAGCCGCGACGTCAGGGGACACCTCGGCGTGCGAGGCGAATCCCCACGTGCCGTCGACGATCACGCGGACGGCGACCCCGATCTCGTCTCCGTCCGACACGGCCTGAACTACGCCGTCGCGCAACCGGATCGACTGTGTGAGCACACGGTGGACACGAACATCGGCGTGCTGGGCACCGGCTGTTTTCGCCGCCGACAGCGCCGCATCAGCGACAGCTCGCAACGGGAGGGCGAGGAAATCTGCATCGACATCTCGGGTGACGGTCACGCACACGACGCTAGTCGACGACCGCCGATCTCAGCCGAACTGCTGCCATCCGAGGCGAATCACCATGGCGATCACGACAACCAACAGCGTGATCCGGACGAACCCGGATCCCTTGCTCAACGCCATCCGCGAACCGATGACCGCGCCGAGAACGTTGCACACCGCCATCGCCAAACCCAAACTCCACCAGACATGCCCGGTGACGGCGAAGTACGCGAGCGCGCCGAAATTGGAGCCGAGATTGATCACCTTCGCCATCGCTGCGCTCCGAACGAATTCGGTTCCGAGGAAGGTGGCGAAGCTGATGATGAGGAACGTGCCCGTACCGGGTCCGAGCAGACCGTCGTAGAGGCCGATGAGCCCGGCGGAGAGCAGCAGGACGAGGACGGTCTTGCGCTGCGTCGGACGATGAGTGGCGATCGTGGTCCCCAGCGTCGGACGCAGTGTCACGAAGACGGCGACAGCGACGAGGACCACCATCACGATCGGAATGAAGTACTTCTTGTCGATCAGTGAAACGGCAGCCGCTCCGCACGCGGCCGTCACCGCAGCCAACGCGGCTGCCGGCGCCATCTGCCGCCACTCCATCGGGATTCGACGCGAGAACGTGTACACCGCGGCACTTGTCCCGGTGAACGCCGTGAGTTTGTTGGTGGCCAGCGCCGCTTGCGGGGTCAATTGCGGGGCGACCAGAAAGAGTGCGGGCAACAGAATCAATCCGCCTCCGCCGACGACGGCGTCCACCCAACCCGCCGCCGTCGCTGCCGTCATCAGCAGTCCCCAATCAGCAATATCCACGGCGGTGACTCTTTCACAGCTGTGACACTCTTGAGCACATGCGGAGGTTCAGCCTGTGGCTGCGAGGAAAGCCGATGATCGCGGACAGCGCTCTGGCGCTCGTCTTCTTCGCGCTCGAAGTTGTCACGTTCGTCAGCTCGCCCCGCGAGGAGAGATGGCCTCAGCTCGTCGTCGGGTTTCTGATCTGTCTGCCGGTCGTGTGGCGCCGCAAGTTTCCGCGCACCTCGGCAGCGTCCATCTTGTCCATGTCGTACTTCGCAACCCTGGTGATGTGGGCGACGGGGGATCCGGCTGCGGAACATCCAGGTCTGCTGGCTCTCGGGGTCTCGCTCTACACCCTCGTTGCCTATGTCGATCGACGTACCGGGGCGATCTTCGCCTGCTTCCTGGCCCTGGACATGACTCTCTCGTTGCTCGTGATCCGCGAAGACGTGATCCTCACGATCATCATCGCGACACTGCTGTATGCACTCGCCTGGATCACCGCCGAGTTCTTGAGCGCGCGCCGCGCCTACGACGAGGAAGTGGCCGCCAGACTCGAAGTGGCCGAGTACGAACGGGATCGACGCGCCGAGGACGCGGTGGCCACGGAAAGAACCCGAATCGCCCGCGAACTCCACGACGTCGTCGCCCACGCGGTCAGTGTGATGATCGTGCAAGCAGATGGCGCCTCGTACGCGGTCGATTCCAATCCGGCGTTGACCAAGAAGGCGCTCGGCAACATCTCCAGCACCGGACGTGACGCGCTTGCCGAGCTTCGCCGTACCGTCTCCCTTCTGCGCACCGAGGTCAGCAGCGACGCGATGCCGCAACACGGAACAGCCGGTATCGCCAAGGTCGTCGAGATGATGCGTGCCGCGGGGCTCGGCGTGCGCCTCGAGCTGACCGGTGAACTCGACGACGTCAGTCCGTCCGTCAGCCTGGGCATTCACCGCCTCGTCCAGGAATCGCTGACCAATGTTCTCCGGCACGCCGGCGCAAACCCGAAGGCCCGAGTCACCGTGCGCCGCACCGAGACCGCGGTACTGCTCGAGGTCGTAGACAACGGAACGTCGAGTTCGACCTTCGCGCACGGCTCGGGCAACGGACTGGTCGGCATGCGTGAGCGGGTGGCGGTACTGCACGGAACACTCGAGACCGGCCGACGCCCCGACGGCAGTTGGCGTGTGTACGCAGAGGTGCCGCTCGAGATCCACGATTGATACCGGCCGGGATCAATCGCGTTGGCACCGACGTCTCTGGCCCGATAGGTTTACGCCGTGCCCATCACCGTGCTGCTAGTCGACGACCAGGAACTCATGCGGATGGGCCTGAACATGGTGCTCGAAGCACATAAGGACATTTCGGTCATCGGCGAGGCCGGTGACGGAGCCGCGGCAGTCGCCGCGGCGGTGGCGTTGAAGCCTGACGTCGTGTTGATGGACGTGCGGATGCCGATTGTCGACGGAGTGAAAGCGACGGAGCAGATTCTCGCGTCCGGGATCGAATCCAGGGTCCTGGTGATGACGACGTTCGACCTGGACGAACACGCGCTCGGCGCCCTGCGCGCCGGAGCCAGCGGGTTTCTTCTCAAGGACACCCCGCCCGAGGATCTGGTGTCGGCCATCCGCAGCGTGGCGGCCGGTGACGCGGTTGTTTCCCCGAAGGTGACTCGTCGGCTGCTGTCGAGATTCATCGTCGACGGGCCGGCACCGCGACGCGATCCGGTGGTCCTCGACGTCCTCACCGAACGCGAACGCGAAGTCCTCGGACACGTCGCCACGGGACTGTCCAACATCGAGATCGCACAGCAGCTGTACCTGTCCGAATCGACGATCAAATCGCACGTCGGACGGATTCTCACCAAACTCGACCTGCGTGATCGTGTGCAGGCGGTGGTGCTGGCCTACGAGACCGGACTGGTGACTCCGGGCGCGTAGGCCGGCCGCCGGTCAGGCTGCGAGCGCTTGGCTCTGCTCAGGCATCGAATGCGCCCACTGTGGGCAGCACGATGCAGGTCTTGCCGTCCGCGTAGTCGACGTTGCCGAACAGGGCGGCAAACACCTTGCCGTCACCGGTGTCTACAACCTTCGAGAGCAACGGCGTATCGAGTACCGGCAACTTCTCGTCCAACGGAACGATGCCACCCTTGAAC
Source organism: Rhodococcus sp. KBW08 (assembly GCF_003852455.1). NCBI lineage: Bacteria > Bacillati > Actinomycetota > Actinomycetes > Mycobacteriales > Nocardiaceae > Rhodococcus > Rhodococcus sp. KBW08. The sequence continues at coordinate 155,855 of NZ_QAJJ01000016.1, forward strand.
GTGCCGATGTTGATCCAGGCGACACTCAACCCTGAGGTCTTGGGAATGCCCACGTAACCCGGGATTGCCTGGAACCGAAGGTGGTCGGCCTCGACCCACGGCGGCAACGGGAAGTTCGGACCGGCCTGTGCGGAGCTGAGGGTGACGGTGACGGGTTCACCGGCCACGCCACACCCGACCGTCGGCGCGGGGTACATGAACGACTGCGGCTTCGTGACGCCGATGTCCGGCAGATCGAGGGCGGCCGTGATCTGATCAGCGCCTGCCGTGCCGATCAACTGCTGAACAGCAGCAGAGGCTTCGGGGGAGATGGCTGCGGCCTGCGCGATCAGTGCGGCAATCCCTTCGGGTACTACCGGTTCTGCGGCCGCGGTTCCCGCGCTGATCATCGCGCTGCCGGCGGTGAGTGCCACGACGGCGGCAGTGCCGGCGATGGCAGCGGGAATGCGTCGGGCGAGTGTCTTGCCGGGGAGTCGGCTCATGTCGGGCTCCTTCATTTCATGAGGCCGGGAAATGCGGCCCGAAGTGACTTGACCATGCGCAGAGTCTCAACGTCAACTTGAGGTTTAGAATCGTTAGCGGAGCGTTAGTTAACGCCAGGCAAGTCGCATGTGAGCGACGGAGGCCCGTGTGACTCACGGCACCCCACTGTTTTTGCACCTGTGCGTCGTTGTCGGGAGAAAAACCGGCCCCCCGAGCGTTGAACGAATAGACCGTCTGAAAGGGGACGTCATGATCGCCGCCGTATTCCTCCTCTACGTGATCGTCGAGATCGCAGCCTTGGTCATCGTGGGCAACGCCATCGGTGTCGCCTGGACAGTGCTGCTGTTTCTCGCCGGTTCGCTTGTCGGATTGATCCTCATGCGTTCGCAGTGGCGACGAGTCATGGACGGCTTCCGCAAGGCCACGCGAGGTGAGGGGTCGCCGTCACTGGCGGTCGCCGACGGCGCCTTGGTGGCTGCGGGTTCCGCCTTGATGTTCGTGCCCGGACTCGTGACTTCCGTTCTGGGACTTCTCCTTCTGATTCCACCGACCCGCTGGGCGCTCCGCCCACTGGCGGTCCTCTTGGCAGGCAAGCGTGCAGCAGCATTTGCCGCCGGCGGTGACGCCTTCGCCGGAACCGTCGGCTATGCGTCACGCATGCGCGGAAACGGCGAGGTGATCGACGGAGAGATCATCGTCGAGACACCCGAAACCACCGAGTACGTCGCCAGCAACGGCAAGGAACTGGTCCTCGAGGGTGAGATTCTGGACACGGATACACCCACCCGTTCGCGGGGGCCGCAGCACTAACAGGCAGACTGGGTGCTCGTGACTACTCGTCTGCTGGTCAACGGCCGGATCTACAGTTCATTTGCACCTGATGCGACCTCGATCGCCATCACCGACGGCACCGTCGTGTGGGTCGGCGACGAGCGCGCCGGACGGGCGTTGCATCCCGCCGCGGAGGTCGAAGACCTGGGCGGTGCGTTTGTCACTCCGGGATTCGTCGACACCCACGTCCACATCACTGCACTGGGCCTCAATCTCGTCGGTCTGGATCTCGTGGGCGCGAACTCACTGGACGAATGCCTCTCGCGAGTACGAACATTCGCAGCGGCAAACCCCGAAACCGCCCATCCCGACGCAGTCATCTGGGGACACGGTTGGGACGACACCGAGTGGGCCGATCAGACGCCGCCGTCGACCGAAGATCTCGACGCGGCCGCCCCTGGCCGCAAGGTGTATCTCTCGCGGATCGATGTTCACTCGGCCGCGTGCTCGAGCGCATTGCGCGACGGGATCTCCGGCCTCGCCGACACTGCCGGATACTCGGCCGACGGCCCGTTGACCTTCGACGCACACCACCTCGCGCGCAATGCCGCTCGGAACCTGCTGACCGAAGATCAGCGCGCGTCTGCCCGCACCGCGGCGCTCGATCTGTGCGCCTCCCGCGGGATCGTTGCCGTGCACGAGTGCGGAGGACCGGACATCTCGGGATTGACCGACTTCCAGGAACTGCTGGCCCACGACCACGGCGTGGAGGTTCGGGGCTATTGGGGTGAGCGCGTAGACAGCGAGTCGGATGCTCGGGCACTCCTCGACAAAACCGGAGCGCACGGACTCGGCGGGGATCTCTTCATCGACGGCTCGCTCGGTTCGCATACCGCGTGGTTGCTCGAACCCTATGCAGACCAACCAGATTCGACGGGTAATGCTTATCTCGACGTCGACGCGATCGCCGCACACATCCGGGCCTGCACGCTTGCAGGAGTCCAGGCCGGGTTCCACGCCATCGGTGACGGCGCCGTCTCGTCGGCAGCTGCCGCGTTCCGCAAGGTCGCCGACGAACTGGGTGGCCCCAAGCTCGCTGCGCTGGGTCACCGTCTCGAGCACGCGGAAATGATGTCGATGGCCGACGCGGAGACCTTCGCGGCGTTGGGCGTCATTGCGAGCGTCCAACCGGTATTCGACGCACTGTGGGGTGGCACCGACGGTCTGTACGCCACACGCCTGGGAGACGACCGCGCAGCAGCGTTGAATCCGTTCGCACCCGCTGCCGGTAAGGGTGTCTCACTCGCATTCAGCTCTGATGCCCCGGTCACCCCCATCGAGCCGTGGGCGATGCTGCGCGCCGCTGTCCAGCACCGCACCGACGGAAGTGGAATCTCGCCGCGTGCGGCCTTCTCCGCGGCAACACGCGGAGCCTGGCGCGCGGGCGGAGTGCGGGACGGCGCAGCGGGAACCCTCAATCCGGGCGCACCGGCCTCCTACGTGTTGTGGGAGGCAGGCGAACTCGAAGTGAGCGCACCGGCCGATTCGGTTCAGCGATGGTCTACCGATCCGCGCTCGCGAGTACCCGCTCTGCCGAGGTTGGCGGAAGATGCGCCGATTCCGGTCTGCATCAAGTCGGTTCATCGTGGACGCGTTGTCTATCAGCGCGGCTCGACGAGTGAGTGAGGCCGGCGCCCAGGCGCCCGTCGGTGACCGCTCACGCGTGAATGCGGTGCTCACCGGTTCCGCCTGGCTACGTTCGCTGTACGCAGCCGCAGGTGGATTCCTGATCTTCGCCGGATTCCCACCCCGCCCCCTGTGGTTTCTGGCGCCAGTCGGGATCGCTCTTCTGACATGCGTGTTGACGAACTTCGGTCGTGGCGGACTGCGCCTTCGTGCCGGATTCGGTTACGGGTATCTGGCCGGTCTCGGTTTCCTGGTGCCGTTGCTTCCGTGGATCGGTGTGTTCGTGGGCGCGGTCCCGTGGATCGCGTTGGCTGCCGTGGAGTCGTTGTTCATCGGACTGTTCGGGTTGCTTGCGGTCCTGGTGGCGAGATTGCCGTGGGCGCCGTTGTGGATTGCCGCGACCTGGACGCTGACCGAGTGGCTTCGTTCCAGCGTTCCTTTCGGTGGATTTCCCTGGGGCAGGCTCGCATTCGGCCAATCCGAAGGGTGGCTCCTCCCACTCGCGAGTGTCGGCGGTGCGCCGCTGCTCAGCTTCGCGGTGGCCCTGACCGGTACCGGCTTGGCAGCAGTTGCCGTCGCTGTCGCGGCCAAACGATGGGACCGCGGATTCTTCGGAGCTGTTGCCGCCGTACTCGTGCCCGTGATCGTTGCTCTTGTGATGTCGCCGTTCCTGTCCACCATGGATTCCGGAGACCGAACGATCACCGTCGCCGCCATTCAGGGAAGCGTTCCGCGGTTGGGCTTGGACTTCAATTCGCAACGCAAGCAGGTCCTCGACAACCACGTCACCGAAACCGTGAAACTTGCTGCCGAGGTCGACGCAGGCCGCGTCGATCAGCCTGACGTCGTGATCTGGCCGGAGAACGCCTCGGACATCGACCCCCTGCGGAACGCCGATGCCGCGGCCGACATCACCCGAGCCTCCGAAGCCATCGGAGCGCCGATTCTTGTCGGCACCGTACTCGTGAATGCCGATCGTACGACCACCAATTCGGTGATCGTGTGGGACGGCGCCAACGGTCCTCAGGAACAGCACGACAAGAAGATCATTCAGCCGTTCGGCGAATACCTGCCCTACCGAAGCTTCTTCCGGAACTTCTCCTCGTACGCCGATCGCGCGGGTAATTTCGTACCCGGCGAGGGCAACGGTGTCGTCCACGCAGCGGGTGTACCGATCGGCGTCGCGACCTGCTACGAGGTGGCGTTCGACCGAGCGTTCCAGGAATCGGTGCGCAACGGTGCGCAACTGCTGGCGGTACCGACCAACAACGCCACCTTCGGGGACACCGAGATGACGTATCAACAGCTGGCAATGTCTCGTGTGCGTGCAGTCGAGCACGGCCGCGCCGTCGTTGTCGCCGCAACCAGTGGTGTCAGTGCCATCATCGGTCCCGATGGTGCAGTGACTTCGCAGACCGACCTGTTCGTGCCGGCGGCACTGGTGGCGAAGGTGCCACTCTCGACCAGCTCCACTCTCGCCACTCGAGTAGGCCCGGCGCCGGAGATCGTGCTCGGCATCATCGCGGTCGGCGCGATTGCCATGGCCGTGGTAGCCCGGCGCCGAGATCAGGCTGAGCAATCACCCGAGGAGACTGCGGCAGTCTGAGCCGAGCAACGGATATCGGGCACTCGATGTTCCGAGGGGCACCTACGCGGGTACTCGCTGTGCCACCCGTTCCTGCGTAAAGGCGGCCTCCCGTGACCGAGCCAGACAAGACCGAGCCTGAGAAGACCGAGCCCCAGACTGCAGTTCGCAAGACCAGTGTCGTCGACGCGGTTCTGCAGTCACCTCTCGCCGGCCTGTCACCGTGGATCCTGCTGTCTTTGCTCTCCGGGCCGGGAAGGTTCGAGGAATCCGCGGCCGCTGCGCTCGGGTTGTCGCTGCTGATCTTGGCGGCCAGTCACCGGCGCGGCGGTACCGTGAAGCTGTTGGAGGTCTTCGACGTCGTGTTCTTCGGCGTTCTGGCATCCATCGGGCTCCTCGCGTCGGCGAACACGATTCGGTGGTTCGAACTCTGGGGCGGGGAACTGACCAACATCGCACTGGTGGTCTTTGCCTTCGGGTCGATCCTGCTTCGTAATCCGTTCACGTTGCAGTACGCGAAAGAGTCGACGCCCGAAGAGTATTGGACGACGCCACTGTTCTTGCGCATCAACTACGTCATCACGGCAGTGTGGGCTCTCGCCTTCACCTGGTCGGCTGCGGTGGGCCTGTTCGGAGATGCACGGCTGCACGACGGTGACAACTTCTGGACCGGATGGATTCTGCAGTTGCTCGGAACGTTCTTCGCGATCTCGTTCACCGAGTGGTATCCCGAGTACGCGCCGAACAAGGCTGCTCAGGCGCAGGGTCGCGAAACCGAACCCCCGCAGTCGATTTTCAGGCTGTTCGACTTTCTGCCGGTGTTCGTAGCCGTGACCGGTATTGCGGGGCTGGTGACCGACTCGGTTTCCGTGACCGCGGGCGTCACATTGATTCTGGTCGGCGTATTCGGGCATCTGGCGATGCGAAGGTTCACCGTCGACTAGTCCGCGAACATTCGGGGCAGTCGAATTCGGACGCCGCTCGACAGCTGGAAGTTTGGTGTGTCGCAGGGTGGGGGATACAGCTCACACTGGTGCACGAAGCAGTGCCGATGGTTCTCCAGCGCGAATCCAGGATTTGCGCACTGTCGGCCCGTGAGTGCGCCTGGATGCTGAATGACGCTGTGCTGAAACATTTTTCACTACGGCGAGGCATCCCGGAGTTGCCACGTCGAAGAAGGGCCGAAGTATGACGTCGACTTGTGAACGATCACTCCCCGAAGAACGAGAAAGACCGCCCGGTGTAGAACCGGACGGTCTTGATCGAAGTGCTAGTTCATGCGCCGCGACGCTTGGCCTTCAGCAAATCGAGACGCTCTTTGAGGAGCTCTTCGAGTTCCTCGACCGAGCGACGCTCGAGCAGCATGTCCCAGTGGGTGCGGGGAGGCTTGACCTTCTTGGCTTCGGGAGCAGTTCCCTCCATGAGGGTGCCTTCGAGTCCGTTACGGCACAACCAGGTGCCGGGGATCTCGGCTTCGTCCGCGAACGGGATGTCGAAGATCTCGCCGTTCTCGCACTTGTACTTGGCCATACGACGGGGCGCGAGGTCATGGTCACGGTCGGTCTCGTAGCTCACAGCTCCGAGACGGCTACCTCGAAGTACGCGATCTGCCATGGTGGTGTCCTCTCTTCGTTCGTCACCGCTGGTGGGCGCCCTGACTTGGGGAGTAGACGCTCACACTCATCTACAACGCCACGAGCACCCGATTGGTTCCCGTGTGGCGAGAAGACGCAACCTCTCCATCTTACCGGGTGCCGTGCGCGTTCATCGAAGGCGTCCGAATCTCGAGTACAGTGTCGACTCATGGCTGAAAGCACACGCGTCGGATCACCGCAGACTGCGCGTTCCGGAAATCCGTGTGTGTGGTGTGGCCGCGAGGTTGCGGTCACGGGAGTGGGTCGACGTCGCCGGTACTGCAGCCAGTCCTGTCGCCAGCGCGCATACGAGCAGCGCAACGCCGTCAAGGGCACGTCCATCCCGGCTGATGCCGTCATCTTGACCGCAATCGAGGCTGTCGAACTGGTGGATCGAATGTTCGAGGTTCGCTGCGCCGCCGAAGATGTAGCGACAGCTGTCGCCGAGGGCGCCCAGAGTTCCGAGCTCACGCAGTTATGTGAACGGTTGACCGAACTTGCCCGTGAAGCCGAACGTTTCCGGTGAAGCAGGTGTGGGCAACCGGTTTCTAGCCTTGCGTCGAGCACTGCAGCACTGCGGTGCTCCTGACGCCTGACGACGACAAATTTTGATCCTGAGTTCGGACCTTCGGGGAGGTTCGGACTTCGAAGCGACCCTTCGTCGAGGTCGATGACCTTCGGCTGCGCTCTCGCAGGATCGCCACATGGTTTCCACTCGATATCGAGGCGGTGCGATGTTTCTCTTCAATCCCCGAGCCACAGTTCCCGGCGCTGATCGTCACAACGCTGTGTGGGGGTGGTCGTAATGGATACCGACAAGAGGATCGATCCGCTGACCGGATCGCGAAGCCTGCCGGCGGGAGCGTTCCCCCTGTCAGCGGTGCAGCGCAGTATGTGGTTCGCGCAGCAACTTCACCCGACTGTCCCGTACTTCATCGCGCAGTACATCGAGTTCCACGGCGATCTGGACATGCAACTGCTCAGTCGCGCCGCAGTGGAGGCTGCCCACGAGTTCGAATCGCCGTTTCTACGGTTGATGTACCCGGACGGGGAGCCGTGCCAGATCGTGGACTTCACGATCGACCCGGGCATCGACTACTTCGACTTCCGCGAGCGTGAGAACCCTCGGCAGGCTGCGTCGGAGTGGATGGACAACGATTACGCGACGACGCTCGATCTGACTCGCGATCGTCTCGTCGAGATGACAATTCTCCAAACTGGTGATCGGGATTACCTGTGGTACACCAGAATTCATCACGTCGCTCTCGACGGATACAGCGGAATGACGATCGTCAATAGGATTGCGGCGATCTACACCGCAGCCGTCGAAGGTCGAGAGCCTGCGGTGAACAAGGCACTCGACGTCATGACGCTGTCCGAACTCGATCAGAAGTACCGAGAATCGAGTCGGTTCGAAGCCGACCGCGAGTACTGGGCCCAGCGAGTGGCGGGCGTCGAACACGGTTCGACGTTGGCGACCCGCGAGGGACCCCCGACCGCTCGGAGTGAGCTCGTCAGCGCCTCGATGTCGACGGAAAGCCTTGCCGCGTTGGACGAATGGAACTCGCGTTCCGGGGCGACTCCGGCGGCGGTACTGATTTCAGCACTGGCGTGCTACCTGTCTCGCAACACCGGCTACGGCGACGTTCTGATCAACTTGCCGGTTTCCGCGAGGACGACGGCCCCGCTGCAACGGTCCGGCGGCATGCTGGTCAACGTCGCGCCACTTCACATCCACGTCGACCCCGACGAAAGCGTCGACGACCTGGTCGGGCGGGTCCAACTCGAACTTCTCGGTGCGCTTCGTCATCAGCGATGCAGCCTCGAGGACATTCGACGTGATGCCGGTCTGACCGTCGGCGACGCGCGTCTGTCCGGTCCGATGATGAATGTGATGCTCTTCCGGCAAGAGATAACCCTGGGGCCGCTGACCGGTGAATATCACATCGTCACGTCGGGTCCGGTCGAGGATCTGCTGGTCAACGTGTACCAGAGCGGCGATCCGGCGCAGACGTTGATCGATTTTCGCGGAAACCCCAATCGCTACGGTCACGACGAACTGGCCGAACATCACCGGGCGTTCACCGAGTTGGTCGCAGAACTGTCAGCAGCACCGGCCGGCACGCCGATGAGCCGAATTCATCCGGCAAGCGCCGAGGCCGGGGCACGCAGCGCGCGGCGGAGGGAAAACGAAAGGTTCTGGGCTGGATATCTGGGGGACGCCGACGAGGGCTCCATCCTGGGGCTCGAGCGAATCGACGCAGAATCGGAGCCCACCGGCGCGACTCGGCTGAGCGTCCCGCTCGATCCCGCGGTCGCCACATTCGCGCGTACGGAAGGTGTTTCACTCTTTGCCGTTGTCCACGCGGCATTTGCGGCATTGTTGTCGAGATCGACCGAGCGCCGTGACGTGTTGATCGGAACGAGGACCGAGTGGGGGACTTTGCCTCTGCGCTGCGAGGTCGATCCGGAAGCGTTTTTCGACGAGTTCGTGAGTTCTCTCGCTCGAGAACGCGAAACGTTGGTTCTTCGATCGGCAGCAGGTGTCCCCGAGCTGCCCGAGTTGCACGTCCATCTCGACGACGGCTCGCAGGAGACAGCGATTACCGGCATCGATGTGGCGATCGGGGTCCACGCGGATACCGGCGCCCTCGAGGTTGCATACTCCACGCAGCACTACGCCGAATCCACGGTCCCAGCCTTCCTCTCGCGACTGGTACGCATCCTTGCCGGCGCAGCAGCAGCCCCGCGAACGCCGGTCGGAGACCTCGATCTTCTCGACGAGTTCGAGCGTGAGTCCCTGGTACCGGCACGGGGAGCGACCGCGTCCGCCCCGTTGACCCTTCCCGACATCCTCCGCCGGGCCGCGGCTGTGAACCCCGATACCCCAGCGCTCGTTTTCGGTGATCGTGAGATGAGCTACCGGGAACTCGACGCCGAGTCGAACAAACTCGCCCGCGAACTGATCGACAGGGGAGTCGGCCCCGGCACCTATGTCGCCCTTGCGCTGTCGAGGTCGATCGAATCCGTGACCGCGACGTGGGCGGTGGCGAAGACCGGCGGTGCCTTCCTTCCGATAGATCCGCACTACCCCGAAGATCGTATTCGGCACATGCTCACCGATTCGGGAGCTGTTGTCGGAATCAGCGTGGGGGAACACCATGCAGGGCTCGCCGATTCGGTGGACTGGCTGCTTCTGGACGAATTCAGCACCGACGAACCGAACACATACCGCTCGGATGCACCGGTCGACGACTCCGAACGTCGCTCCCGGGTGCGCTACGACGACCCGGCGTACCTGATCTACACCTCGGGATCTACCGGCGTCCCCAAAGGCGTCGTGGTCAGTCACCGTGGACTGAGCAGCTTCGCCGACGAAGAACGAGTCAGGTTCGGAGTCGAACCAGGCGACCGCACCCTGCATTTCTCTTCGCCGAGTTTCGACGCCTCGGTACTGGAACTTCTCCTTGCCTTCGGCGGCGCGGCGACGATGGTGATAGCGCCGCCCACCGTGTACGGCGGCGACGAACTGGCCCAGGTGATGCGCGTCGGCCGGGTCACCCACGCCTTCGTCACCCCGGCCGCGCTGGCTACAGTCGATCCCGCCGGCCTACCGGATCTACGAGTGGTCGTGACCGGCGGCGACGCCTGCTCACCCGCGCTGGTAGATCAATGGTCACACGGACGCTCGATGTTCAACGCGTACGGACCGACCGAAACCACCGTCGTCGCCACCCTGACCGGACCATTGAGCAGCGATGTTCCCGTCACCATCGGAAAGCCGATGCGCGGCGCCGCAGCCGTCCTCCTGGACTCGCGGCTTCAGCCGGTGCCGATCGGTGTCGCCGGAGAGCTCTACGTGAGCGGTGTCGGCTTGGCGCGCGGATACCACGCGCGTGCCACGATCACGGCCGAACGATTCGTGGCCGACCCCAACGGTGCTGCAGGAGAGCGCATGTACCGCACGGGTGACCTCGCGCGGTGGAACGGCGACGGTGAGCTGGAGTACCTCGGCCGGAGCGACTTCCAGATCAAGATCCGCGGTTTCCGCGTCGAGCTCGGCGAGATCGACGACGTACTGCGCCGCCACCCGAGCGTCGCGCAGGCCGTCACCGCCGGAGTTGCGGGCCCGAGTGGGGAAACACTGTTGGCCGCGTACGTCACAGCGGTTGCGGGCACACACATCGACAACTCCGAGTTGATCGCCCACGCGAGATCCTCGTTGGCTCCCCACATGGTTCCGTCGAGGATCGTCGTCCTCGATTCCATTCCGCTGACTCCGGCAGGAAAGATCGACAGGAAAGCGTTACCGGACATCGACTCGGCGGGCGGCTCGGCCGAATACCGTGCCCCCGAAACCTCGACCGAGAAGCGCATTTCGGCGGTGTTCTGCGATCTGCTCGGCATCACCCGCGCAGGAGCAGACGACAGTTTCTTCGACCTCGGCGGTGACTCGTTGATCGCGACCCGCGTCGTGTCGCGGGTGAACGGAGCGCTCGGAACGACGCTGAGCGTTCTCGACCTCTTCGAGGCGCCGACCGTCTCCGCTCTCGCTGCACGTGCCGACCTCGCGGACTCGCGGAACACACGTGCCCCCGCATTGACGCGTATCGATCGCCCTGACCGGATACCGGTATCTCTGGCGCAGCAACGAATGTGGCTGACCAATCAACTCGATCCGAGTTCGCCGGCGTACAACATTCCGATCGCGGTTTCGATGACCGGCGACCTCGACGTCGACGCACTGTTCACCGCACTGCGGGACGTGATCGTTCGGCACGAGGTCTTGCGGACCGTTTTCCCCGAGAGCGCTCGTGGACCGGTACAGCACGTTCTCGGTGTGGACGAGATGTTCGATCATCTCGAGGTCGAAACGGTGCCGGCCGCAGCGGCCGCAGCGCGGGCGAGTGAACTTGCGCGAGAGGGATTCGACGTCAGTGAATCGGTGCCGATCCGCGCCACTCTGCTCGAAGTGAACGAACGTGAGCACACCCTGGTCCTCGTCGTGCACCACATTGCAGCGGACGGCCTGTCGATGGCGCCGCTGGCTCGTGACGTCATGGTCGCGTACGCCTCGAGGGCGAGCGGACGCGTTCCGGCGTGGCTGCCACTCGAAGTGCAGTACGGCGATTTCAGCGAGTGGCAACGCGGTGCGCTCGGCGAAGCGTCCGACCCGGATTCGATTCTGGCGGAGCAGTTGCGGTTCTGGTCGCACGCCCTCACCGACCGCGGGGAGCTCGCGGAACTTCCGATGGATCATCCGCGGCCGGCGGGCGTCTCACTGCGCGGGGGCAATCTCGATTTCCGGATCGACTCCGCGACGTACCGCCGCGTCGCCCAGATCGCGGCGCGCAGCGATGTCAGCACGTTCATGGTGATCCACGCCGCACTGGCCGTCCTGCTCAGCCGAGAATGCGGAGCGAACGACATCACGATCGGCACTCCGGTGGCCGGGCGGAGTGAGCGCGCCCTCGACGACGTCGTCGGGATGTTCGTCAACACCGTGGTGCTCAGGACCGTTCTCGACGGCGGGCTCACCTTCGGTGAAGTTCTCACCCGTGTCCGCGACGTCGACGTGGCGGCCTTGCAGCACACCGAAGTCCCGTACGACGTACTCGTCGAATCCCTCGCAGAGCGCCAGACGCCGCTGTTCCAGGTGATGCTGGTGATGCAGGGCGCCGCTCCCACCGAGGTCACTTTGCCCGAGCTCGAGGTCACGGTCGACGAACTGTCCACGGGCGCGGCAAAGTTCGATCTTCAGGTCATCCTCACCGATCGCGGCGACCATCTCGACGGCCAGATGAACTACGCCAGTCAACTTTTCGACTCGGACACCATGTCGGGCCTGGCCGATCGTTTCACGATGCTGCTCGACGCGGTAGCTGCGCATCCGGACTCCGTCGTCGGCGACGTCGACCTCACAGCTCCGGGCGAGGCAGAACTGGTCCTCGAGCGGTGGAATGCCACCGAGCACGCGGTACCGATCACTACCCTGGCCGACCTGTCGGCAGAGCAGGCAGCCCGGACACCCGAGAAGGCCGCGCTGATCTTCGGTGAGCGAACGCTGACGTATGCGGAGTTCGACGCGAGGGTGAGCGATCTCGCCAGAACCCTCATCGGCCGAGGCGTCGGCCCGGACATGCGCGTCGCGGTGTCGATTCGCCGGTCTCCGGAACTACTCGTCGCGGTCCACGCCGTGATCCGTGCCGGTGCGGCATACGTCCCGGTGGACCCCGATCATCCCGCCGAACGCATCGCGTACGTCTTCGACATCGCGGAACCCGTCTGCGTGCTGAGCAGGCCCCAGGACCACGGAGCTTTTCCCTCGCGAGTCCCGATCGTCGACGTCGATCTCGATCGTCAGGTGTCCACGACGGCGCCGATCACCGACGCTGATCGGGTCGGACCCCTCCACCCGGACAATGCTGCTTACGTTATCTTCACGTCCGGATCGACGGGTCGGCCGAAAGGTGTTGCAGTATCGCACCGTTCGATCGTCAATCGCCTGCTGTGGATGCAGGACACCTACCCACTTCACACGTCGGACGTGGTGTTGCACAAGACTCCGGTGACCTTCGACGTCTCGGTGTGGGAACTGTTCTGGCCCCTGCAGACCGGCGCGCAGTTGGTGATCGCGGAACCGGAGGGGCACCGAGATCCCGGATACCTGTCGGCGTTGATCGCGGAAAAGGGCGTCACGACGGCGCACTTCGTTCCGTCGATGCTCGCGGAATTCGTCGCTGTCGCGACTGCCGGGCAGTGCGCGAGCCTGCGTCAGGTGTTCTGCAGCGGTGAAGCTCTTGCGCCGACCACTGCGGAGGCGTTCACCCGTCTGAGTTCTGCAGGATTGTTCAACCTGTACGGCCCCACGGAGGCTGCCGTCGACGTCAGCGCCGCCGAATTCACCCCAGACATGACCGTCACCGTTCCCATCGGTGCGCCCGTGTGGAACACCCAGCTCTATGTCCTCGACGGGCGGCTGCATCCCGTTCCGGTCGGCGTTCACGGCGAGCTGTACCTGGCGGGAGTACAACTGGCGCGCGGATACCTCGGGCGCAGCGATCTGACCGCAGACAGATTCGTGGCCGATCCGTACGGCCCGTCGGGCACCCGGATGTACCGCACCGGTGATGTCGTCCGGTGGCGCGCCGACGGGCTGCTCGACTACGTCGGTCGACGCGATTTCCAGGTCAAGATCCGCGGCCAGCGCATCGAACTCGCCGAGGTCGAAGCAGCGTTGCTCAGGCTGCCCGGCGTCGCGCAAGCTGCTGCTCTCGTCCATCACGACGACGTCGTCGGTGACAGCTTGGTCGGCTACGTCATCGCAGCGACCGGCACTTCGATCGACACGGACGGCCTACGCACCGAGTTGAGAGGTCTCCTTCCGGCCTACATGGTCCCTGCAGTGGTCATCGCCCTCGACGTGTTCCCGCTCGGCTCGACCGGCAAGCTCGATCGGAAGGCTCTGCCCGCGCCCAGCTTCGACAGCTCGCAGACGTATCTGGCGCCGCGAACACCGCTCGAAGCGCAATTGGCGGCGATCTTCGAAGAGCTTCTGGAATCCGGGGCAGTCGGTGTTCACGACAACTTCTTCGAGATCGGCGGAAACAGTCTCGTCGCTGCCCGCGCGGTGGCGCGCGTGAACGATTCGCTGTCGTTGAACCTGTCGATCAGAGAGTTGTTCGACGCGCCGACCGTTGCACAGTTGGCGGTCGAGTGCGCCACGGCGCGAGGGGGACCGGTAGTCCTTCCGCTCGAGGCCTTGCCGCGGCCACAGACGATCCCGCTTTCGCTGGCACAAAAGCGCATGTGGTTCGTCAATCAATTCGACGTCACGTCCGCGGCATACAACGTCGCCATTGCGATCAGGCTGAGAGGCCGGTTGGACGTTGCCGCGTTGGAGGGCGCGATCACCGACGTGCTTACTCGCCACGAATCGCTGCGCACGCTGTTTCCCATGATCGAGGGAGTGCCGGCGCAGGTGATCGTGGAACCCGGTGAAGCGTTGGGTGCGCTGCCGGTGGTGGCCGCGAACACCGAAGCGGTGCTCGGGGAGATCGAACGTGTCGCCTCGAGGGGCTTCGACGTGACGCAGGCTCCGCCGATCAGGGCGGAACTGATCGAGGTCGACCCAGAAGATCACGTCCTGACTGTGGTCGTCCATCACATCTGCGCCGACGGATTCTCGATGGCACCGTTGGCGTTCGACGTGATGACCGCGTACTCGGCACGGCATCGAGGTGAGGCGCCCGACTGGTCTCCTCTTCCAGTCCAGTACGCGGACTTCGCTATCTGGCAGGAGAGGGCTCTCGGTCGGATCGACGAATCGGACAGCACTCTTGCCGGTCAGCTCGAGTACTGGACACGTCAACTGGCGAGTGTTCCCGAACTTCTTGCGCTCCCCGCAGATCGACCGCGGCCGCGTGTACAGGATCTCTCGGGCGGCGTCGTTCGATTCGACATCGATGCCGGCATCCACCGTCGTCTGAGCGAAACCGCGATCGAACACCGAAGCAGTATGTTCATGGCGATACACGCCGCATACGCAGTGCTCGTGGCGAGGTTGTCCGGCATGGAAGACATCACGATCGGCTCACCGATCGCCGGGCGCGGAAATGCCCTCCTCGATCCGATGGTCGGTATGTTCGTCGGCACATTGGTGCTTCGCGCCGACGTCGACCCGGCAGCCTCGTTCACCGATCTGTTGGCCAGAGTTCGCAGCACCGACCTCGACGCCTTCGCTCATGCAGACGTCCCCTTCGAGCGCGTCGTCGATGCGCTGGCTCCGGAGCGGTCGACTTCGCATTCACCGTTGTTCCAGGTGATGCTGGAGTTCAAGAACACCAGTCGACCAGCGGTTCGTCTGACGGACCTCGACGTCGAGGTCCTCGAACTCGAATCCGCCGTCTCGAATTTCGATCTGCAACTCACGCTTGCCGAGAAGTTCGACGAGGAAGGCAGGCCCGCGGGAATCGAGGCCGGGTTCACCTATGCGAGCGCCCTGTTCGACGAGTCGACCGTCGAAGGTTTCGCTCGATATCTGATTCGGATCCTCGGTGCGGTGACCGAATCACCGCACACGCCGGTCGGCGACATCGATCTCGTGGTCGACACCGACACGATCAGCGTCGTGTCTGCACCGGAACTTCCCGACCAGGTTCACTTCTCGACGTTGCTCGAGCGGAAGTACGTCGACGAACCGCAAAGACCTGCACTGATTTTCGGCGACCGACATCTGACGTACTCCGATCTGGACCGCCGCGCCAATCGGCTTGCACGACTGTTGATCGGCCGCGGGGCAGGTCCGGAATCCGTTGTCGCCCTGGCATTGCCACGCTCACTGGACTCCGTGGTCGCGATCTGGGCGGTTGCTCGGACCGGCGCCGCATTCGTACCCGTCGACCCGGCGTACCCCGTCGACCGCGTACATCACATGATCAACGACTCGGGAGCGGGCGTCGTCCTCACCACCGCCGAGCATGTGGGTGTCGTCCCCGACGAGGCAGACGCAGTTCTGCTCGATCAGGCCGAGACACTGGCAACCCTCGAACAGTTCGGAGATCAGCGGCTGGAGGCCTCGGAACTGTCGGGAACGGTCTCTCTGGACAATCCTGCCTATGTCATCTACACCTCCGGTTCCACCGGCGTCCCCAAAGGCGTCATGGTCACTCACCGTGGGCTTTCGGCACTCGCCGAACAGGAACGTAGTCGATTCGGAGTGGAATCGACCTCCCGCACGCTGCATTTCAGCTCACCGAGCTTCGACGCCTCGATTCTCGAACTCTTGATGGCTGTTGGTGCCGGGGCCACGATGGTCATCGCTCCACCGAGCATCATCGGCGGAACCGAACTGACGAGCCTGATCGCCGACCAGCACATCACGCACGCCTTCATCACCCCCGCTGCTCTCGCTACAGTCGATCCGAGCGAACTGAACGAGCTGGTCTGCATCGGAACGGGTGGCGACGTCTGCCCGCCCGATCTCGTCGCCGCCTGGGTCAGTGATCACCGGATCATGATCAATGCCTACGGACCGACCGAATCGACGGTCGTCGCCAGCATCACCGAGCCGATGTCCCCGGCCGATCGAGTGACGATCGGTCGCCCGTCGAGAGGCATCACGGCGTGGGTCCTCGACAATCGCCTACACCGCGTCCCGGTCGGAGTCACGGGGGAGCTGTACGTCAGCGGCGACGGACTCGCCCGCGGTTACCGCAACCGCGCCGGCACCACCGCCGAACGATTCGTGCCCAATCCCGCGGGCAGTGCCGGCTCGCGGATGTACCGCACCGGCGACCTCGCCAGGTGGAACAAGAACGGCGAACTCGAGTACCAGGGCCGAGGCGATTTCCAGGTCAAGATTCGTGGATTCCGCATCGAACTCGGCGAGATCGAAGCAGTTCTGGCTCGTTACCCCGGGGTCGCGCATTCCGTGGTGACCACGCTCGAACGTGACGGAGGCGCCGCGCGAATCGTCGGATACGTCGTGCCCGCCAACGATGCTCAGACTGTCGATCCCGAGGCCGTCATCGCGTTCGCAGGCTCGGCTCTGGCCCCGTACATGGTTCCTGCGGCGGTGGTCGTGCTCGACGAACTGCCGATGACTGCCAACGGAAAGCTCGACCGCCGAGCCCTGCCGGTTCCCGACCTGCGAGCAACCCAGGCACGCTCGCGGGCTGCCGAATCCGATACCGAGCGCACGCTGGCCGCCTTGTTCGTCGATGTCCTCGGTGTCGAATCGGTGGGCGTCGACGACTCGTTCTTCTCGATGGGCGGCGATTCGATCATGTCGATTCAGCTCGTCGCCCGTGCCCGCGACGCCGGGCTCGTGTTCACCCCGCGTGACGTCTTCGAGGTGAAATCGGTCGCCGGTCTTGCGGTTTTGCTGGCATCGACCAAGGACGACGAACCCGAGGTGCTCGAAGAACTTCCCGGAGGCGGGGTTGGCCACGTGCCGTTGTTGCCGGTGGCTCAGTGGTGGCTCGACCGGCTCGGCTCCGATCTCCAGGGTCTCGATTCGTTCTCCCAAGCGACTCTTCTCAATGCGCCGCTAGGGCTGCACAGCGTGGAGCAGTTGACCGCAGCGCTTCAAGTCGTTCTCGATCGTCACGACATCCTTCGCGCGCGTCTCGAACTGGACGGCGAGCGCAGGCTCGTTGTCGACGACCCGGGATCTGTTGCAGCCGAGGACATCTGCCGGGTGATCGAGGTAGAGGCCGAGCCGGGCACCGCAGTGTTCGACGCGGCGATCGTCGCTGCTCTGAGTGGTGCGCGCCGAGAACTCGACCCCGTCCGGGGCGAGATGGTGCGGGTCGTCTGGTTGTCCGGCGTACGCAACACCGGCCGGTTGCTGCTGGTGATCCACCACCTCGCGGTGGACGGCGTGTCCTGGCGCGTGCTCGTACCGGAACTTGCGTCGGCATTCCACCGCATCGATGCCGGTGAGGAGCCTGAGCCGTCGTACCCGGGTACGTCGGTCCGTCGTTGGTCGTATGCGCTCCGTGACATCGCGCCAGGCCGAAGAGTCGAATTGCCCCGGTGGCGTTCGATCCTCGAAGGTGACGATCCACTGATCGGAACCCGGCCACTCGACCCGCGGCTCGACACCTTCCACTCGGTCGGCAGAGTCGTCGCCGACGTGCCCGCCGAACTGTCCGACACAGTCCTGACAACCCTTCCAGCGCTCTTCGGTGGATCGGTCAACGACGGTCTCGTTGCTGCGCTCGCACTGGCACTGACGCAGTGGCGACAGGCAAGGGGCACACGAACCGACAACGTACTCGTCTCGATGGAGGGTCACGGACGCGAAGCTCACGTGGTGCCCGGTGCGGACGTCCTACACACGGTCGGCTGGTTCACGAGTGTCTTCCCGATGCGGATCGACCTCGCCGACATCGACATCGCGAACGTGATGCGCAGCGGCCCCGAGGCAGCGGTGGTGCTCAAGCGTGTCAAGGAAGAACTGTTGGGAGTTCCGGACAGCGGCATCGGGTACGGAGTACTGCGTTACCTCGACGAGGTGGGTCGAGCGGATCTCGAACACCTCCGCCAACCGCAGATCTCGTTCAACTATCTCGGTCGTTTTTCCGGCACCGAACCAGGAGAGTCGCTGGGGGACTGGGCACTGGCCCGTGACGTCGACCTGGAAGGGGTAGCACAGTCCGACATGCCCGTGGGCTCGGTACTGGACGTCAATGTCGTTACCACCGAAATCTCGGGTGCACCACACATCGGTGCCACTATCGCCTATCCCACTGACGTGCTGGCAGAGCGCGATGCTCGCGCCATCGCCGAACTCTGGGTGCAGGCGTTGCGCGCTCTGGCCACGTTCGCCGAGCAGAGCGAACGCGGCGGCCTCACACCGTCGGACATCGACCTGATCGACCTGGACCAGGAGTCCATCGACCGCCTCGAACGCGAGTTCCCGACGCTGACCGACGTCTGGTCCCTCTCGCCGCTGCAATCCGGACTGCTGTTCCATGCGCGCTACGCAGAACACACAGTCGACGCGTACACCGTCCAACTGGCGCTCGAACTCGACGGCGTCGACGCGTCCCGGTTGCACCGCGCCGCACAGGCGTTGCTCGACAGACACGAGAACTTGCGCGCGGCCTTCACGACCGATACCGGTGGGCGATCGGTGCAGGTGATCAGCGCCGACGTGGACGTGCCGTGGACCGAGATCGACATCTCTCCGCTGGCTCCCACCGAACAGGCAACCGAGATACGCGAACTCCTCCATGCGGATCGGGTGCGAGGCTTCGACATGGCTACGCCGCCCTTGCTGCGGTTCCTGCTTCTGCGCACCGGAGACGACGCGTACCGGTTGATCCTGACCAACCACCACATCCTCCTCGACGGATGGTCGATGCCATTGCTGGTCCGTGACCTGCTGACCCTCTACGCCACCGACAGTGATCACAGTGCCATCCCACGTGTGCACCCCTACCGGGACTATCTGAGCTGGATCAGCACTCGCGACGACAGTGTGTCGATCGAAGCCTGGGGCGAAGCACTCCGCGGACTCGACGACCCGACACTGCTCACCGGAACTCACGCCGTCGACGAGGACGGCGCTACCTCACGCTCGACCACCACAGCCCTCGGAGAACGTGAGACGGAACTTCTGCGTGGATTCGTCCGCTCCCGTGGCCTGACGACAGCCTCCCTGATCCAGGTGGCCTGGGGAATCGTGCTCGCCGAACTCCTCGGCCGCGACGACGTAGTCTTCGGTGGAACCGTCTCCGGAAGACCACCCCAGGTGTCGGGCGTCGAGTCGATGGTGGGTTTGTTCATCAACACCGTCCCCGTCCGAGTTCGTCTCGACCCGCGAGAGTCACTGGCAGCGCTGTGCATTCGCGTCCAAGCGGAACAGGCGCGGTTGTCCGATCACCATCATGTGGGGCTTTCGCACATCACTTCGGCAGTGGGAGCCGCTGCATCGTTCGACACCCTGACTGTCTTCGAGTCGTATCCCGTCGACCGCGGTGGACTCTCCTCCGGCACCGACATCGCCGGAATGCACGTTCTCGACGTCCACGACGCCGAGGACGCCGCGCACTATCCACTCGCGATCGTTGCCTCCGCGGCAGACGGGCGCTTGCGGCTCAAGTTCGAGTATTTCCCGGGGGTCCTGGGCGATCACGACATCGACGCGATCGCGGACCGGTTGCTGCGCACCCTCGAGCTGATCACCGCACAACCGGATCTCCCGCTGGCGAAGCTGCGCCTGATGCCGGATTCGCAAGTGCAGCAATTGGTTCCCGCGCGAGGACAGCAAGGCCGCTCGGTCAGGACCCTCGATCGCATCTTCACCGACACCGCCGGCAGATTCCCCGAACGGGTCGCACTGTCCTGTGGTGAGAGAAAGTTGACGTACCGAGAACTGGACGAGGCGTCGAATCAGTGGGCGCGCGTGCTGATCGCGGAAGGCGCCGGCCCGGATTCACGGATAGCGATCTGTGTGGAACGTTCCTTCGAATCCGTCGCGGCGGTCTGGGCGATCACCAAGACCGGCGCCGCCTTCGTGCCGATCGATCCTCGCTACCCGAGTGACCGGATCTCGTTCATGCTCGAGGATTCGGCATCCGCGCTCGGATTGACCACTGCAGCCCACACACCCGGCGACGGCGGTGCGACGACGTGGATTGCACTCGACGACCCGAACAATGTCACTCGCTTCGCCGGTATCTCCACGGCGCCGCTACGTGCGGACGAGCGGCGAGGAACCCCACGGCTGGAGAACACCGCCTACCTCATCTACACCTCGGGCTCGACCGGACGACCCAAGGGCGTCGTCGTCACCCATACCGGACTCGAGAACTTCGCCGACGAACAGCGTCATCGCTACGGCCTCACGGAGCATTCGCGCGCACTGCACTTCGCCTCGCCGAGCTTCGACGCCTCCGTCCTCGAGTATCTGCTCGCCTTCGCCGTCGGCGGCGAACTGGTCGTGGCTCCCACCACCGTCTACGGAGGAACCGAACTGGCCGACGTTCTCCGTGAGGGACATGTCACCCACGCGTTCGTCACGCCCGCAGCGCTGACGTCGGTGGATCCCGAGGGAATCGACGAACTGACCACCATCACGGTGGGCGGCGAGGCACCCTCGGCAGACCTGGTGCGCACCTGGGCGCCGGGAAGATCGTTCGTCAACGTCTACGGACCCACCGAAACGACCATCTCCTGCAACCTCAGCGACCCGATTCCGGCCGGCGAGAAGGTGTATCTCGGGCCGCCGAACCGCGGATTCAGTGAGGTCGTCCTCGATCGCAGACTTCAACCGGTTTCCGTCGGAGTTCCCGGCGAACTGTATGTCGCCGGAGTCGGACTCGCGCGCGGCTATCACGGGCGCTCACCGCTGACGAGCGAACGATTCGTCGCGAACCCGTACGGCGAGCCGGGGGAGCGGATGTACCGCACCGGCGACGTGGTGCGCTGGCGCAGTGACCGCACCATCGAATACCTCGGACGCAGCGACTTCCAGGTCAAGATCCGCGGATTCCGTATCGAACTCGGTGAGGTCGACACGGCGTTGGGTCAGCTGCCAGGCGTCGAGTACGCGGTCACGTTGGCGGTGCGCGGACCCTCCGACGAGCAGGCTCTGGCGGCATACGTCGTCTGTGACGACGAACGCCCGGTAAGCGCCGAGGACGTCCGAGCAGCGGCACGGGAAGTACTGCCGGCACACATGGTGCCCGCGAGCGTCGTCGTGCTCGACGAACTACCACTGACCGGCGTCGGCAAGGTCGATCGGGCTGCACTTCCCGCGCCTCGTTTCGACACCGATGCCGAAACACTCACCGCACCTGCCACCGAGCTCGAACGGCTGGTGGTGGGCGTTTTCGAGGACGCGCTCGGCGTGTCCCCGATCGGCGTCGACACCCACTTCTTCGACGTCGGTGGAAACTCCCTGACCGCGACCCGCGTCATCGCCCGCGTCAACGCACTCCTCGGCACCGACATCGGCGTTCGAGGATTGTTCGAATCCCCGACAGTTCGGCAGCTGTCGCGTCTGGCGGAGAGCGTCGGCCGCGGCGAGCATCCCAGACCACCGTTGACTCGGCGATCTCGCCCGGACCCACTGCCCGTGTCGTTGGCACAGAAGCGGATGTGGTTCCTCAACCAGTTCGACGTGACGTCCCCTGCCTACAACGTTCCCCTGGCTGTACGCCTCGACGGCGACCTGGACTTCGCCGCATTGCAGGACGCGGTAGCGGACGTACTGGGTCGCCACGAAAGCTTGCGGACGACGTTCCCCTCGATCGACGGACAGCCGGTGCAGCAGGTGATGTCCAGCGAGGAGGTCGTGCCGATCCTGGAGCCGGAAATCGTCACTGCTGCACGAGTGTCCGATCGAATCCTCGAACTGGCCTCGGCAGGCTTCGACGCCTCGGCCGAAGTTCCGATCCGCTGCGCGGTCCTGCGTGTCGACGGGGACCCACGCAGGCACGTACTCGTTATCGTCGTCCACCACATCGTCGCCGACGGGTTCTCGATGAACCCCCTGGCAGCGGACGTGGCAGCGGCCTATGCGGCCCGTAGCGCCGGCAGTGCGCCGAACTGGTCGGAACTGGCCGTGCAGTACGGCGACTTCGCTGTGTGGCAGCACGAAGTGCTCGGCTCCGAGGACGATCCGGACTCCGCCCTGACCCGTCAGCTCGACTACTGGAAGGACCGCCTCGCGGGACTGGGCGAGCCGATCGCGCTGCCGACCTCGTCCGCACGTCCGGCGAAGCCGACCATGGTGGGCTCGGTCCACCGGTTCGCTGTATCGCCGCAGATCCATCGAGCGCTGACCGATCTGGCCCGCGAGCACGGCAGCACCATGTTCATGGTCATGCACGCGGCCCTGGCAGTACTCGCAGCGCGCCTGGCTGATACGGAGGACATCGCCATCGGTACACCCGTCGCCGGACGCGGAGAGGCCGAACTCGATCACCTGGTCGGAATGTTCGTCAACACTCTCGTGCTGCGGACACAGATCGAGCCCGCCGCGACGTTCGAGGACGTACTCGCCCAGGTTCGCGAGGGCGATCTCGGTGCGTTCCAGCACGCAGACTTGCCCTTCGAACGGTTGGTCGACGCGCTCGACCCGGAACGCTCGACGTCACACACTCCGTTGTTCCAGATCCTCATCGAGTTCCGCAACAACGCGCTACCGAAACTCGAACTGCCAGCACTGTCGGTCTCGGGAGTCGAGTTCGACCTACCCGTCGCCAAGTTCGATCTGCAACTCTCGGTCACCGAGCGTTACGACGCGGATGGCGGAACCGCTGGAATCGACGCCGAATTCATCTACGCCACAGACCTGTTCGACGGTGAATTGATCGAATCGTTCTCACGCAGACTGCTCACCCTCCTCGAGGTGGTCTCCCGAGAGCCGTCGACTCCTACCGGTGACATCGACGTCGTGGGCGCCGACGAGCGTCGACAGATGCTGACCGAGTGGAACACTCACGCCGAACCGGCTCCGGCCGACAACATCGCGGACCGATTCTTCGAAGCTGTTGCAGCACATCCGTCGTCGACCGCCGTCAACGACAGCGACGCTGCAATGACGTACGCCGAACTGGACGGGCGCGCGAACCGCCTGGCGCGGCTACTGATCGGCCGCGGTATCGGTCCGGAATCCGTGGTTGCCGTCGCGATGCCCAGAACCACCGATCTCGTGCTCGCGCTCGTCGCCGTCATCAAGACCGGTGCGGCATACCTGCCGGTCGACATCACCTACCCGGCCGAGCGCATGCGCTTCCTCTTCGACGACGCGCGGCCGGTATGCCTGGTCACGACCGGAGACTTCCGAAGCGACCTTCCTTCGGAGATCGTCGAATCCGGCATCGACATCGTCGAACTCGGATCGCCGGAGATCGCGGTACGCCTCGATCACTCCGCGCCCCATCGCATCACCGACGCGGACCGGACCACACCACTTCTGCCCGACTCGATCGCGTACATCATCTACACCTCCGGATCCACCGGGCGCCCCAAAGGCGTCCAGGTCAGCCACCGAAACGTGCTGACCCTGATGGACAACACATCCCCGACGTTCGGATTCGACAACACGGACGTGTGGACGATGTTCCACTCGTACGCATTCGACTTCTCCGTCTGGGAGCTGTGGGGTCCGCTGCTGCACGGTGGCCGGTTGGTCGTCGTCGACTACTACACGACCAGATCGCCGGACATGTTCCACGAACTGCTCCGCCGTGAGCGAGTGACGGTGCTGAACCAAACACCCACCGCCTTCTACCAACTCGCCGAAGCCGATCGCGCGTACTCACCGAACGGTACGGACCCCGACCTTGCACTGCGTTACGTCGTCTTCGGTGGAGAAGCGCTCGATCTCGGGCAATTGCGCAAGTGGTACGACCGTCGCGCGGACACAGCGCCGACGCTGGTCAACATGTACGGGATCACCGAGACGACAGTGCACGTCAGTCGAATCGCGCTCGACCGCAACGACAGCGAGCATGCATCGGCGAGCATCATCGGGCGAGCCGTACCAGGATTGTCCGTCTACGTACTCGACCGGCGACTGAACTTGGTACCACCAGGCGTCGTCGGTGAAATGTACGTCGCCGGCGATCAGGTGACTCGGGGATACCTCGGGAAACCCGCATTGACTTCGGTGCGGTTCCTTCCCGATCCATTCGGTAGTTCGGGGGATCGAATGTATCGGAGCGGGGACCTGGCGAGGTGGAACGACGCGGGGCAGTTGGAGTACGTGGGCCGTAGTGATTTCCAGGTGAAGGTGCGCGGTTTCCGCATCGAACTCGGAGAGATCGAAGCCGCAATGCTCCGCTGCCCCGGCGTCGCGGCCTCGGTGGCACTTGTTCGCACGGAGGGAGCGTCACCGCGGATCGTCGGGTACGTGGTCGCCGAAACAGGCAGTACCGTCGATTCAGCGACGGTGACCGACTTCGTCGCCGCCGAACTCGCGGAGTACATGGTGCCCACCGCGATCGTCGTCCTCGAGTCGCTTCCGCTGACAGTCAACGGAAAGCTCGACCGACGCAGCCTCCCGGCTCCGGACTTCACAGTGACCGGAACAACGGAGGCGACGCGAGCACCAGCCACCGCTACCGAAGCGGTCCTTGCCGACCTCTTCGCGGAAGTACTGGGGCGGGGCAATATCGGAGTGGACGATTCGTTCTTCGGTCTCGGCGGCGATTCGATCATGTCGATTCAACTCGTCTCACGGGCGAAGTCCGCAGGTCTCGTCTTCACTCCGCGGGACGTCTTCGAAGCGAAGACGGTTGCCGGACTCACCAAGGTGCTCCTTGTCGAATCATCGGAAACCACACCGGTTCTCACGGAAGTGCCGGGCGGGGGAGTCGGTATGCTACCGCTCACTCCGATCATGGAGTGGCTCGTCGAACGCGGTCGCGGTGACCTGAGCACGATCCGCAGTTACAGCCAGAGCGCACTGATCGCACTGCCGTCAGACGTGTCCGGCCCCGCGCTGGAGCGAGCACTGCAGACGATCCTCGATCGCCACGACGTGCTGCGGGCGCGCCTGGACGCCGCCACTCACCAACTCGAGATCCGCGAACCCGGCACCGTCGCAGCCTCGGACGTCCTGCGCCGAACCCCTGTCGTGTCCACCAGCGGGAACGAATTCGTCCGCGCAGCAGAAGCCGCGATGCAGGACGCGTCCAGCCGACTCGATCCCGAACACGGCACGATGATCAGCGCAGTCTGGTTGGATCCCGTCAGCGCGAACGGCAACGGGCCCGAGGCGGGACGGTTGCTCCTGGTCCTCCACCACCTCGCGGTCGACGGCGTGTCCTGGCGAATCATCGTCCCCGGCCTGGTCACCGCATATGCTTCGGCGTTCGAGGGCGACACTCCGATACTTCCGCCTGGCGGAACCTCGATACGTCGCTGGGCGACAGCGCTCGCCGAGACCGCCGCGGATCGACGCGACGAGATCGACCTGTGGTCGAAGATGCGGACCGACGAACCACTGCTCGGGACGCGCGGGCTCGACCCCGCCGTCGACGTCGGAGCGACAGTCGACCGCATCAGCGTCGACGTACCGACCTCGGTGACCGAAAACATCATCTCGACCGTGCCGCAGCATTTCGGTGGCTCGGTGAACGACGGACTGCTCGCAGCTCTCGCGATTGCCGTCACCGCCTGGCGTCGATCGCGCGGACAGCGCAGCGGGGAAGTGCTCGTCAATCTCGAAGGACACGGACGTGAGGAGAACGCTGCACCGGGCGCCGACCTCTCGCGCACGGTCGGCTGGTTCACCACCCTGTTCCCGGTGCGAATCGACCTGACCGGGCTCGACGTCGTCGACGCGCTGTCCGGTGGATCAACCGCCGCCTCAGCCGTGAAGCTCGTCAAGGAAACGCTGCTCGACCTTCCCGACAACGGAATCGGCTTCGGCATCTTGAAGTACCTCGATCGAAGCGAGGAACTGAGGGCGCTGCCCACGCCGCAGATCTCGTTCAACTACCTCGGACGTTTCGCCGGCTCGGATCCCGAGCACGGCGAAGTACCGTGGCTGCCGATCTCGGAGGTGACCCTCGACGAAGCGCACAGCGGAGAGCTTGCCGCCGCGTCGGTGCTCGACATCAACGCCGTCACCACCGACACCGCACAAGGTCCGATTCTGCGCGCTACATGGTCTTTCCCTCGCGGCATTCTCAGCGAGGCCGAGGTCGCCGAACTGGCGGAGCTCTGGGCCCGAGCACTCGGCGCGCTGAGTGACTACGTGGACCGACACTCCGAGCGCGAACTCACGCCTACCGATCTCGATCTCGTCACCACAGATCAACAGAGCATCGAACAGCTCGAGCGCAGATTCCCCGACCTGACCGACGTCTGGTCACTGTCACCCCTGCAGTCGGGCATGCTCTTCCACGCCCAGTTCGACGAAACCGAAATCGATCCGTACATGGTGCAACTGACGCTCGAACTCGGCGGACGGGTGGACTCGTCGCGGTTGCGCCGCGCGTCCCAGGCCTTGGTCGACCGTCATCCGAGCCTGCGCGCGGGGTTCGTCTCCGCGCCGGGAGGTCGGGCGCTGCAGGTGATCCGTTCCGGTCTCGAGATCAGCTGGGCCGAGATCGACCTGTCCGGGGCCGAAGACGGTGAACTCGCATTCGGTCAGCTGCTCGAACGCGACCGCGCTCATCGTTTCGACATGGAAACAGCCCCACTGATCCGGTTCATGCTCGTGCGAATCGGACCGGACACATCACGCTTCGTCGTGACGAACCACCACATCCTGCTCGACGGCTGGTCAACCCCGCTGTTACTGCGAGACCTGCTGACTCTCTACGCAACCGACGGCGACCCCGAGATTCTGCCCAGAGTTCAGTCGTATCGCGACTACCTCACCTGGATCTCGAAGCAGCACCCCGACTCGTCGCTGCGCGCATGGCAGGAAGCGCTACGTGGCGTGGACACATCCACCCAACTCTCGCAAGCGAGCACGGCCGCCGAAACCGTTGCCAGTGACATTCACTCGTACTCGCTGCCGACCGAACGGGCCCAGACCCTTCGCGCGTTCGCGCGAAGCCGTGGACTGACCATGGCGACCCTGGTCCAAGTGGCCTGGGGAATCGTGCTCGCCGAACTCCTCGGCCGCGACGACGTCGTCTTCGGTGGAACCGTGTCCGGACGCCCACCACAGGTGTCTGGTGTGGAATCGATCGTCGGCCTGTTCATCAACACAGTGCCCGTACGAGTCCGCCTCGACGCCCGAGAAACCCTCGCGGAACTGGCCATTCGCGTCCAATCCGAGCAAGCGTCACTGCTCGACCACCACCACATCGGACTGTCGGACATCGCGGGAGCAGTGGGCGCCGCGGGTTCCTTCGACACACTGACGGTATTCGAGTCGTATCCCGTCGACGAGGCAGCCCTGACCGCCGACACCGACATCGCGGGAATGCACGTTCTCGGCATCGACGGACGCGACTCGGCGCACTATCCGATTGCCGTTGTCGCGTCGGAAAGTGACACGCTGAACCTGAAGATGGAGTACTTGCCGACGCACTTCTCCGCCCGCGAAGTCGCGAAGATCACCGAGCGCGTGGGCATAGTCCTCGAGCAACTGGCCTCGGCACCGGATCAGCCGCTGGCCCGCCTGCAGGTTCTCACAGAGTTCGAGAGCCGTGATCTTGCGCCGGTCTTCGGCTCCCCGGGTCGCTCTGCTCGCACGCTCCCGGAGATCCTCGCCGACGTCTCCGCCACCTATCCCGACCGCATCGCGCTCTCGGCCGGCAGCCGGTCGATGACCTACGCCGAACTGGACCGGCGCTCGAACCAGTTGGCCAGAGCCATGATTCGCCGCGGCGCCGGGCCCGAGACGTCGGTAGCCATCGGCATCGAACGGTCGGTCGAATCAGTACTCGCGGTGTGGGCAGTGGCCAAGACCGGCGCGGCATTCGTACCCGTCGACCCCACCTACCCGGCCGACCGAATCGAACACATGCTCAGCGACTCCGAAGTGTTGTTCGGGTTGACGGTCGTCGACGCCATCGACACATTGCCACCCATCGTGTCCTGGTTGGTGCTCGGAGAAGAAGCATTCGACGACGACGTCGCCACCAGTTGCACGCTGCCGATCACCCAGGACGAACGGCGTGCACCGGTAGTCATGGACAACGCCGCGTACGTGGTCTACACCTCGGGATCCACCGGCCGACCCAAGGGAGTCGTCGTCACTCACACCGGACTCGACAGCTTCGCGCTCG
This sequence comes from Rhodococcus sp. KBW08, assembly GCF_003852455.1. NCBI lineage: Bacteria > Bacillati > Actinomycetota > Actinomycetes > Mycobacteriales > Nocardiaceae > Rhodococcus > Rhodococcus sp. KBW08. The sequence goes on from NZ_QAJJ01000016.1 coordinate 184,228, forward strand.
ACCAGCAACGTCGATTCCACGCCGATCAGCACTCTCGGACCCTGCACTTCGCCACCCCCAGCTTCGACGGAGCCATCTTCGAGTACCTGCAGGCATTCGGTGTCGGAGCAACAATGGTGATCGTCCCGACCGACATCTACGGCGGCGCCGAACTGGCAAGTCTGATCCGCCGTGAACACGTCACTCACGCGTTCGTCACCACTGCAGCGCTCGCCACCGTCGACCCGGCCGGTCTGGACGAATTCCGGCACGTCGTCGTCGGGGGAGAGGCTCTACCGCCGCATCTCGTCGGTCTGTGGGCTCCCGGACGAGAATTCGTCAACGCCTACGGCCCGACCGAGACAACCGTCATGGCCGACATCAGCGAACCCATGACGGTGGGCGCACCCATCACGATCGGTGGCCCGATCCGCGGTGTGCACGAGATGATCCTCGATTCGCGCCTGCAACCTGTACCCGTCGGAGCTCCCGGTGAGCTGTACATCGCCGGCATCGGCCTGGCTCGCGGATACCACCGGCGTCCCGGCCTGACCAGCGAACGATTCGTGGCCGACCCCTTCGGCAAGCCAGGCGACCGGATGTACCGCACCGGTGACATCGCCTCCTGGCGAAGCGATCACACCATCGAATACGTCGGGCGCAGCGACTTCCAGGTCAAGATTCGCGGATTCCGTATCGAACTCGGCGAAGTGGACGCCCAGATCACCGCAATGGCGAGTGTCACGAACTGCGTGACACTCGGCGTCGACGGACCGGCCGGCGCAACAGTTCTCGCTTCGTACCTCACCGTCGAGGAAGGATCGACGCTGACCGGCGCAGAGATCACCGCGCACCTCGCCGGACGTGTTCCCTCGCACATGGTTCCGGCAAGCATCATGATCGTCGACGAGCTACCGCGCACCGCGGTCGGCAAGCTCGATCGAAAAGCCTTGCCGACCCCGGAGTTCACCGGAACCGGCGTGGAATTCCGGGCTCCCGGCACCAGTCTCGAGCGTCGGATCGCCGATGCCTTCATCGATGTACTCGGCGTCGAGCGGGTAGGCGTCGACGACAACTTCTTCGAGCTCGGCGGCAACTCGCTGATTGCCACTCGCGTGGTCTCGCGGCTCAACTCCGCACTGAACATCGACGTCGGGGTGCGAGTGCTCTTCGAGGCGCCGACGACAGCGCAGCTCGCCGAACGGCTTTCCGACGCTGTCACTGCCGTCGGCACTGTGCCGCTCACTCCCATGGAGCGCGACGGTAACGTCCCGCTCTCGTTGGCGCAGAAGCGTATGTGGTTCCTCAACCAATTCGACACGCGCTCAGCCGCGTACAACATCCCACTAGCTGTTCGCCTGACCGGTGACCTCGACGTCACCGCCATGCAACAGGCGATAGCCGACGTCGTCGAGCGGCACGAAACACTGCGGACCGTGTTCCCCGCCGTCGGCGGCGATCCGATTCAGAAAGTGCTCACCGCCGACGAGGCAGTACCGCCGCTCCGTGAAATGACCGTGGGGGAGCACGAACTCTCAGAGCGCATGCAACGACTCGCCACAACCGGCTTCGACGTGTCGGTGGACCTGCCGCTACGCGTGGCACTCTTCCGACTCGACACCGGTGAACCCGTTCACATTCTGTTTGTCGTTGTCCATCACATCTGCGCCGACGGTTCGTCGATGGCGCCGCTCGCACGCGACGTGATGACGGCCTACCTGGCGCGTACGGCTGGGACCGAGCCCACGTGGGCACCACTCGAAGTGCAGTACGCAGACTTCACGTTGTGGCAACATCGCGTCCTCGGGTCGGAAGACGACCCGGAATCTGTCATCAGTCGCCAATTGCGCTACTGGAGCGAGCAACTCGCCGGACTCGACGACGTCATCGCACTGCCCACCGACCACCCGCGGCCCGTGCAACAGACCTTCCACGGTGACCGATTCACCTTCGACATCGACGCGAACACCCACCGCGCCCTCGCGGACCTCACCAGGGCAAACGGTGTCACGATGTTCATGGCACTGCACGGCGCGCTGGCCGTGCTGATGTCCAAGCTGTCGGGCGCCGACGAAGTCACCATCGGCACACCGATCGCCGGCCGAGGTCAGGCAGCACTCGACCATCTCGTCGGAATGTTCGTCAACACGCTGGTCCTGCGCACCAGCGTCGATCCCGACATCACGTTCGCCGAACTGGTGGAGCACGTCCGGGAAATCGACCTGGCCGCATTCCAGAACTCGGACCTGCCATTCGAACGGCTCGTCGACGTCATCAACCCCACCAGATCCACGTCGTACTCACCGTTGTTCCAGGTCGCCCTCGAACTTCAGAACAACGAACCCGCACATTTCCACCTACCGGGCCTCGACATCGAAGGCCTGACCGTGGAAACCAAATTCGCGAAGGAGGACCTGGAACTGATCGTCGACGAGAAGTTCGACGAGTTCGGCATCCCGGCCGGGATGTCCGCAGCCTTCGACTTCGCAACCGATCTCTTCGAACCCGCCACCATTCGGCGGTTTGCCGACCGACTTCGCCTGATCCTGGGCGCGGTCGGACGCGAACCGGCGACACGCATCGCTGACATCGGCATCCTCGCCGCCGACGAAACAGCGGCTCTGGTGCCGGCATCCGGTGCAGCCGCGACTCGAGCACGGGTGTGGCCGGAGATCCTCGCCGAGGCAGTCGCGTCCAACCCGGATGCGCCGGCCCTCTCGAGTCGAGAGAGGTCGATGACCTACCGCGAACTCGACGACGAATCGACGAAGCTGGCGCGAGCGCTGTGCCGGCGCGGTGTCGGACCCGAAGACTTCGTGGCTCTGGGTCTGCCGCGGTCCACGGCGGAGATCATCGCCATCTGGGCGGTCACGAAGACCGGAGCGGCATTCCTGCCCGTAGACCCGAACTATCCCGACGACCGCATCAACCACATGCTCGACGATTCGCGGGCCGTACTCGGCATCACCGACGACGCTCACCGCAGTCAACTTCCCGACACTGTCGAGTGGATGGTCCTCGACGCAGCCGAGACCGTCGACGAGATCGAGCACCAGAGCGCCGCCGCGATCACCGATCGCGACCGGACGATCCCTCTGCATCACGGCCACCCCGCTTACCTGATCTACACCTCGGGTTCGACCGGGAAGCCGAAGGGCGTCATCGTCACCCACCTCGGGTTGTCCAACCTCAACGCCGAAGAACATCAGAGATTCAACGTCCAGCCCTATTCGCGAATCTCGCACTTGGCATCACCGAGCTTCGACGCCTCCGTCTTCGAACTCATGATGGCGTTCGGCAGCGGTGCCTGCTTGGTCGTCATCCCACCCACGGTCTTCGGCGGATCCGAGTTGGCCGAAATCTTTGCCGACGAACACGTCTCACACGCGTTCATCACGCCGACCGCACTCAGCTCCATCGAAAGTTCCGCGCTGCCCGAACTCCGCGTGCTCGCAGTCGGTGGCGAAGCCTGCCCACCCGAACTCGTGGACATCTGGGGCCGCGACCGTCGCATGTTCAACGGATACGGACCTACCGAATCCACGATCCAGGCCAGCGTCAGTGAACCCATGCGGCCGGGCAAGGACATCAACATCGGCCGACCGGCCATCGGCTTTGCCGGCCTGGTCCTCGACGGGCACCTCAAGCCCGTGCCAGTGGGAGTCATCGGGGAGCTGTACGTGACCGGCCCCGGACTCGCCCGCGGCTACCACAATCGTCCCGATCTCACCGCTGACCGATTTGTCGCCGATCCGTTCGGCGACCCGGGCCAGCGCATGTACCGCACGGGCGACCTGGTGCGCTGGCGCTCCGACAGCACCCTCGAATACCTCGGCCGCAGCGACTTCCAGATCAAGGTCCGCGGATTCCGCATCGAGCTCGGCGAAATCGACTCCGTCCTGATGGCACACCCATCCGTCTACTTCGCCGCGACACTTGGGCACGAAGCGCCGTCGGGGGAGACGATGATCGCCTCCTACATCCAGCCCGTGGACGGACAGACCGTCGACGACTGGGAGCTTCGCCGCCACCTGTCTTCTCGCCTGCCTGCGCACATGGTTCCCGGCGCGATTGTCGTCGTCGACCGCATTCCGGTGACACCGGTCGGCAAGCTCGACCGCAAGGCACTGCCGACCCCGAGCTTCGAGCGTCGTACGGTCCCGTACGCACCGCCGACAAACGACACCGAACGAACGGTCGTCGACATCTTCGAGACCGTGCTCGGCCACGAGCACATCGGCATCGACGACGACTTCTTCGAACTGGGTGGAACGTCGATCGTGGCCACTCGCATCACCATCGAACTCGAGAAGCGCCTCGGGATGCGCGTGCCGTTGCAATCGCTTTTCCTGGACCCGACACCTGCCGGTGTCGCCCGCGCGGCCGACGGAATGGACGCACACTCGCCGGACGATTCGTCGGATCTGCTCGCCCCGATGATCACGCTGCGTGCCGGATCCGATCGTGCACCACTGTTCTTCGTCCATCCGGGTATCGGATTGTCCTGGGGTTATGCAGAATTCGTCAAGCACCTCGAGCTGGATCAACCCGTATACGGTCTTCAGCTACCGTCCCTGAGCGGCGGGCCCAGCTTCGACTCTCTGACCGAACTCGCCGACGACTACGCGAATCGCATTGCGGCCGTGGCATCGACCGGCCCGATCCATCTGGCCGGCTGGTCGCTCGGCGGCGTCATCGCACACGCCGTGGCGCACAGCCTTACTCGCACCGGCCGTGACGTGACGCTGTCGATCCTCGACAGCTATCCGTCGTCGGATTCCGATCAGCCCGCAGAACTCTCGGTCTCCGAACTACTGGCAGGGCTCGCGATGCCCGCGGGATCCAAGGCCGTCGAGAGCTTCGAAGAAGCGGCGGAATTGCTGGAGCAGACCCTTGGCGCCGGAATCGGAATCGAAGCGGAGCATCTAGCGCGGATCAGTCGCGGTTACTCCCACTCCGTCGAATTGACGAATCGGCACCAACCGCCTGTCCACCGTGGAGACGTCGAGTTCTTCGTAGCCGGAAGATCTACGGAGAACGGACACGACGTGGCCGAATGGCGACGGTTCGTACAAGGCGACATCCGAGTCACGGAAGTCGATTGTGAACACAACAAGATGATCGAACCGGGCCCGGCGGCAACCATAGCTGTACGATTGCGAGAAGTTATCGCTCAGTGGGGTGTCTGAACCAGGTTCGACATGGGTATGAGTGAAACACACAGGGTGATGGACCCCGGGTGGGTCCGGACGAGGGGAAAACGTTGAAACTGCGAACCAGACGCGTGTTTACCGGATCGATGCTGACTGCCGCTGCACTGACTGCCGCACTGCTCTCCGGAGGGACTGCACAGGCAGATCCCGCATATCCGGCACCTGACCCGGACCCGTTCTATTCGCAAGCAGCGGCCGAGGGGGTCGCCGGCACGCCGATCTCCGTGCGCCGGGCCCCTGACCTGATGACTTTCCCTGGTGTCGCGATCTGGCAGGTCAGTTATCGGTCCACGAACTCCGAGAACAAGCCGATTGCCGCGGTCAGTACGATCCTGGTCCCGCCGAATCAAGCGCAAGACGGACCGTTGCTCTCCTATCAGCACATCGTCAACGCACTCGGAACGGGATGTGCGCCATCTCGCGCGCTTTACGCATCGGATCCCAACATCGTCATCCGCGAAGCGCCCATCCTCAACGTCGCGCTTCAACGTGGATGGACCATTGCCCTTCCCGACCATCTCGGACCCAACAGCGCGTACGGCGCCGCGCGCCTGGGCGGACAGGTCACGCTCGACGGTATCCGCGCCGTTCAGAAAGTCCCCGAATTGCGTAGTGGCGCCAGCCCTGTCGGTATTGCCGGTTACTCCGGCGGTGGTATGGCCACTGCGTGGGCGGCCGCACTGGCCCCGAGCTACGCACCCGAGGTCAACCTCGTCGGCGTAGCCGAAGGCGGCGTTCCGATGAATCTGTCCAAGATGGCCAACGGCCTCGGACAGGATCCGCACCCGGCATTCGGCCTCGCGTTCGCCGCAGCAATGGGCCTCGAACGCGAGTATCCCGACCTTCTTCCGCTGAGCAACCAGCTCAACGACCTCGGTCGGTCGATGCGGGCCGAACTCACCAACGCGTGCACCAATGACATCCTGAGGGTCGGTGCCGGGCGCAGTGCCTCTCAGGTGTCGACGTCGACCTCCCTGTTGTCCAGTCCTGAAGTGCGAAAGGTGATGGACGACAACAGCGTCGAACTCTATCCCGGTGTGCCGACTGCCCCGGTATTCGAATGGCACACGCCCGACGACGTTCTGATCCCCATCGATTCAGTGGTCAACACGATTTCGCGGTACTGCGCCGCCGGAGCCACGGTTCAATCTCAGCTGTTCCCCAGCCCGGACCACCTCACCACGGCGGTCCTCGGTCTGCCCACCGCATTCGAGTACCTGCAGGACCGATTCGACGGAGTGCCGGCCCCACGTTCGTGCTGAATGTCTCCGGAGTGATGTATCGGGCAGGCGCGGCACATGGCCAACTCGGTGTGCCCGTGGCATCGTTGATCGTATGAGCGACACGGATGACACCGGCGCGGCCGGCAATGGCGATTACAGTCTCGATCCCGACGACCAACTTCAACCCGAAGACACCCTGATCGATCGAGGCGTGGACGACATTCTCGACGAGGGAATCTCACCACCCGAGCGCCCACTCGGACTGGACGCTCATGGGTTGACCGGCAGCGAGGAATCGGCGGGGGAGACCCTCGACGAGCGACTTGCCGAAGAAGAACCAGATCCGTACGCGTCGCTGGGAGATCCCCTGAAGGATCCGGCAGATGCCGACGAATTCGAACGAGAGGAAGAATTCCCGAACGGCGACGAAGTCGGAAATCGCCGCGTCGGGCGTCTCGTTGCCGAAGACGAGGGCCGATACGAGGACGAGGAAAGCGAACTCGTTGCCGGAGACGTCGGAATCGACGGCGGCGCAGCATCGGCGGAGGAAGCCGCGATGCATCTGATCGACGAATCAGAGGACTGAGCGTCCGTCTGACCGTTGTGGCTGCTGTGGCTGCTGATCGGTGAGAACGATGGAATGGACGCGGTTTCCGCCCATTCTCTTGCTTTCGTACATCGCCGAATCGGCTAGGCGATGGAGGTCGCGAAGGCCGCTTTCTGCTGCTTGCACGTCCGGCCAGGCGCCGTTGTGTATGGCTATGCCGATGCTCGTCGTCGAGAGTGGTTCGCCTGTGGGGGAGTTCATGATGGGGGCGATCCGCGCCAGTAAATCTCCGACGTACGGCAACGGCATCATCTGCACGACGACGAACTCGTCACCGCCGACGCGAGCGATTGCTGCGTCCGATCTGGCCCAGTCGTGAAGTCGATAGGCCGTGCGCAGTATGACGCGGTCGCCGACGTCGTGACCGTAGCTGTCGTTGAAGTGCTTGAAATTGTCGATGTCGATCACCACCACCAGCAAGGACTGGTCGAGGCCGGATTTCGCTTGCAGGAGTTCGGAAGTCCGCCGTGAGAGTCCGCGTCGATTCAACAGGTCCGTCAACGGATCGAGTTCGGAGCTTTGAGCGTCGTTGCTCAGGAGCGCCAGAGCAATCTGCGTGACCACCGGTATGACGGTGATGACAGGAATGGCAAAGGCAATGCGTCCCAGGACGTCTGAGAGGCCGGAAGGTACATCGGTGAATACGCCGATGCTCGCAACAACGATGACCGCCCCGGAAAACAGCAAGTGCCACAGCTGAGCTCGAAGATTGTGAAAGAACGCTATGTACGATCCGACGAGTCCGAAGACGAGGCATCCCAGCAGCCTTTGATCCGGATTGGCCTCCGCCAGCACGATCACCGCGACAGCGAAGTCGCCCGCGATGACGAAAAGATACGACCGTTCCCGGGTGGTCGCGGTGAACGGCAACGCTGTACCGCCGATCATCACGAGCACTGCGACGACGACGTCCATCGGAAATCCGATGGCTTGTACCGAGTGTGTGCCCAGACGCTTGAGAAGAATCGTGACGCCCAGGATGAACACCAACACGCCGATGCCTATCCGAGTCGGCATCAGAATTCCGTTGTCGCGCAGGAATCGTGTGAATCGGTCAAATTGGTCTGGCACTGCGAGCCAGCGTTGGACAGCCTTGTCGGTGCCGCTCATCGTGGCCACCGGCAATGAGCGGCCGGTCGAATACAACGCATGCGGCGACAGTAGTCCGCAGCGATGACAATGAACCTGCGCCGCCTCCAGCGATTCCAACTCAATACGTCACAGTGACGTATTAGGGTGGTGTGGCTGGAGGTGGCCTAGACTCGTTCATTGTCATCAATCCGCATCAGACGGCTTGTCGAGTGGTCTTGCCACCTGAGCGGCAAGGCTACTAGGCAGCCACCAAGCAGCCACCTGAGGTCAGTAGCAATCCAAGGCAGCCTGCCGGCGGGCAGCCGACTCGAGATGATCAACTCACGCAAGGTGGCCGGCAAGTCAGGACGGAAGCACGTGAGCAGTGTGCAAATCACCTACGGATCGACATACGAAGGTGACGTGCGACAAGGATGCGGGAAACGAACCATGGGCTGATATCCCCAGGTCGGTAATTTGCCGATAATCTACATTATGTCAAGTAGTGGATATTCGAACGTCCCCCGCCAACTCGTCGGTTAGCTTTGTCCACATGGATTCCGTTGCGCTCGTCCTCGGCTCACCGCGTGGTCGTCGGTTCTGCGCGAACGTCGGGCATGCGTGCCATGCCGATGCACGCTCGTCCGGTAGTCACTGGCCACAATCGACGGAACACGCGCTCGGAGTTCTCGACGCTGTTGATGTCCGCGCGATCGCAGAAATGTCGGAACTCGAGATATTGCACTGTCTCGCATATGCCGTGGATTGTGCGCGCTACTGGGAGCCACCCGACGAGGAAGACCTGATCTTCGTCCGTCCTGAGGTGATCGCGGCATTGCGCCCGATCACCCGAGCCGTTCTCGACTCGCCGCACACTGCCTGGTGGACCGAGCCGGTTGACCTCCTGAACCAGCACCTGGTTGAGAAGCGAAACCCCATCTACGGCTGGTCGGACCTGCCCTTACGGATTTACCGTACCGAAGACGGCCTCGAACAGTGGCGCGCCGAGGCCCTCGACTACGAACGTCGGTTTCTGGAGTATCAGATCGAAGATCCGGACCGTCATATCGGAGGCGAATGGTGGTCCACCCCTTTTGCCAACGGCACCACCGAAACAACCAGAGCCCGCGACGGTATCGGGGCTCTCGGGGTATTTCTCGAAGAAGACAGCTCCTCGAACGAAGCTCGGGTGCAGCCGGTAAGGACCTACGGCGCGCCCCGCATCTACGAGATTACGGGTCCACGGGACTGGGCGAACCTGGTCGATACCTATCCCCTGCCAGTGCCGGCATCACGTCGCTCCGTTTGGTACGACACGACCGGTGAATACCGTGACTGGTTCATTCCGGACTGGGTTTCGATGGCCGCAGATTACGACGCAGTCCACCTGACAATGATGGCGTACCTGACCACGCCGGGCATCGCGATCCCGTTGTCGCGCAACGCGGGTGCCACCGTACTCGCCGGGTGGGATCCGGACGCCACAGTCTGGCTACGAAGCAACAACATCACCGTTGACGGCGACCCGACGGGCTGACGTTCGGCTACACCGAATTCAGCAGGTGCGGCCGCACGGCCAGCCACCGTGCGGTGTCCTCGATCCCCTGTTCCAGGGTGAACGTCGGCACCCACCCGAGTAGTCGCAACGCACGATCGTTCGACGCGTAGGCGCCGGCAGTGTCACCGGTGCGTCGGCCTGCAACGACCACGTCGATGTTTTTGCCGAGCACGTTCTCGAAGGTGCGAATGAGTTCCCATACCGTGGTTCCCCGCCCACTGCCCACATTGACCACAGTCAGGCGTGATGAATCAGCGGTGATCCGGTCGAAGCTTTCCAATGCGCGAACATGAGCGTCCGCAAGGTCCCACACGTGAACGTAGTCGCGCACGCCGGACCCGTCGCGCGTCGGCCAATCTGTCCCCGCGACTCTGAAAGGTGTTCGTGTCGAATATGATTCGAACAGCTTTCCGAGTGCGTGTGTGGGGCGTGCCGATGCTGTTCCGCTTCGCAGTTCGGGATCTGCCCCCACAGGGTTGAAGTATCGGAGAGACATCGCCGACAAACCTGTGGCCGCCACGATGTCGTCGAGCATCGTTTCGAACTGCGCTTTGCTGTGCGCGTAGGGACTCTGCGGTTCGATCCGCCAATGTTCGTCGACACATCCACCGTCGCTCGGCGCGTACACCGCCGCAGAGGAACTGAATACGAAACGCTTGCACCCGTTCCGAAGGACACTCGAGACCAGCGTCAGTGACTTGGAGACATTGTTTTCGTAGTACCGCGCCGGGCTGCTCACGGAATCTCCGACCACGATCAGAGCCGCACAGTGAACTGTGGCATCGATATCGGGATGATCCGCGAATATCCTGTCGAGCAGTTTCTCGTCCGCGATGTCACCGCAGTAGAACGGGAATCGGTGTGCAAACTCGGCACGGCCGGTCAGCAGGCTGTCGAGGACAATGACATCCATCCCGGCGTCGACGCATTTCGACGCCACGGTGCTTCCGATGAATCCCGCTCCGCCGGTGATGAGGACTTTCATGCTGCTCCCCCGGCATCCTCGACGGCAGTCCTCGCACGACGGAGGAAGTGAGACACGCGTGCGCGCGCCAAGTCCCATCCGCGTAGGTCGCGCCCGTCCCGGATGGAGAGCCGATCACGGTCGAGAAAGAGCGGCACCATAACCAGATCGCGGTACAGCGAGTGCAGCCGCGGGCGATCCGCCAACCACAGCGTCCATTGCCACCACCAACGCGCCGAGATGGTCGTCACTCCGGTACTGACGCCGAAGATCGATTCCACCGCCGCCCAGTGGACGTTCACCGCCCGACGGACATCGCGTGGCAACTGGCGTCTGGAGAGCGTCACAGCGAGTTCCGGTTCGGAAGTGAGCAGGTACCCCACGTCGAAGACGCTGTTCAACGACAAATCGGCGCGAATCAAGGCCCGATCGGCGAGTCGCGCGTGAGCGATGACATGCAGCGTGACATCGGCAATCTCGAGTCTGGATCCTTCGGTCCCCGCGCTGATTCCTCGTATCGCAGATTCTCGGGTCAACGCATGACGAGCGAACCGCGGAAGCAAGTGCGAATGAATTTCGACGGAGCCGTGACGGTCGTCGCGCAGGAGCGCAGGTTCCTGGTGATCGTCGCGATCGATGGAATCCCCCACCACCTCGTCCGGGCGGACCATTCGATAGCCGAAGTCGAGGATCGCGTCGTTGGCCGGAACGGCGTGTGCGGGATCGACGACCAAGAGGTCGATGTCCGTCATCCGTCGCGCTGCCGGATTCGGCCAGATTCTTCGCTCGAGAAGGGCAGCACCTTTCAGTGCGACCGTTGGAAATCCGCTGCTGTGTAACAACTCTTGCAGTTCTACGCGCTGCGCGTCGAGGTCCGCGATACGACGCGCGTTTCGGTGGTGGACAAGGCTCAGCGTCAATTCCGGACTCGACGCGGTAGCTCCGGACTCCGACAGCATTTCCGCGAAACTCGCAGGCAGGACCGAGGCGAAGCCGGCGTCGACTGCGCGGGCGGCCAGCAGCGGCAACACCTTGTGCCTGGCAGCGGTGTCGATGACTCTCGGCCAATCCTGCGGCGAACACGAACGGATGAGGTCGGCCCCGTGCTCGGAGTCCAGCATGGAAATCAGGTACCGGGTGTCACGCATGACGCCACCAGTTTCTCCACGGCGTCGGCGCCGGTATCGCCGTGATGCCGAATCATTCTGTAGCACGGGGCATTCGAGAGTAGAGCAGCGGTGTTTCTCAGAGTCAATCCGTGATTGTCGGACCACAGGGCTGATTGCTCGGCCAGTGACTGTATCGCCTGGGCTGCAGGCATCGGTGCGATGCGTGTCGTCCCCTCGTCCCAACCGTCGAGAATCAGCACCAGATCGATTCTGCGAACCGCCGAGTCGGCGTCTGGCGGTATCGACAGAGTTGACGGGTCCAGCGCCCACACCGGCGGGGCATACGGGAGATACAGCGAATCGTGTGCCTTGACCTCGGGGAGAACATCGAACGTACCCGCTTTGAGGTGAACTCGACGCGGTAAGCCCACCGATTCGGTGCCACGAATGAACACGCCTTCGTCAGCGCGCAATTGTGCGCCCCGTAATGCAAGGGCGAGAGCCAAGGTGGTCTTGCCGGCGCCGGAGTGTCCGGCGATTGCCACTCGCACACCGTCGCAGTCGACCAGAGCAGCGTGCAGGCGAGTCCACTGTTCGCCATGGGCGGCTTTCATGACATCCCGGTGCACGCTGCGGTACACGTTCTCTGCGAGGTGGAGGGCGTCGAGACCGGTCAGCGTGTCACTGCTGCCGTCGATGGTCGATTCGATGGTGGCGTCCCAGAGCCCGAACGTCGATCGGTTTCGCTCGATCCGGACTCCGACGTCGTATCCCGCAGGCCAGGGGCTCGCAATTCGATGCTCGACGACACCGAGTTCAGGGATGGCGGGGCCGCGCACAATCGCATCAACCCACAGGTAGTGCGCCCGGAATTGCGGTACGTGGTTGCCTGTCACTGGATTCTCACACCAGCAGACGCGAGGCGCTCAGCTGTCCATAGGTCTCGTTCACTACCGACTCCGCATCATGGACGGGGATCTCGAGTACCTCAACGACCGCCTGGACGATGTCACTGACGGTCCGGCCGTCACACAGTTCCCACACCAAAGTCGCGACGGGGTTGAGGTGATGGGCAACTTCGCTGGAGCTGTCGTACAGCACGACACCGTCGGTGAGATCGTTGCTCTCCACCGCCTGTGAGCGTTGGGGCCTCGCGTCTTCGAGTAGTTCGGTCAAGATACCTCCTTGTTGCGGCGAATCCGATGTTCGTGTCGGTGGTGAGGTCAGAGCGAGAAGCGTCGTGAGTATTCGGATTCGATTGCGCCCGAACGAAGCAGGCTGCGGGTGGAGGCGATGCCGGGGGCGAGTGTCAGACAGGTGAGCATTCCCCCGGCATTCGCCTCCACCAAGTAGTCGCCCAGAGTTCGGTGGTGACCCGCCCACTTTCCGAATGCTTCGGGATCTGCCTCCGGATCCGCAATCGCGTCGAGAATTCGCTCGAAGGCGCGCGAGTGAACGAGAACAGCGTGAACTCCACGGTTCTCGGGACTGGTGCGTAGCATCGCCGAACCGTCGAGCAGCGCTCCGTCCCTCGATTTCGCGTCGTGTCCGAGTTGGACGACATCCCAGGGGCGGAGATCGAGCTCTCGACGTGCATGTTCCAGAATCGACGCCGATGCGTCCAGCACATTCACGTCGTCGGCAGTGATGAGGACCGAATCCCAGCCCTTCTCGGTAGCGCGAGCAACCGCACGACGCCACGAGACGGCAAAGGCGGCATCCTGATTCGTGGCGTCCTCGAAAGCCGCCACTCTTTCCACCGCTGCCACGCGCGGTAAGCGAATGAATCGATGCCAGGACGCCTTCCACCTGTCGATGTCGAGATCGAGATTCACGACGACAACACCGAGGTCCGGCTTCGAATCCTCGATAACCGGGTCGGGCTCTCCCAGTACTCGGACCGGCGACAGAGAGCGATCGAGCACGACGTCGACTGCGCCCCGCTCGAGCAGATAGGTTGCCAGTGATAAATCTGATGGCAGGGATCCGCTGATGCTTCGTGAGAGTTCGTCTCGCAAAGTTCGGTATGCCGCCGCACGAACAACCAGTGCAGCCCCGACCGGGTCTTCGCCGTGCGCGTGGACGACAGCCGAATCGGCCTCAGCGGGGAGGTCGTCGGCAATGTTTCGCAGTTTGTACGCAAGGGCGGGTTCGATCACGCGCGCCTCGTCCAGAAAAACCACAGACTTCCAGCCCAGCAGAATTGCCTTGTCGAGTCCGGCGACGAACGCAGACGCCGTCCTCCACCCGTCCAGACCGTCGTCCTGCGACGGAATGGCACGGTGAACGGTCAGTTCGATCGACTCGGCCTCCGCCAGGCATGAACGCCAGGGAGCGACTCGGCGGTCGTCGCTGAGAACGATCACCCCACCAAAGGCCAACTCGGGTCGCTGGACGCTCAACTCGGCACGGCGACGAATCTCGGGATATGAATCACCGAGGTATTTGGAGAACTGACGATGGAGCGAATCGATGTCCCAACCGACCTCGTTCCACCCGAGCAGGTAATTGTGAACGCGGTCTTCCCAATTTATGCGGTACGGAACACCCGCGGGACGCTCGAATCGATGGTGCCAACCGAATTCCGGAAGGCAGACGACCTTGCCGCCGTTGATCCGGAACTTCTCGTGGATGTATCCCTCTTCACCGCCGAATCCGGTGAAGTGCGAGTTCAATCCCGGCCAAGCCTCACGCCTGCAGGCGAAAGCGCCGAGGCCTTGCATGACAATCTCGAAAGGCATGTCGGGGTGCTGCTTCGCGCGCGGATCGACTCCCCACGAGCCGAACATTCCGTTGCGCCACCTGGGGTCCATGTGGGTAGCCGCGATGTGTGAGGAATCCTGGGAGAGCATCGGTCCCTGGATCAAATCGGCGGTTTCCGGATTTGCGTCGAAATACGCCAGCAGCGCCGACAACGATCCCGGTGCCAGGATCACATGCGAGTCGAGGACCAGGACATACTTTCCGGTTGCCTTGCGGAACAGCACGTCCCGCACCGCAGTCGATCGAACGTCGGTGAACGGAATGTAGCGGAACCGATCGATGTACTCCGCAAACGATTCGAGCATCGGCGCCGGCAATCCCTCGGGATTGTTGTCCAGCAAGACGAACTCGACTCTGTCCAGAATCTCGCGATGATGGACCAAGATCGAGTGGATCGTGAAGTATGCGCCGTCGAAATCGTCGTAGGTCGCGATTGCAATGGTGAGATCGGCCGGTTTTCCGTGCGGCGGAGTCTCCTTCACCTGGACTGAACCCGCGCTCTGAAGGTTCTTCAGAGCGCGGTGCAAGGCGACGTCGAACTCGGTCATCGGTGTGCTCCCTGGTAACCAGTGGCGTCGTATCGGTTACGCAGGCTCGGTGGGATCTGTCGGCGGAGTCGGGACAGTCGGGACAGTCGGCTCGGTGCGCGTGGTCGGCACGGTCGGCACAGTGGGGACAGTCGGCTCCGTCGGCGCGGTGGGGCCGGTTGGCTTGGCTGTAGTAGTTCCACCCGAACCTGTGGAACTACCGGTTGATCCGGAACCTGTGGAACTTCCCGACGATCCCGAACTACCCGAACTTCCCGACGACCCTGAACTTCCCGACGACCCTGGATTGCCCGGCTCGTTCCCTCCGGGAGTATTGCCACCGGGTTGATTCCCGCCGGGCTGCTCACCGCCTGGTTGACTCGGATTCTGCTGGCCACGACCAGGCGCTCCGGAAAGATTGGGCGTGTCACCGGCTGCGAAGGCCGGTGCCGCACCACCGAGGCTGATGGACGTCACGACGGGCACAGTTACCGCCGAGGCCGCCAGAACTGTCTTGACGAACTTGCGTCGATCAACCGGAACATTCTGAAAAGCGTCGCCGCCCATAGCGTTTCTCCCCTGCCTGCGAGACGAGGTCGTCCTCACTCGATGTCGGAGCAAACGCTAGCATCCATCTGGCAACTTTACAGACTGAACGCGCCGATATTTGACGGTTATGCGAATTTGAGACCGGACTGGACCGACAGTTCGGGCAGGAGTACGGCGAACTCTTCCCGGCCGTACCGCGCGTTTGTCCTGGTCGACAACCGTCAACCGACCGGCATCTCCCACGGTGCCACGGGAAGAGTGTTTCCGGTCTCGAGGTAAGACTTCAGGTTCGACAACACGGCAGACCATCCGCCGGCAACCTCCATCCGGGCCGATTCGTCGGCGAGATCGGTGTGTTTGACGGTCAGGCGCACTATCGCGTCGAATGCTTCGATGTCGAAGCTCACCCGCGAGATGTCGACGCCCGGTTCGCCGTTCGGGTCGGCCCAGGTGGTGACCAACCTCGACGGGGGGTTGCTCTCGACTACGGTGCCGACCACATCGGCGATGTTCGAACCGTCGATCCGGCGGTGCTCCCACGTCGATCCGGGCTGCCAGTCGGAGACGTTGCTGTGTCCCCAGTATTCCGCTGTGGCCTGGGCGTCCGTCAGTGCTTTCCACACGTTTTCGGGCGTGCTGGCGATGTAGGTGACGTACACGAAACTGGGCTTGTCGGCCATGGCTTCCTCCGCGAGTCTTTTGACGGCACTGAGCGCGTTCAGGCGCGGTACCTCGAATTTGTTGATCCACCGCTCTCGAATTTCTTCGAGCGCAACGGGATTGAGATAGTGGAGTTTGGATCTCCCCTGCCTGACCGTGCTGATCAGATTTGCATCCTCCAGCGCGTCAAGGTGCTGGGTGACTGCCTGCCGACTCATGTCGAGGCTGTCGCACAACTCGCCGAGTGACTGTCCGTTGACTACGAACAAGCGGTCCAGAAGAAGCCTCCGTGTCGGATCGGCAAGCGCTTTGAACACTGCATTCATCCGGTCGTCCACCACTTCACAATATGCAAGCATTTACTTGCATGTCAATGGTTGGGCGTGCCGGGTTTCGAAAGTAGGGGTCGATGAGGTGTGATGACACCAGGCAAATGTGATCTGACCCCCAGATTGCAATACACGAGAGGTTGAGCACATGGACTGGGCAGCAATTGGAGTGGGTGTCGGGTATGCGTCGGTGGCACTGTCGATCCTGGTTTTCGTCGGCGGGTGCATCGCGCTGTTCATTTTGTCGGTCCGCCAGTAGCCACACCTCGACGAAGGTGGTGATCACCCCCGGTTCGGCGAAGTGGATCGCATCGGGAGTGATCACACTCGAGGCTGCTTGATCGATTCGGACACGGCTGCGCTTGCCGGGCTGCTCACAGAGAAGCTCGCGCGCGGTGGGACTACCGTAGGACTGTCGCCTAGAACTCGAGGAGTACGGAATGAGCATCCAGTCGGTTGAACCGCACCGCCACCGCGTAGTGGTGATCGGTTCCGGCTTCGGAGGACTGTTCGGCACTCAGGCTCTCAAAAAAGCCGATGCCGACATCACGATGATCGCGCGTACAACCCACCATCTGTTTCAGCCGCTCCTCTATCAGGTTGCCACCGGCATCCTCTCGGTCGGCGACATCGCTCCCGCCACGAGACTGGTGCTGCGCAAGCAGAAGAACGCCCAGGTCCTGCTCGGCGAGGTCGAGACCATCGATCTCGAGAACCGGACGGTGACCTCGCGTCTTCTCGAACGCGTCACCGTGACGCCGTTCGACAGCCTGATCGTGGCAGCAGGTGCCGGTCAGTCGTACTTCGGCAACGATCAGTTCGCAGAGTTCGCACCCGGCATGAAAACGATCGACGACGCCCTCGAACTGCGCGGACGAATCCTCGGCGCGTTCGAACAGGCCGAGCTGTCGGACGATCCTGCGGAGCGCGCGCGTTTGCTCACCTTCGTCGTGGTCGGCGCCGGCCCCACCGGGGTGGAGTTGGCCGGACAGATCGCCGAGCTTTCCCGTCGCACGCTCGACGGCGCTTTCCGGAAGATCGATCCGCGTGAAGCCCGCGTCGTGCTCCTGGACGGTGCCCCTGCAGTGTTGCCCGTGTACGGCGGGAAGCTCAGCCGCAAGGCGGCCGAGACGCTCGAGAAGCTCGGCGTCGAGATCCAGCTCGACGCGATGGTCACCGACGTCGACAACGACGGTCTGATCATCAAGGAGAAGGACGGCACGCTGCGCCGTATCGAGTCACAGTGCAAGGTGTGGTCCGCCGGAGTTCAGGCGAGCCCGCTCGGCAAGCAACTCGCAGAGCAGAGCGGCGGCGAAACCGACCGTGCCGGCCGCGTCATGGTCAATCCTGACCTGTCGCTTCCAGGACACCCCAACGTCTTCGTCATCGGCGACATGATGTCGCTCGACAAGCTCCCCGGATTGGCGCAGGTCGCCATGCAAGGCGGCAAGTATGCGGCCAAGCAGATCAAAGCCTCACTGGACGGTAAGTCCCCGTCGGAACGAGTTCCGTTCAAGTACTTCGACAAGGGCAGCATGGCAACCATCTCGCGCTTCAGTGCGGTGGCGAAAGTCGGCAAGCTCGAGATCAGCGGCTTCATCGGGTGGGTCGCCTGGCTGGCAATTCACCTCCTGTACCTCGTCGGATTCCGTTCACGCGCCTCGACGCTCTTGTCGTGGGCAGTGACGTTCTTCGGGCGTGGCCGTGCTCAGATGGCGTCCACCGAGCAGCAGGTCTTCGCGCGAAACGCAATGGGCGAGTTGGAGAAGAAGAACAAGGAAGCGACGGGGTCCGGCGGCGCTTCCAACGGCGAAACCAAGAAGACGGCAGGCAAGCAACAGAAGGCTGCCGGCTGATCGATCAGTATCTGAGCGAATGACGAAGGGCGGCAGCGGAGTTGAACTCCACTGCCGCCCTTCGTCATTTGATCGACTGTCGTGTCGTCAGTTGCCGATCTTCGCCACCTCGGTGATGTTGGCGAGGCGAACCTGCCCCTTGGAAACGAGTCGGTCGTTCTCGTCGGTGATGCGAACCTCCCAGAGTTGCTGGGTACGTCCGCGATGAATCGGTGTGGCTTCTGCGGTGAGAGTCCCTTCCCGCGTTGCGCGCAGGAAGTCGGTGTTGTTGTTGACTCCGACCACGTGGCCTCGCTCGCCCAGCCACACGGTGCCGCCGACGCTGGCGAGAGACTCCACCACCGAGCAGTAGACGCCTCCGTGCTGGATCCCTGCCGGCTGGTGCAGCGTGGGCTTGACGGTCCACTGTGCCCGCACACGGTCCGGGCTCAGTTCGGTGTATTCCAGGCCGATGGTGGCGTCGAAGCCCGTTCCGAGGCGTTTCATCATCTCTGCGGTCTCAGCAGTGTCGACCATGCCATCTCCATCTGTGATTCTCTGGCGCCGGTGTGGCTGCCACTCCCTATCTGATTACACGAGAGGTAACTCGAGCTTGGAATCAGGTCTGGATAAAGAACCGGCGGGTTTCACATCATTCGATGTGAAACCCGCCGTGGGAAGGACCGGGAGTCTCTGCAGCCCTCAGGACTCCGGCGCGGTCCGGCAGTTTCGCCACTCTCGCGGTGTGCAACTCTCCGCGAGGTGTTCCACAATCATAGGCAAGGCTGACCTAATTTAGCAAGCCCTTCATCGAATTGGTTCCAACGAGGACGCAGCGAGACCTTGCGGCGCGCGCGGACCGGCAACCCGGCTGCGACAAAGGCGTCGAGAAGACCCTGCCCCCGGCGCTGTGCTGCGGATTCGCCTTCACCGGCCAGGATGGGAACATAAGCGGCTGCGCCCAGGATCGACTCCCCCACCAGGCCCCAGAATCGGAACTGGTCGACGGGTGCACATCGGGAGACGGCGTCGTAGATGGCACGCAGCGATGTCAGGCAGCGGTGCGCAGTCCAAATAAGGAGCGCCTCTTCGCAGGGCATGTCGACGACGCCGTCGCTTCCGGCCTCTCGCCCGTTCGGGGCCACCCGCAGCGTCTCGTCGACCACGCCGGCCCAGTCGATTCCACCGTCGCTGTCCATGTGTATGAACAGGTTCTCCAGCCCCGGGTCCCATGCGGACCCTTCGGAGACGATCGACGCGGCCACCCTGCCGACCACGGCATGAATGAGTGACGTCGCGACCTGGATCGCGGCAGCTTCAGCACTGTCGAGGTCTTGAAGTGAACGGGCGAACATCTGATGCACCCGATCCCCGCGCAGACCCTCACTCAGTTGCCACCAGCGCCGTTTGCCTTCGCCTGCCATGGCGGCAACCGCATAGACGCGAGGATAGTCAGGGTTGAGTGCTCGTAGGCGAACGCTGGTGCGGCTCAATGCGTTCGACCGGAGTTCGAATTCACGAACATCCGCATGCTGGGTGGTCAAGGTGACGGTCACCGTGCACTCCAATCGGCCGAAGTTGTCTTGTGGTTCCTAATGTAGGTTAGCCTCACCATAATTCAAGAGTAAAGAACTGTGACGCTGGGCACCGCATATTCACAGGAACTTGCCCCGCGGGGAGCGCACCCACATAGGGTTCCGTAACCTAAGATGCGAATTCCCTGCGCACAAAGACCAGGAGCTCGAACCGCCAGTGACCATGACCAAACCACTCGGGAACGGACATCCCCGAGGACCCAGCGAGACGTACGGACGGCGCATCGTGCCGCGCGGCCCGGCTCCTGTCCGAATGCGTGTCCTAGCTGGGTTTTTCGACGCGGGAGTGTTCCTGCTTCCGTTGCTCGTCGGCTGGTACATCGTTCAGTCGCTCCGTGACGACAACGGTGGCGGCGAGGCCGACCGCGCCGTGTTCGGTGGGACGGCGATAGCCATCGCCGTCGGTCTCCTCGTCTGGAACCTCGGATTCCGTGAAGGTGCCACGGGTCGGACCTCGGGAAAGGGATGGGTTGGACTGGTCACGCGTGACGCGAAGACCAAACAGCCCATCGGTGTTCGCCGGGCTCTACGCAGACCCTTCGATCGAAGCGGAATCGAGGTGGTCCGTGAGAGCACGGCACGCGACGAAGGTTTCGAGGAACTCGCGCGCGACAACAGCGTCGGGGCAACTCGTCGGCGCCGCCTGATCGGTCTCGCCGTCCTGACGATTCTTCTCGCACTCGTCATGCTCGCGAGCATCGCGGTGGGCGCTCGGCCGTTGACGTTTGCCGAAATCTTCCATGCCATCTTCAGTTCTGACGGCACCCAGACCGACATCATCGTGCGGACCCTGCGCGCTCCGCGAACCATCCTGGGTCTCGTTGTGGGCATCGCACTCGGTATCGCCGGCGCGCTGATTCAGGGACACACACGAAACCCGTTGGCGGATGCCGGTCTACTCGGCCTCAACGCAGGCGCAGCTTTCTTCGTCGTCATGGCGATCTACCTCTTCGGCTTCACCGCACCGAGTCAGTACCTCTGGTTCGCATTCGCAGGATCCTTCGTCGCCAGCATCGTCGTCTTCGGCTTGTCCTCGATCGGAAACGGCGGCGCCAGCCCTCTGAGCCTGGCTCTGGCGGGCGCGGCCGTCGCGTTCTTCCTGCAAGCCATGACCAACGCCGTGATCATCCTCGACCAGACCAGCTTGGACGCCTACCGGTTCTGGGTCGTCGGTTCGGTATCCGGGCGCGGGTTCGACGTCCTGTGGCAGGTCCTGCCTTTCCTGATACTCGGTTTGGTCATCGCCTTGGCAAGTACGCCGGGGCTCAATGTCCTCAGCCTGGGTGAAGACGTTGCCAAAGCCTTGGGAACCAACATCGCGTTCAGTCGCACACTCGGCATCGTCGCGATCACCCTGCTGACCGGCGCCGCCACCGCGGCGTGTGGTCCGATCGCGTTCATCGGTTTGGTGGTCCCCCACGTGGCCCGGGCCATCACCGGACCCGACTACCGCTGGCTGGTCCCGTACGCGGGCTTGCTCGGTGCAGTCATGTTGATCACCGCGGACATCATCGGTCGCGTGGTCGTGCGCCCCGGTGAGTTGCAGGTCGGCATCATCCTGGCCCTCTTCGGCGCTCCGTTCTTCATCGCTCTCGTACGCCGCAGGAAGTTGGCAAGTCTGTGACGCTCAAGCAGGAAATTCGGGTACTCCCCCGGACCGTCCCCTCTCGTAAGTCGATCCGCCTCGGTGGATTCTCGCTGGTCTATCGTCCGCTTGCGGTGTCGGTGAGCATTGCCCTCGCAGTTGCGCTGTTCCTTCTGCTCTGCATCAACATCGGACGTGGCGACTACCCGATCTCGATCCCCGACGTCATTTCCGTACTGCTCGGCAATGGAAGCAAGACGCAGAACCTGATCGTCTTCGACCTTCGACTTCCGCGGTCGCTCACCGCCCTCTTCATCGGTATGGCACTGGGCATTGCCGGTGCAGTCACCCAGACGATTGCCCGCAATGCCCTCGCCAGCCCGGACATCCTCGGAATCACGGCCGGATCGAGTGCTGCCGCGGTTGCTCTCATCGTCCTCGGTGGCGGTGGCTCGTTCGTGGGAATGCTTGCCACACTGGGCATTCCGTTGGCTGCGCTCTGTGGCGGTCTGCTGACAGCTGTGGTGATCTACGCCTTGGCGTGGCGCAAAGGTGTAGAGGGTTTCCGCCTCATCCTGATCGGTATCGGCATCAACGCCATGCTGGTTGCAGCGACGGGATGGCTGCTCATCTCGGCGGACATCAACGACGCCTCCCGCGCACAGGTGTGGCTCAACGGCTCGCTCAACGGTGCCACCTGGAATCAGATGTGGCCCGTCGCGATCGCCGTCGCAGTAGTCGGCGGCTACGCGGTGATCGCCTCGTTCACCATGGGAGCGCTGCGGTTGGGCGACGACAACGCCACCTCACTCGGTGTTCGCTTGCAATCATCGCAGGCCAAACTGTTGCTTTCCGCCGTTGCACTGGCCGCCATCGCAACCGCGGCAGCAGGTCCGGTCGGCTTTGTCGCTTTGGCGGCGCCACAGGTTGCCATGCGCCTGGTGCGCTCGGCCGGCCCGCCCATCGTGGCTTCCGCACTGACCGGTGCTGTACTGGTAGTCGGCAGTGACGTCATCGCTCGAACAATTCTGCCTGTGGAACTCCCTGTCGGAATCGTGACTTCCGCTCTGGGCGGCCCGTTCTTGCTCTACCTGTTGGTTCGTAACAATCGGAAGGTCACAGCATGACCACCATCGCCCAGTCCACCGACGCTCCTTCGCGTCTCGTCGCGCAGAATCTGACGCTCGGGTACGGGGATCGCATCATCGTCGACGGACTCGATCTCGATATCCCCACCGGCGTGATCACGACGGTCATCGGCCCCAACGGTTGCGGCAAGTCGACACTTCTCCGTGCGCTCGGTCGTCTCCTCAAGCCCAAGGGTGGATCGGTCATCCTCGACGGCAAGGCGATCAGTTCGATGAAGACCAAGGAAGTCGCCCGGGTGCTCGGCATGCTCCCCCAGACTCCGGTTGCGCCCGAAGGACTCACTGTCGCCGATCTGGTCTCGCGTGGACGCCACCCGCACCAGTCGTGGATTCGGCAGTGGTCCGCGGACGACGAGGGCGAGGTCGCGGAAGCACTGGAGCTGACCGGTGTCTCCGACCTCGCTGATCGGCCGGTCGATCAATTGTCCGGCGGCCAGCGTCAGCGAGCCTGGATCTCGATGGCTCTCGCCCAGGGAACCGACATCCTGCTCCTCGACGAGCCCACCACGTACCTCGACCTTGCGCATTCGATGGAAGTCCTCGACCTGGTGGATCAACTCCACGAGGAAATGGGGCGCACCGTGGTGATGGTTCTGCACGACCTCAATCTCGCGGTCCGATACAGCGATCATCTGATCGTGATGCGCGACGGCGCCGTCGTCGCTTCAGGTGTCCCCAAAGACATCATTTCCGCGGAACTTCTGCTCGAGGTGTTCGGTCTCGAAGCTGCCGTTATCGACGATCCCGTTTCGGATCGGCCGCTGATCGTCCCGATCGGCACCCGGCACGTGTTCGGCGCCGTCGGCGGGCCGGCAAAGCCTGCGTGACGATCGCGAATCAGCGACCCAGAATCGTCCGAACGAGTTTGAAACCTTGACCGATCGTCACGGTCGGCAGGTATGCCCGTCCGACCGCGTTGCCGATGCTCGGCAACGCGGCTGGATCGGCGAAAGTCATGTGCATCGGCACGTACCGAGGCTGGAACTTCGATTTGAAGGCCAACAGCGATCGAAATCCGTACACCGGTTCCAGGGTGCGACCGAGCAGGTCGAGCACGCTGTCCATCATTGCCGAGAAGGTCGTGGCCTCAGGTTCGTCTGCGTTGGTCGCGGCTGAGTCCGTACCGGAGTCGCCGGCAATGGTCGCCAACGGCGCGCCGGACAGACTGAGGAACTCGACGCCCTCCTCCTCCAATTTGAGTGCAGCGGAAGCGATGAGGAACTCCATCGCGGGACGGAACCCTTCGGAGCGTCGCCTCATGAAGTCGAGGGTCCAGCCGACGACTTTGCCGTCGCGGTACACCGGTAGCCATGACGTGACACCGTGCACGGTGCGATCCTCGTCGACGGCAATCAGGCACCGCACTTGTTCGTCGTCGACCTCGTCGAGTCCCCCGAGAGTGAATCCCATCTCGGGCATCCCCTTGTCCGCTACCCATTCTTCCGAGATCGCGACGATCTGATCCTTGATCGCGAGAGGTGCATGAGGGAAGGAAATCCACTCGGCGGAGATACCGGACTTCTTCGCCCGGTTCAGTGCGGTGCGCACGTCCTGGAACCGCTTGCCCGTGAACGCGATTCCGCCCAGATCGAGGACCGTTTCCTCGGCGACCTGTAGACCGCTCCAGCCCATGGAATCGGTGATGGTGCGCGCCTCGTCCGTCACCGAATAGAAGCACGGTATCCACCCGTTCGACGACGCGAACTCGGCGAACTCCTCGATCGCTGCGCGCATGCGATCGGGAGGACCGACCGGATCACCGGTGGTGAGAGCAACGCCGGCGATGACGCGATACGCGACGTAACTCGAACCGTCCGCGCCGAACCAGTAGGTGTTCCCCTTCCACGTCGTCATCCACGACAACGGGCTGCCGGTACCGGCGATCAACATAGATCGCGCTCGTTCGGCGGCTTCGGGATCGGCGGTCTTGACCGGCTTGAGGAAACTCACGAAAACCAACACGGCGGCAACGCCCCAGAACACGACGCCGGTCCATTCGAAGAGCAACGTCGACTCGATGTCCACGGGAAGCAGGCGCGGGTCGATCAACTGTAGGTACACCGGCGGTACAAGGCGCTGAGGGAAGTCCGCGAGCAACATCGCGACCGTCGGCTCGCGGTCGAACCCGTGCCTGGCGAGCATTCCGCCGCCCACGTAGATCAGGGCGAGGACCCCGAGCAACGCCACGATCGCAACGCCCAGACGCCGGTACGTCTTGGCCGGTGCCGCCACGTCGAAGTATCGACGTGTGGAGATCAACAGGATCAGCACGAACAGCGGCGTCAGGAACGGCACCAGAGTGCGGTACACGTTCGGATCACTGATTCCGTAGAACAGGCTGTCGCTGTCCACGGCGTCGACGAACCTGATGACGAAGTTCCCGATCGAGAGGACCAGTAGGACGACCTGAGCGCAGACAGTCGCAATCCAGGCGAATCTTCGGCCTCGACGGAGCCCGTCACTCAATACCAGAACGAAAATCGACGGCATCAACGAGAGCAGAGTCGGCCCGATGCCCGAAAGTCTCAGCTCCAGTAGTCCGCGTCGGCAGTCCGGATCCGACGCCGACTCTGCGCACAGCTCGCGAACTTCTGCGACCGTCCAGGGAACGCCGCGGAAGAGATCCCGCAGCACGGCGAGTGGGCCCACCGCTTGCGGGGACAGCGCGGCGATCATCGGTCCGATCGCACTGGCCGCCACGACGATGGCGACGAGAACGCGACCTTCCCGCTGGGTCCCGGCGATGCGCTCGCCGCGAGCCGACCGTCCCACGATCCACTGCCCGATCACCAGCCCTACGGCGGCGGCGAAGAACCTGATGACGTCTTGCAGCTGGCCGCTGAACAACGCCAAGGTGATGGTCAAGGCCAGGGTGCCGACGCGGATGCGTCGACGCCACAAAGTGCCCATGTTCGAGCTGGCGGCCATCGCGGCGCCGACGATCCACGCACTCGCGCCGACAGCAGAGCCGACGTGTAGGCGGAATCCCCAGTTGGAGTCGAACACCTTCACGAACGAAGCCCAGCCGAGTCCGAGGAGAACACCGAGAATCTGGGTGCTCGCTCCGGCAATTGCGAGCTTGACCGTTCCCATCCGCCGCTCGAGGGGTGCCGCGACAGCGATCAGGAGCACACTCGCACCGATGTACCCGAGCAGGTTTCCTGCCCACAGAGCAGAGGTGAGCGGAGTCCAGATACGTCCGTGCTGGATCGAACCCATTCCCGCACCGATCGTGTGCTCGAGATCGCGGGACGGTCCGTGTACGAGGCTGCCGGTGGCAGCACCCAGGATCCACATGGTGAGAAGGAGGACGACCGTCAACGGTGCATCGCGGATGCCGAAACGAACGATGTCGGCAGCCTTCTGCGCAAGTGCCCGTATCCGTGATGTCGATTCTGTGGTGCCCGGCGAACTGTCGATCGTCATCTACGTGCGGCTACTTTCTGCGGATCGACTGTGGGCTTGCCCAGTATCGGCATTTCTGTCTACTCACACCACCGTAACCGTCATGCAGATCACTATGGCCAATACCACACCCCTGCGGAGACGGTTACTACTACCAGTAGTACGTATTTCGTCGTGGAAGTCCGTAGAATCGAAGAATGGCAGGTCTAGGTGAACTCGAACGCGCGGTGATGGATCATTTGTGGTCCACATCGGAACCGCAAACTGTGCGACAGGTGCATGAGGCACTCGCGACGCATCGCGAATTGGCGTACACGACGGTGATGACCGTTCTGCAGCGCCTGGCGAAGAAGCATCTGGTGATTCAGCAGCGTGACGATCGCGCGCATCGCTATCTTCCCGTCAACAAGCGCGAAGAACTGGTCGCGAGCCTGATGGTTGACGCACTGGCTCAGGCTCCCGAGTCCGGCGGACGCGCTGCGGCACTTGTCCACTTCGTGGGACAGGTCAATGCAGACGAAGCCGATGCTCTCCGCGAAGCTCTTGCTGCCCTCGAGGTGCGCGAGTCCGCGAAAAAGGCTGCGCAGCCCGGAATTTCTAGGCCGAACTGATTTCGTCGTGCATGATGTGTAGGACATGAACGCCACTACTGCACTGGTTTTCGGACTGCTTGCCTTGTTGCTGGCCGGTCCGGTTCCCGCACTCCTGAGCCGCTCCACGTGGCCTTACCGCGCTCCACGCGCGGCTTTGGTTCTGTGGCAAGCCGTCGCAATTGCTGCGGTGTTGTCGGCATTCAGCTCGGGCCTGGCCATTGCCAGCCAGCTGCTCGTTCCCGGCGCCGACGGTAGGCCGACGACGGCTCCGACTGCCGAGATCGATGCACTCGGGTTGCCACTGTGGATTCTGTACGTGGTTGTTTTTGCTCTGACGCTCTTGATCGGCGCCAAGCTGATCTTCTCGATCATCCAGGTCGCGGTCAGGACCCGACGACGCCGTGCACGGCACCGCGTCTTGGTAGACCTTCTCGACGACTGTGCCATGCCCGCGTCGGTGGAACGCACACCCGACCTGCGAGTGTTGGACGTGGACGAACCGATCGCCTACTGCCTACCGGGCCTGCGCCAACGCGTGGTTCTCAGTCAAGGCACTTTGCAGAACCTCGATCATGCCGAGGTCAAGGCCATCCTGACGCACGAACGCTCACATTTGCGGGCGCGTCACGACCTGGTACTCGAGGCGTTCACCGCCGTCAATCACGCGTTCCCCCGTTTCGTCCGTAGCAAGTCGGCTCTGGGATCGGTACAGCTCCTGGTGGAGTTGCTCGCCGACGATTCAGCTGTGCGCGCCACCGGCCCTACTCCCCTGGCGCGAGCCCTGGTCGCGTGTGCCGGATCGACAGCACCCCGCGGAGCGATGGCAGCAGGTGGTCCGTCAACGCTCATTCGAGTGCAGCGCCTCTCCGCCGACGATGCCGATCCTCGGATCGCAGTTTTTGCGTATCTGGGGGCAGTCGCAATTCTTGTGGTGCCCACCGTGGCGGTAGCAGTGCCCTGGCTCACCGAACTTCGCCTGCTTTTCAACGCATACTGAGTCTTGACCAGCGCAACCACGTGTAGTAGTGCAGGTCACAGGCGGGGTTACCTGACTTCGGTGTCGCCGGTGGCGTAGAGTGGACCACGGCCACCATCGTGGTCCGTCAACATATAACGGCACACAGCCCAATTCCCCGCAGTATGCGTTCGGATTGCCAGGTGACATGTGCCCTGGCTCGTCCCTTTGCGAACTGTGTCGTGTATTTCAGCATGGCTTCTTCCGCTCCGCGACGTGCCCGTAGTCCGGAGAGGTTTCCGCGTGACCAACGCTGTCCAAATGTCGTCTTCCGAGAACATCGAAGACCCCACCGTCAACACCCCCGCTGCCGAAGAAGCAGTCGCCACCGAGCCGGGTATCACCTTCGCCGAGATCGGCCTGCCCGAGCAGCTTGTTGCCGCATTGGCGCGCAACTCCATCACCGTTCCGTCTCCCATTCAGGCGCAGTCCATCCCGGACGCGCTCGCCGGAACCAACGTTCTCGGCCGCGCACAGACCGGATCGGGCAAGACTCTCGCCTTCGGCCTGCCGATGCTGACCCGCCTCTCGCGCCACGAAGATCGCCCGGCCGCCAAGCGTCCCCGCGCTCTCGTGCTCGTCCCCACCCGTGAGCTTGCTTTCCAGGTGGTCGACTCCCTGAACTCGTATGCCGGTGCACTCGGACTGACGGTTCGTCCCGCTGTCGGTGGAACGCCCTTCGCCAAGCAGGTCGATCAGCTTCGCCGCGGCGTCGACGTCCTCGTCGCAACGCCGGGTCGTCTCGGCGACCACCTGCGTCAGGGCACTTGCATCCTCGACTCGGTGGAAATCACCGCACTCGACGAAGCCGACCAGATGGCGGACATGGGCTTCCTGCCCGAGGTTCGCTCGATCCTCGGTGAGACCCCCGCAGACGGACAGCGCCTGCTGTTCTCAGCGACCCTCGACCGTGAGGTCCAGTCGCTGGTTCGTCAGTTCCTGGCCAACCACGTCACCCACTCCACCGAAGACGGCCGCGCGAGCGTCGACACGATGGAGCACTACGTCCTCCTCGTCGACCGTGGACAGAAGGATTCCGTCCTCGCCGAGATCGGTGCCCGCGACGGACGCACGATCATGTTCGCCCGCACCAAGCTCGGTTGCGAGGGAATCACCGACCGCCTCCGTGCAGTCGGTATCGCTGCCGAGTCGCTTCACGGCGGCAAGGCCCAGAACCAGCGCACCCGCGTCCTCGAGCGTTTCAAGAACGGCCGCACCCCGGTCCTCGTCGCGACGGACGTCGCAGCGCGCGGTATCCACGTCGACGGCATCGACCTCGTCGTTCACGTCGATCCCCCGGCCGATCACAAGGACTACCTGCACCGCGCAGGTCGTACCGCGCGCGCCGGCGAGAAGGGCACCGTTGTCGCCATCGTGCTGCCCAACCAGAAGCGTCAGTTCAAGCGTTTGACCGGAATGGCCGGCGTCAACGCCGCAGCCGTTGCCGTCACCCCGGGTTCTGCTGAACTGGCACGCATCACCGGCGCCAAGAAGCCGACCGGAGAACCGTTGCGCGAGAGCTCTTCTCGTGGCGAGCGCTCCTTCGGTGATCGTGGCGGAAGCCGCGGCGGCTACCAGGGCAACCGCGCCTCCGGTGGATACCAGGGCAACCGCTCCTCGGGTGGATACCAGGGCAATCGTGACGGCGAGAGCCGCGGCGGATACCAGGGTGACCGCTCCAGCGGTGGTTACCAGGGCAACCGCGACAGCCGCCCCTCGACCGGATATCAAGGAAACCGCTCGTCGGGTGGATACCAGGGAAGCCGTGACGGCGAGAGCCGCGGCGGATACCAGGGCAACCGTTCTTCCGGCGGATACCAGGGTGACCGCTCCAGCGGTGGTTACCAGGGCAACCGCGACAGCCGCCCGTCCTACGGAGACCGCGACAGTCGCCCGTCGACGGGCTACCAGGGCAACCGCTCTTCCGGTGGTGGCTACCAGGGCAACCGCGACGGCGAGAGCCGCGGCGGATACCAGGGCAACCGCTCTTCCGGTGGTGGCTACCAGGGCAACCGCGACAACAACCGCTCGTACGGTGATCGCGACAGCCGCCCCTCGACCGGTTACCAGGGCAACCGCTCCTCCGGTGGATACCAGGGCAATCGTGACGGTGGCGACAACCGCGCAGCCTCGACCAGTGGTGGTGGCTTCCGCAGCCGCACCGACCGTCGTAGCTATGACGGATTCGACGGCCCGAAGCGCGATCAGCGGTAATACCTACGCTGAGCTGCGGCTCGACAACTGAACACTGAGAACCTTCCGGCTGCGCCGGAAGCTGTATCGAGACGGATGCAGGTCACTGCAATTAAAGTGATCTGCATCCGTGTTTTGTATGCACGGTCTGATGTTCACGCGCGTCGCGGCCGCACAGTTTCCGGCTGCGCACAGCGCAGGATTTCACAGCCGCGGACCGAGAGGGAAAGCTGTAAGCATGTCAACCACTAGCACCGAATCACCCCGAGCTCAGATCGGCGTCACCGGCCTGGCCGTCATGGGTTCGAATATTGCCCGCAATTTCGCCCGCCACGGTCACACCGTTGCCCTGCACAACCGCAGCATCGCGAAGACCGATGCTTTGATCGCCGAGCATGGTTCCGAGGGCGATTTCGTGCGCACCGAGACCGTCGAAGAGTTTGTTGCCGCACTGCAGAAGCCGCGACGCGTTCTGATCATGGTCAAGGCAGGCGCCCCGACCGATGCTGTCATCGAAGAGCTCGCGAACGCCATGGAGCCCGGCGACATCATCATCGACGGCGGCAACTCGCTGTACACCGACACGATCCGTCGTGAAGCAGCGATCCGCGCCCGCGGACTGCACTTTGTCGGCGCTGGTATCTCCGGTGGCGAGGAAGGCGCACTCAACGGCCCGTCGATCATGCCCGGCGGCCCGAAGGAGTCGTACGAGGCTCTCGGCCCGCTTCTCGAGTCCATCTCCGCTCACGTCGACGGCACCCCGTGCTGCACGCATATCGGCCCCGACGGCAGCGGTCACTTCGTCAAGATGGTGCACAACGGCATCGAGTACGCCGACATGCAGCTCATCGGCGAGGCGTACAACCTCTTCCGTGACGCGCTGGGCTACGACGCCGGTCAGGTCGCGGACGTCTTCACCGAGTGGAACAAGGGCACGCTCGAGTCCTACCTGATCGAGATCACCGCCGAGGTGCTCCGCCAGGTCGACGCCGAGACGGGCAAGCCGTTGGTCGACGTCATCGTCGACGCTGCCGAGCAGAAGGGCACGGGCCGCTGGACGGTCAAGTCCGCTCTCGATCTGGGTGTACCGGTCACCGGTATCGCCGAGGCCGTGTTTGCCCGCGCACTGTCCGGTAGCCGCAACCAGCGCGCCGCAGCTCAGGCCCAGGGTCTGGCTGCCGGCTCTCTCGGCGACAAGCCTGCTGACGCCGAGCAGTTCGCCGCCGACATCCAGGCAGCGCTGTACGCGTCGAAGATCGTGGCATACGCGCAGGGCTTCGATCAGATCGCTGCCGGCAGCGCCGAGTACGACTGGAACCTCAAGCCTGCCGACCTGGCAACGATCTGGCGCGGTGGCTGCATCATCCGTGCGCAGTTCCTCAACCGCATCAAGGATGCGTTCGACGCAGATCCGAGCCTGCCGAGCTTGATCCTGGCGCCGTACTTCCGCGAGGCCATCGAGGCAGGCATCGACAGCTGGCGCCGCGTGGTCGCCACCGCGACGATGCTCGGCATTCCGGTACCGGCGTTCGCGTCCTCGCTCTCGTACTACGACGGTCTGCGTGCGGAGCGTCTGCCGGCTGCCCTGACTCAGGGTCAGCGCGACTTCTTCGGCGCGCACACCTACGAGCGCATCGACAAGCCGGGCAAGTTCCACACGCTGTGGAGCGGTGACCGCAGCGAAATCGAGGCCTGATTCACAGCGGGTATCGGTAGTTGCGGTCATCTGCCTCTACCGATACCCGGTAGCCTGGACAAATGCAGGAATCGACGATCGACTCGCCCACCTCGACCGAAGGGCGTTCGTTCGTCGACCTCGGAATCCCCGCCGTGATGGTGCACGCGTTGCGCCGAAACGGCATCGACGCTCCCTTCCCCATTCAGTCGGCCACCATCCCTGACGTCCTTGCCGGCCGGGATGTTCTCGGGCGCGGCGCGACGGGTTCCGGAAAGACCTTGGCCTTCGGGCTTCCGATGTTGGTGCGCCTCAAGGGCGGGGCCAGCAAGCGGAATCGTCCGCGCGGTTTGGTGCTCGCTCCCACCCGCGAACTGGCGATCCAGATTCACAAAGCACTCGACGACGCCGCTACCGAGATCGGTTTGCGTGTGGCCAATGCGGTCGGTGGCGTTCCGATCAAGCGCCAGGCAGACATCCTGACCAGAGGTGTCGATCTACTCATCGCGACCCCAGGCCGTCTACTCGACCTACTCGAGCAGAAGTCGGTGATTCTCGACGACGTGGTGATCACGACCATCGACGAAGCCGACCACATGGCAGACATGGGTTTCATCGACGAGGTCGCGAAGATTCTCGACACGACACCGAAAGATGGTCAGCGTCTTCTCTTCTCGGCAACCCTCGACGGCAAGGTCGACGATCTGGTCGCGGGTTACCTGCGCAATCCGGCATCGCACTCGACTGCTCCCCCGGTTGCCACCGTCTCGACCATGGAGCATCACCTGCTCTTCGTCGATCGTGACGACAAGAGATCCGTTGTCGCACATATCGCTTCACGGGCGGGGCGGACCATCATGTTCGTCAAGACCAAGCACGGCGTGGATCGTCTTGCGCAGCAACTGCATTTGATCGGTGTCTCGGCCGGGGCTCTGCACGGCGGCAAGACACAGAACAACCGGACCAAGACTCTCGCGTCGTTCTCCGACGGGACAACTCCTGTCCTGGTCGCCACCGATGTGGCAGCCCGCGGAATCCATGTGGACGACGTGACGCTCGTGGTTCACGTCGATCCCCCGGCCGAGGCGAAGGACTACCTGCACCGGGCCGGCCGGACGGCACGCGCCGGCGAATCGGGCGTCGTCGTCACCATCGTCACCGACGAAGAACGTGATGCGGTCGAGAAGTTGACCAAGCAGGCAGGCATCAAGGTTCACGGTGTGCGGGTTCGTCCGGACGATCTGGAACTCACGCGCATCACCGGAGCGATGGAACCGACGGGAATTCCGGTCGAGGCTCCCGATACGACGGTCGCCGTCAAGCACACCGCCAAGCGTGGCCGTCAGGAACACGACACTGCAGGCCGGACCGCTGCCGGAGGCCGGATGAAGAAGGACGGCGACAAACGAGCCGCCTCCTCGCGTCGGGTCACCGATCCCAAGAGTGTGAAGAAGATCCGTGCGGACGGCACCCCGGTCCCGACTCGTTCGGAGCGTCTGGCGTCCAAGGGTTTGACCCCGCGTCGCGGCGCACCCGGCGCAGGAAAGCCGTCTGCCGGAAATCGGGCGGGCAAGCGCGCACACTGAGGACATGGGTGATCTTCCACTGATCTCGGTTCTCTGCGCACTTCTCGCTGCACTGCTCTTCGCGTGCGCTTCGGTCGCTCAGCAGCGGGCAGCGTCGGCAGTTCCCGAAGGCGACGCGTTGGTGGCGTCGCTGATCCGGAGTCCTCGGTGGTGGGCCGGATTGATCGGTGACGGCGGCGGTTACGTCATGCAGGCCGTTGCACTGTCGTTGGGTTCGGTGTTGGTGGTGCAGCCGCTGATCGTCACCTCGCTCCTGTTTGCTCTGCCGCTCTCGGCCAAGTTCTCGGGAATCCGCATCACCCGTTCGGCGTGGTCACTGGCGATCATGCTCGCGATTTCGTTGGCGATCTTCCTCGTGGTCGGCGATCCCACCGAGGGCGACAGCAATGCACCGTGGTCGGATTGGGCTGTACCCCTGACGATCACGGTCGCAGTCGCCGTGATTGCGACCATCGGCGGCCTGTCGAAACTCGACGGCGGTTGGCGTGCACTGCTTCTCGGCTCCGCGGCCGGCATCTTCTACGGTGTGGCGGTCGCATTCACCAAGTACGTCACCGACCTACTCGGACACGGCGTCGTCGGAGTGATTTCGGCGTGGCAGACCTGGGCGCTGATCGCCTCGGGCGCCATCGGGGTCTACCTCCAGCAACGCGCCTTCCAGGTCGGACCGCTGTCGGCGTCGCTACCCGCCCTGACGATCGGCGAGCCGATCGCAGCCATCTTCCTGGGGATGACGGTGCTGGACGAACGCCTCCGCGTGGACGGTCCCGGAATTGCTCTCATCGGGTGCGCCGTCGCCGTCATGATCATGACCACGATCGCCCTCTCCCGCTCGCAAGCGCGCGATACCGAGGGCGCCACGGCGGAATCGACGGTAGGCTCGTGAAACGTGCAGTTCCTCGAAGGGCAACGCCCCCCATACGACCTGACCTACGACGACGTTTTTCTCGTCCCTAACCGGACAGAGGTCACCTCCCGGTTCGACGTCGATCTCACTTCTTCCGACGGATCCGGAACCACCATTCCTGTCGTCGTCGCCAATATGACGGCAGTCGCCGGCCGCCGCATGGCCGAGACAGTTGCCCGCCGCGGCGGACTGGTCATCATTCCGCAGGACGTCCCCACCGAAGCCGTCGCCGAGACCGTGGCGTTCGTCAAGAGCCGCCACCTCGTCGCCGACACGCCGGTCACCCTGAGTCCGGACGACGCCGTCTCCGACGCGCTGGCGCTGCTTCCCAAGCGTGCACACGGCGCCGTCGTGGTGGTCGAAGAGGGCAAGCCACTCGGCGTGGTCACCGAGGCCGCGTGCGCTGACGTCGACCGGTTCACGCGTCTGCGCTCGGTCGCCATCACCGACTTCGTCACAGCCCCGGTCACCGCGACGCCGCGCGAGGTGTTCGAACTCCTCGAAGCCAAGCACGATCCGCTCGCGGTCATCGTCAACGAAGACGGCACTCTAGCCGGCGTCCTCACCCGCACCGGCGCGATTCGTGCCGGCATCTACGACCCTGCAGTCGACGAGCGCGGCGCACTCCGGGTCGCTGCGGCGGTCGGTGTGAACGGCGACGTGGGCGCCAAGGCCAAGGCACTCGTCGACGCCGGTGCCGACGTGATCGTCGTCGACACGGCGCACGGTCACCAGCAGAGAATGATCGATGCGCTGACCACGCTCAAGGCGCTCGACCTCGGCGTTCCGTTGGTCGCCGGCAACGTGGTCTCGGCACAGGGCACCCGTGATCTGATCGCTGCCGGCGCGGACATCGTCAAGGTCGGAGTCGGGCCGGGCGCCATGTGCACGACCCGCATGATGACCGGCGTCGGACGCCCACAGTTCTCGGCCGTCGCGGAATGTGCGTCTGCGGCGCGCGAGCTCGGCAAGCACGTCTGGGCCGACGGCGGCGTTCGCCACCCCCGCGATGTTGCCCTCGCCCTCGCGGCGGGCGCGTCGAACGTCATGATCGGCTCGTGGTTCGCCGGCACGTACGAGTCCCCCGGCGACCTCAAAGTCGATCAGGCGGGCAA
Organism: Rhodococcus sp. KBW08; assembly: GCF_003852455.1. Taxonomy (NCBI): domain Bacteria; kingdom Bacillati; phylum Actinomycetota; class Actinomycetes; order Mycobacteriales; family Nocardiaceae; genus Rhodococcus; species Rhodococcus sp. KBW08. Next base: position 219,432 of record NZ_QAJJ01000016.1, read on the forward strand.
CGCGTACAAGGAGAGCTTCGGTATGGCTTCCAAGCGCGCTGTTGCCGCTCGCACAGCCACCGAAACTGCTTTCGATCGCGCCCGTAAGGGATTGTTCGAGGAAGGCATCTCGAGTTCGCGGATGCGTCTCGATCCCGAGCGCCCCGGAGTCGAGGACCTGATCGATCAGATTTGTTCCGGCGTGCGCAGTACCTGCACGTACGCGGGTGCACGCTCACTCGAAGAGCTGCACGAGAAGGCGGTTCTCGGTGTTCAGTCCGCCGCCGGATTCGCCGAAGGACGGCCACTCCCGTCGGGTTGGTGAACCACGTTCTGTGACAGTCGGCGGGTGCTCGGGTCCCTACTCCCGGGCACCCGCCGGTATCATTGGATCGGTAAACAAGAAATAAAACTCGGTCGGGTGCCCTTCGGCGACCCGACCGAGCCCGCTACAGCCGAGAAATCCTCGGCTCTGACGAGAGGAACCCGGTGCCCGAGGCACCCACACACTTACCCGGCGCTACACCCGTCGTTTTATCCGAGGAATCGTCTGATTCCGCCGGTTCGGAGGGCTCCTCTAGCGAGCCGGGAGACAAACCCGGCGGCCCCCGTGCACACCTCAGGTGGCGATGACACATGGACATCGTTTTCACCATTCTCAGCCTCTTCGGCTTCATCGCGCTGACTGCAGGCACCGCCCTCTTCGTGGCGGCCGAATTCTCGCTGACTGCTCTCGAGCGCAGCACCGTCGACGAAGCCGCTCGCGACGGCGACCGACGCTCGCGTCAGGTTCAACACGCGCACAAGACGCTCTCGTTCCAGCTCTCCGGTGCCCAACTCGGCATCACGATCACCACCCTGATCACCGGTTACCTGGCCGAGCCCGTTCTGGCGCGGTTCATCACGCCGGTCGCGAAGGCCGTCGGACTCGGTGAATCCGCCGCTTCCACAACGTCTTTGATCTTGGCGCTGGTGCTTGCGACCTCGTTCTCCATGATCTTCGGTGAGCTCGTACCGAAGAACCTCGCAATCTCCAAGCCGATGCCCACGGCTCGCGCGACTGCGGGTCTGCAGGCAGGCTTCTCGCTGATCTTCCGGTGGGCCATCAACGGCCTCAACGGAACCGCCAACTGGATCGTGCGACGCCTGGGCATCGAACCCGCGGAAGAGTTGCGCTCCGCGCGATCACCGCAGGAACTCGGGTCACTCGTGCGTACGTCCGCGCAGCGCGGGTCCATCGACAAGGGCACGGCGATGCTCGTCGACCGTTCACTGCAGTTCGGTGACCGCACCGCAGAAGAGCTGATGACTCCGCGAGTGAAGATCGAATCGCTGGAACTCTCGGACACCGTCGCAGACCTGATCGTGACGGCGTCGCGGACCGGCTACTCGCGCTTCCCCGTCGTCCGCGGCGATCTGGACGACACGGTCGGCGTCGTACACATCAAGCACGCGTTCACCGTTCCCGCCGAACGCAGGCGCACGACGCGCGTCGACAGTCTGGCGCAACGTGTTCCGGTCGTGCCGTCGAGCTTGGACGGAGACACCGTCATGGAGCGGATCCGCTCCGACGGCATGCAGGTCGCTCTGGTCGTCGACGAATACGGCGGAACAGCCGGCATCGTCACGATGGAAGACCTCATCGAGGAAATCGTCGGCGATGTGCGCGACGAACACGACGAACCCGAACTCGACGTACAACGCGCCGGCGACGGATGGTCGTGCTCCGGCCTCTTGCGCATCGACGAGGTCACGTCGGCGACGGGATACACCGCCCCCGAAGGCGACTACGACACCCTCGGTGGGTTGGTGCTCACCGAACTGGGGCGCATCCCCGACGAAGGTGACGAAGTGGAGTTGCCCGATGTCGACTCGTCCGGCGATTCCCGTGGCAAGTGGATCGCACGAGTGACCAGCATGGACGGCCGTCGTATCGACCGGGTGACCATCACGCCTGTCCCTGCTTACGTCGAACCCGAATCCGCAGACGACGACAAGAAGGAGTCCGACGATGAATAACCTCTTCGGTGTACTCCTCACCGTCGTGCTGCTTGCCGGCAACGCATTCTTCGTCGGTGCGGAGTTCGCGCTGATCTCCGCACGACGTGACCGCCTCGAGGCACTGGTCGCTCAAGGCAAGAAGCGAGCGCTCACGGTCATCAAGGCCGGTGAGAACCTGTCGCTGATGCTTGCTGCGGCTCAGCTGGGCATCACGATCTGCTCGATCCTCCTCGGTAAGGTCGCCGAGCCTGCCATTGCGCATCTCCTCGAGGTGCCGATGGAAGCCGTGGGCCTTCCCGATGGATTGCTGCACCCGATTTCGTTTGCGATCGCGCTGTCGCTGGTCGTCGTGCTGCACATCCTGCTCGGCGAGATGGTGCCCAAGAACATCGCGTTGGCGGGCCCCGAGAAGACGGCCATGCTTCTCGTTCCCGTGCATCTGGCCTTCATCAAGATCGCTCGCCCGATCATCGCGTTCTACAACCTCTGCGCAAACGGAGTGCTGAAGCTCCTGCGCGTCGAGCCGAAGGACGAACTCGACGTCACGGTCTCTGCCGTGGAGTTGTCGGCGATGATCGGTGAATCGCGATCCGAAGGTCTGATCGACGCCGAAGAACACCGGCGATTGAAGCAGGCACTCGAATCGACCGATCGCACCGTCTCCGAGGTCCTGATCACTCTCGACAAGGTGCGGACCATTCCCCTCACGCCGTCGGGAACAACACTGGGTGAGATCGAGCGCGCGGTCATCGAGACCGGATACTCCCGTTACCCGGTGCGAGCGAGCGACGGATCTCTGGCCGGGTACGTGCACCTCAAGGACGTGCTCGACGAGGTGCTCGACGAAGCCGCCGGGCCGGACACCGTCGTTCCGACGTCGGATATCCGCCCGCTGCCCATCGTTCCGCTCAGCACGCCGCTGGCCGAAGCGTTGGCCGGCCTTCGTCGGGCGAGCTCTCATCTCGGTGCAGTCGCGGACGCCGACGGAGTCGTGATCGGTATCGTCGCGCTCGAGGATCTGCTCGAGGAGTACGTCGGAACGGTCCGCGACGGCACGCATCGCGGCACGGATGCTGTTCCCGGACAAAGAAACAGCTGATCGATGACACGTTCGGTGCATTCACTCGCACTCGCGCAGAGCGAGTGGACGGCTCGGCGGGCACTTCACCTCGAGGAGGTGGAGAAGCTCGTCGAGCCGCACCGAGCGCGTCGGAGCGCCGGTATCTCCCACCCGGTGCACGACTTCCTCTTCACGTACTACAACTTCAAGCCCGCCCAACTGCGCCGCTGGCACCCCGGTTACGGAGTCGCACTCGAGAACGCCGGCGAATACGCAGCCTTCTCCGGCTACCGCGTCGACGATTCGGGTACCGCGACGGTCGACGACTCAGTGCTGGAGCGTCGGCGTCACACAGTCGAATTCGTGTGGAATCTGTTGAATCAGACGTCTGCGCGGCCCGCCGTGCTGGGCTGCTTCGGCCTCCACGAATGGGCGATGGTCTATCGCGGCGGCGAGGACGCGATTCGTCACCAGTCAGTGCCGCTGCGGTTGGGGTTCGCCGGCACCGACGCGGTCGTCGAATCCCTGCCACTCAAATGCACGCACTACGACGCGTTCCGGTTCTTCACGCCGGCCGCGGCGCCCAAGAACGCGCTCCCTCTTGCCCGGGAAACCCAGGTCGATCACGAACAGCCGGGCTGCCTGCACGCAGGGATGGACCTGTACAAGTGGAGCTTCAAGCTGTTGCCGCTCGTCGATTCGGATCTGGTGATGCAGTGCTTCGAACACGCCCTCCTGGCACGTGAACTCGACATGCGCGCGAGCCCCTACGACCTCGCCGAGTACGGGTACTCCCCCATTCGTATCGAAACTCCCGCGGGCCGCGCCGAATACGTGCGTCAGCAACAAAACCTGGCGGATCGCGCTGCGCCGCTCCGCGATACGCTGGCAGAGAAGTGCCGGGAGCTTCTCGGCCACTGAACTGCCGAAAGGCGTCACATGGATCACGGGTACGGGTTCTATCTCGACGAATACCAACGTGACGTCGGGGTGCACGCCGACGACCGACGCGGGCACATCGAATGCCCGGACTCTGCGGGCTTCCTTGCGGCACACCTGCCGGTGTTCGACCTGGCCGTGGGCTCGGTCGCGGCGTTCGCCTCGGCAATTGACCGATCAGACGGCCAGGTCGACAGGCACTGGAGCCTCGATCCCGAGCGCATCGCCGCGTCCTTCTCGAGCGATCGACTGTTCCGCATCGGCGGCGAACCGATAAGCGGGTTCTCCGAATACTCGGGGTTCTTCGCCGCACGCGACGGTTGGGTCCGCACGCACGGCAACTATCCGCACCATCGCGACCGTCTGCTCAGCATTCTGGAACTCGATCCGACTGCAACCAAGGATGATGTAGCGCAACGGATATCCGAACTCAGCGCCATCGAGATCGAGCAGCAGGCCGCCGAGATCGGAGCCATCGCGGTTCGTGTTCGTACCGAGACCGAATGGCGCATGAGTGAGCAGTGTGCAGCCGCGAGATCTGCGCCTTTGGTGTCCGTCCGAGCACGCGGCGAAGGAAAAGCCCTCCCGAACTCGGAGCGGTTGCGTGTCCTCGATCTGACTCGGGTCATCGCCGGCCCGGTCGCGACCCGTGCCCTCGCTTTGGTCGGTGCTGACGTTCTGCGGATCGATCCCCCGGCGATCCCCGAGATCGGATGGCAGCACCTCGACAGTGGACAGGGCAAGCGGTCGGCGCTTCTCGACCTGAAATCCTCGGCGGGCGCGGCAGCGTTCCGAGAACTCCTCGAAACCGCAGACGTGCTGGTCACCGGCTACCGGCCCGGCGCCCTCGAAGCGCTCATCGGGCAGGATCTTCCCGCGCACCTGATTCACGGGCGCGTCAGTGCCTGGGGATGGGAAGGCCCGTGGGCGAATCGGCGCGGCTTCGACAGCATCGTGCAGGCCGCGTCCGGTATCTCGCTCCTGGAGGGCGGTGAGAATCCGGGCGCCTTGCCCGCGCAGGCCCTCGACCACTCGACCGGGTACTTCCTGGCAGCGGGGATCCTCGACGCGTTGACGCTGCGCTCGCACGACGGCCGTGGCCGCGATGTCGACGTGTCCCTGGCAAGCACAGGCGCTCGTCTTCTCGACGCACCCGGCCGAACCGTCCATCCCGGTCTACCGACCGCTCCCGGCCTGAATGTTGTTGTCAACCATGGCGACATGACCACCGCACGACCCGCGCTGGCAGAGTTCGAGGACTACCCCGAACCGGCCCGACCGTGGGGAACGGATCGGGCGGAGTGGGCACACTGAGGGACCGGCACATTCAGGGCAAGATGGACCTGTGAAGTCACATACCTACACACTCGACCTTCAGTGGACGGGCGACCTGGGATCCGGAACGTCCAGCACGCAGGCATATTCGCGCAATCATGCAATATCCGCGGTCGGAAAGCCCGAGCTTCTCGGGAGCTCGGATCCCTCGTTCCGCGGCGACGCGCAGCGATGGAACCCCGAGGAACTGCTCGTAGCCTCCCTCGCCCAGTGCCACATGCTCTGGTACCTCGGTCTGGCAGCGGCTTCGGGTGTGGTCGTTCTCGACTACAGCGATCAGCCGGTCGGCAGCATGATCGAGGAATCCGATGGCGGCGGCCAGTTCATCGAAGTGACGTTGAATCCGACGGTGCTGGTAGCCGAGGCGGAGATGGTCGAGACGGCGAAAGAGCTCCACGGCCCCGCACACACGAAATGTTTCATCGCTCGATCGGTGAACTTCCCCGTCCTGCATTCCCCGACGATCCTGGTGGCCACCGATGAGTGACATGCACAAGCTCATCGTCGACGTCGACACCGGTATCGACGACTCGTTGGCGCTTCTCTATCTCCTTGCCAGCTCCGAGGCCGAGATTCTGGGGATAGCGAGCACCGCCGGCAATGTTCCGGTGGAGCAGGTCGCGGCCAACAACCTCAATTGGCTTGCTCTCTGCGGCGCCCCGGACATCGAGGTTGCACTCGGCGCCCGCGAGCCACTGGTGATCCCGCTGCGCACCACCGAGGAGACTCACGGTCCGCAAGGGATCGGGCATGCCGTCCTCCCCGATTCGGGTCGCAAGCTCTCGGTCCGAACAGCCACCGACCTCTGGGTGGATCTCGTCCGTGAGTACCCCGGACAACTCACCGGGCTGGTCACGGGGCCGCTCACCAACCTTGCGCTGGCGATCAGGCGTGAACCCGATCTTCCGTCTCTGCTGAAGCGACTGGTTGTGATGGGCGGGTCGTTCAACTATCCGGGCAACACGACGCCGACCGCGGAGTGGAATGTCTCGGTGGATCCGCACGCCGCCAAGGAGGTGTTCGACGCGTTCTCCGTCGTACCCGCGCACCGGCGCCCGATCATCTGCGGCCTCAACGTCACCGAATCCATCGAGATGTTCCCGGAACATGTGCGTCGGCTCGCGGAAGCTGCCGGGAGCACTCCGGACGAGATCATCTCGCCCGACGACGGCCCCGACGTCCGCAGTTCCGCGTCCAACAGCGTGATCAGGCATATGTCCGACGCGATCCGGTTCTACATGGAGTTCCATCGAGAGTACGACCAGGGATTTCTTGCTCACATGCATGATCCCTTTGCTGCTGCTGTCGCGCTCGACCCGAGGTTGGCGACGCTGAAACCGGCAACGGTGGATGTCGAAACCGAGAGTCCGCTGCTGATCGGAACGACGGTTGCTGACTGGGTCGGGCACTGGAAGCGTGAGCCCAACGCGGACGTCGCCGTCAGCACCGATCCGGCGGAATTCTTCGATCGACTTGTCCACCGAGTGGGAAAGTTCGCCCGCGCCGTGGGTTGATCGAGCTCGGGACCGGTTATGCTCGCATGGACAGAACACCAACGAACGAGAACAGAAGGACCCTGACGTGCAGATTTCCAGCCACGATGCCTCCCCGGCATTTGCGCTTGGATTGATGGCGTTCTGGCCCACTCGTCGTAGCGCATGCTTCGATCAGGCGTGTTGCTGAGCGGCGATTCTCGCTGCCTGCACCCCTGACTTTGTCGCTTCTTCGCTCGGAGTCTGTCTTCGCATGTTCAACCTTCTTTTGTTCACCCTTGTCGGCGTCGGCGCCCAGCTCGTCGACGGCGCCCTCGGCATGGCCTTCGGTGTCACCGCAACCACTCTGCTGATGATCGGTGGCCTCGGTCCGGCTCAGGCCAGCGCCGCTGTTCACCTGGCCGAGGTCGGCACCACCCTCGCTTCGGGTGTGTCGCATTGGAAGTTCAAGAACATCGACTGGAAGCTGGTCGCCAAGCTCGGTGTGCCCGGCGCCGTCGGTGCATTCATCGGCGCCACCGTGCTCTCGGGTCTGTCCACCGAAGCAGCGGTCCCCATCACGGCGACGATTCTGCTGGCAATCGGTGTCTATGTGGCACTTCGCTTTTCGGTCCGCCCACCGGCCGTGGCCGATGCTCGCACCACCCCGCACACTGCACGTTTCCTGTCCCCGCTCGGCCTGTTCGGTGGTTTCATCGATGCATCCGGCGGTGGTGGTTGGGGTCCGATCACCACCAGCACGCTGCTCTCGCGGGGCAAGACCGCGCCGCGCACCGTGATCGGTTCGGTCAGCGCCTCGGAGTTTCTGGTCGCGTCAGCCGCGTCGCTGGGATTTCTTGTCGGATTGGGTCGTGAGTCGGCGGGAAACCTTCTCGTTGTCGCCGGTCTCGCGCTCGGCGGCGTCATCGCAGCACCGTTTGCGGCGTGGCTCGTCAGCCGGGTGCCTGCAACCTTGCTCGGAACAGCGGTGGGCGGCGTGATCGTGTTGACCAACGCGCAGAAGCTGTTCAAATCCTTCGACATCACCGGGGCGGTGACGGTGGCCGGTTACCTGGCCATTCTCGGCGCGTGGGCGGCGTTGCTGTTCTACGCGTGGAAACGGTCCACACTCACCCCGGCCGAGGCAGAAGGCGATTTCACGGGAGTCGAACTCGCTGTCGAGACCGAACTCACCGAGCCTGCGGTCAAGCGCGAACGATAGCTCGTCACAGAAGAAATCCCGGGTATCCGCTGTCGGATACCCGGGATTTCGTTCTTTCCGCTCTAGTTGCTTCCGTCGAACGCGTCGAGAATTCTTCCCGCCGCCAACGCCGCTGTCAGCGAACCGTCACGCACGCTCTGCTCGACGTCGGCCCGGATCGCACGCACCCGATCGTTGCTCGAGAGCCTGCGCAGTAGCTGATCGTTGACCATCGTCCAGGTCCAATCGACCTGTTGCTTGCGACGCTTCTCCTCGAACTGACCTGCTTCGGTGAGCACCTCACGGTGCTTGGTGACAGTTCCCCAGAACTCGTCCAGCCCGATACCTTCGAGACCGCTCATCGTGATGACGGGCGGCTTCCAGATGGCGTCGTGCGGGTAGATCAGGCGAAGCGCACCCGCAAGTTCGCGGGCAGCACCCTTTGCCTCGCGCTCGTGCTTGCCATCGGCCTTGTTGACCGCCACCAGATCTGCGAGCTCGAGGACACCCTTCTTGATGCCCTGGAGCTGATCACCGGTACGAGCGAGGGTCAGGAACGTGAAGCAGTCCACCATGTTGGCAACAGTGACCTCGGACTGCCCGACACCCACCGTCTCCACCAGGATGACGTCGAAACCGGCGGCTTCGAGAAGCACGATTGTCTCGCGAGTCGCCTTGGCAACTCCGCCAAGTGTGCCGGACGTCGGTGACGGCCGGATGTACGCGTTCTTCTCAACCGTGAGCCGAGCCATGCGCGTCTTGTCACCGAGAATCGAGCCACCGGTGCGGGTGGAGGACGGATCGACCGCCAACACCGCAACCCGATGTCCCTTGCCGAGCAAGTACATTCCGAGTGCGTCGATGAACGTCGACTTGCCGACGCCGGGAACGCCGGTGATGCCGATCCGGTGCGCTCCCCCGGCCTCGGGCAGCAACTTCAGCAAAAGCTGCTGCGCGAGCGCTCGGTGGTCGTCACGAGTGGACTCGACGAGGGTGATCGCCCGAGCGAGGCCGGCACGCTCATTTCCGCGCACCGCCTCGGCGAGAGAATCAATGTCGATGGGCTGACGTGCCATCTTCAGTGACCCCCTTCTCAGCTGTGGTCGTGACCCAGTTGGGCGGAGAGCTTCTCCAACAAACCGCTGGCAGCGTCGGCGATGACGGTGCCGGGCGGGAAGATGGCAGCAGCGCCGGCCTCGTAGAGTTCGTCGAAGTCACCGGGCGGAATGACGCCGCCGACGACGATCATGATGTCGGGACGACCGGCTGCAGCCAGAGCTTCCCGCAGCGCCGGCACCAAGGTGAGGTGACCGGCTGCCAACGACGACACACCGACTACGTGGACGTCGTTGTCGGCCGCCTGATTGGCGACCTCTTCGGGGGTCTGGAACAGCGGTCCGACGTCGACGTCGAATCCGATGTCCGCGAAGGCCGTGGAGATGACCTTCTGGCCACGGTCGTGACCGTCCTGGCCCATCTTCGCGACGAGGATGCGGGGACGACGTCCTTCGTCCTCGGCGAACTTCTCGACCAGTTCCATCGCCTTGCTGATGTTGCTCACCGTTCCTGCCTCGTCGCGGTACACACCACTGATGGTGCGGATCTCGGCCTGGTGGCGTCCGTACACCTTTTCGAGGGCGTCGGAAATCTCGCCGACGGTAGCCATGGCGCGGGCGGCGACGACAGCGAGGGCGAGGAGATTGTTCTCCATGCCGCCTTCGGTGGACGCGGCAGCGCGGGTGAGGTTCGCGAGTGCGGCCTCGACGGCTTCCGGATCACGTTCCGCGCGTAGACGAACGAGCTTCTCGAGCTGTTCCTTGCGCACCTTGGAGTTCTCGACCTTGAGAACCTCGATGGTGTCGACCTCGTCGGGAACGTACTTGTTGACGCCGACGAGCGGCTGCCGGCCGGAGTCGATGCGTGCCTGGGTGCGAGCGGCGGCTTCCTCGATACGCAGCTTCGGGATGCCTTCGTTGATGGCCTGAGCCATACCGCCGGCTTCCTCGACCTCTTCGATGTGCTTACGAGCCCGGTTGGCGAGCTCGTTGGTCAGCCACTCGACGTAGTACGAGCCACCCCACGGGTCGATGGGACGCACGGTGCCGGACTCCTGCTGCAGCAGCAACTGGGTGTTACGGGCGATGCGGGCGGAGAAGTCCGTCGGCAGCGCAATGGCCTCGTCGAGTGCGTTGGTGTGCAGCGACTGAGTGTGGCCCTGGGTGGCAGCCATGGCTTCGACGCAGGTACGCGGAACGTTGTTGAAGACGTCCTGCGCGGTCAGAGACCAGCCCGAGGTCTGCGAGTGGGTACGCAGCGAGAGCGACTTCGCGCTCTTGGGATCGAACTTGGCAACAAGCTCGGCCCACAGGAGGCGTCCGGCGCGGAGCTTGGCGACCTCCATGAAGAAGTTCATGCCGATGGCCCAGAAGAAGGACAGGCGAGGTGCGAACTTGTCGATGTCCATACCCGCGTCGAGGCCGGCGCGGATGTACTCGACGCCGTCCGCGAGGGTGTACGCCAGTTCCAGATCGGCCGTCGCTCCGGCTTCCTGGATGTGGTAACCCGAGATCGAGATGGAGTTGTACTTCGGCATTTCCGCACTGGAGTACGCGAAGATGTCCGAGATGATCCGCATGGAGGGCTTGGGCGGATAGATGTAGGTGTTACGAACCATGAACTCTTTGAGGATGTCGTTCTGGATCGTTCCGGCCAGCTTGTCCGGAGTGACACCCTGCTCACCTGCCGCTGCGACGTACAGCGCGAGGATCGGCAGCACAGCGCCGTTCATGGTCATCGAGACCGACACCTGCGAGAGGTCGATTCCGTCGAAGAGCTGGCGCATGTCGAGGATGGAATCGATTGCGACACCGGCCATTCCGACGTCGCCGGCGACGCGTGGGTGGTCGGAGTCGTAGCCGCGGTGCGTGGCGAGGTCGAAGGCGACCGACAGGCCTTTCTGGCCGGCTGCGAGGTTGCGACGGTAGAACGCATTCGACTCCGCGGCAGTGGAGAAGCCGGCGTACTGACGAATGGTCCACGGCTGGTTCACGTACATGGTCGGGTACGGACCACGCAGGAATGGTGCCGCGCCCGGGAAGCTGTCGAGCGGGTAACCGGACTCGGCGGCGGCTGCGCGGTCGGCTGCGGTGTACACCGGCTTGACGTCGATGCCTTCCGGGGTCGACCAGACAACCTGCTCGGCGGCGTAGTTGTTGGCGTTTGCACCCTCTTCGATGAGCGCCTGGGCCTGCTCGACCGACGGCGGTGTGGGTGCCGGAGACTGCGGGTCCTCGAGTGGGACCTCGGCGAAACTGCCGATCACGTGCTTGACCTCTCGTGTCGTCACTTGGAGCTTCCCGTCTCGATGAAGTCGAGCAGTTCGGTCAGAGCCGACACTGCGTCGATGCGGGCGGTGAGGAATCCGTCCGGGCGAGAATCGCCGGTCGCGTCTGCGACTGCCTTTTCCGGTCCGGCCAGCAGCACCTTGGTGATACCGGCGGCGCGAAGTTCGGCGACAGCTGCTGCGGCACTCTCGCCGTAGCGCTTGTCCGTGCCACACAGCACGGCGACGGTGGCACCGGAAGCCTTGACAGCTGCGGAGATCGCCTCGGCGCCCACCTCGAGCGGGCCCGGGTTGACTGCGTCGATACCACCCGAAGCGAGCAGGTTGGACGCAAACGTGGTGCGCACGTTGTGTTCTGCGACCGAGCCCAGCGGCGCGAGAAGCGCAGTGGGACGTGCGCCGCCGGCGGCGAGGAACGCGTCCGAACGGTCACGAAGTGCTTCGAATGCAGCTGCATAGCGGGCGACGGTCTGACCGGGCTCGACCGCTTCGGCGGACAGCGGTGTTTCGCCGAGGTTCGGGAACTCGTTGACTCCGGTGACCGTGGTCTTGCGATGTGCGATGTCGGAGTCACGCTTTGCTTTGGTGGCAGCGATGCGACCGGAGACGATTCCCGCTTCGAGGGCCGCCAGGTATCCGCCGGCTGCTTCGATCTCCTGGAAGAACTCCCACGCGGTGGCGGCGATCTGCTGTGTCAGGTCCTCGACGTACCAGGATCCGGCAGACGGGTCGAGGACACGGCCCAGGTGTGACTCTTCGAGCAGCAGCAACTGGGTGTTGCGGGCGATGCGTGAAGAGAACGACTTGCTGACGCCGAGGGTGCCGTCGGCAAGAGCGACGTCGAATGGTAGGACCGTCACCGCGTCTGCTCCACCGACACCGGCGCCGAATGCGGCGAGGGTGGTGCGCAGCATGTTCACCCAGGGATCACGCTGAGCCATCATCGCGGCGGAGGTGACCGCATGCTGAGGTGCTCCGCCGAAATCGGAAGCACCGCAGACCTGCGCGATGCGTGCCCACACGAGCCGTGCGGCACGGAACTTCGCGATGGTCTGGAACTGATCGTCGGTTGCCGAGTAGCGGAAAGCCAACTGCGACAAGGCGGCACCGATGGTCAGGCCACTCTCGGCGGTGAGTGCACGCAGATACTCGAGGCCGGCGGCAATCGCAGCACCGAGTTCTTCGGCATCGCCGGCACCGGCGTTGTGGAACGCCGTGCCGTCGACGGTGATCGCGTGCACGGTTTCCGTACGCGCTGCAGCGAGGGCGGCCAACTCGACGGCGTCGGCAAGTTCGACGTCGGCTGCGCCGGAGAACGAACTGGTCAACGGTGCGGCACCGAGGTGGATGCGGATGCCGGCGCGATCGCTGACGCCGTCACCGGCTTCGGCGCGTGTGTCGAGGAGAGATAGGAGTGCACGGGCAGCATCGCCTGCCTCCGCGCCTGCGTCGAGCGTCAGCGGCGCGAGATCGAGAAGCACTCCCTCGAGCGCAGCGGCGATGTCGGTGACCGGGAGGCCCTTGGCACCGACCTTCAACCACAGTGCACTGACACCGTTTTCGAGAGCGTCGAGGACGCTGCGGTTCGTCTCCGCCGCGGAGGCCGTTCCGAATACAGCGGAGACCAACCAACCGGCATTGACGTCACGGTGAGCATCGACGCCTCGCACGTACGGGAACGTGCCCGGCAGGCTCTGCTCGGGACGCTCGTCGCGTGGGCTGTAGAGCGGTGCGACAGTGACGCCGTCGTATGTGACGGTTTCGAGCAGTTTCTGTGGCTCGGGGCCCAGTTCTGCCGCATCGACTCTGCGGGACTTGGCGAGCACTCCGGCTACGGAGCGCTGCCACTCCGCATATGCCTGCTCGACAGCCTCGGCTTCTGAAGCTAATGACACTGTGTCCGCTCCCTCTCATTTTTTGCGTGAGCGCTTTACCGATAATCGGAATTGTTCGTTAGTTCTGTGATGCTAACCCGCCTCTGAGCTCAGATATCGTGAGGATCACGTCAGGTTCTTCACAGTGCCGTTCACGACGGCGTTCACGACCATTTTCCGACCGGTCCGCAGACGCGGGTTTCAGTCCTTCGGGCGCCTGCGACTGGTCCTTACCTAGCGATTGTTCAGCATGTATGTGAGTTACCCGCGAGTTCGTTTCACTGGCCGGGACTGCACGTGCGCACCGCCTCGAACTCCTAGTGGTTTTCGTCACAGCACTGGTTTCATTGTCGCCTGGAGCACGCTGCTTTCCCATCTCCGTGGCGATGTTCAACGTGCGTTTGCGGGTCTGCAGTCGGCTCGGTTCACCGTTCACAGGTAGCCTTGTGACCTGTGATGGGACGCCTGCTGGACCGAAGATTGATCGCAATAGTCCTGGTAGTGCTCGCTTTGTTCCTCGCTGCCCTCCTCGCCCCACATCCCACGGTGTCTCAGGTGCGCGAGTGGGCGGACTCGGTTGGCCCGGCGTTTCCCCTCGTGTTCTTCCTGGTTCATTCGATAGTCACCGTCGCGCCGTTTCCGCGGACCGTCTTCACTCTCAGCGCGGGGGTTCTCTTCGGCTCGGTGACCGGCATCGCCCTTACTGTGGCGGCAACGACTGTGAGTGCCGTACTGGCCCTCTACCTGGTCCGCGCCATCGGCCGCGACGTTGTTTGGCAACGGATTTCGAGTCCGACGATCCGGCGGGTGGACGAGCGGATCGAAAAGAGGGGGTGGCTGGCCGTCGGGTCTCTGCGCTTGATCGCGTTTGTCCCCTTCTCGGTGGTGAACTACTGCTGCGGCATTTCGTCGATCCGGATCGTGCCCTACATCCTTGCCACCGTCGTCGGCATTTTGCCCGGCACTGTCGGGATTGTCGTTCTGGGCGATGCGCTGTCCGGCGAAGCCGATCCTCGTCTCCTGATCCTGTCCGGGATCTGCATTGCAATCGGGATCTCCGGTCTGGTGTTCGACGCTCGCCGTCAGCCTCCACTGAGCGAAACCACCGTCGACAGCAGTCAACCTCAAGAGGTTGATTTGATTGAGTCAACCCAAAACGATTGACTATTGAAAGTCAACTACATAACATTGACTGATGTTCGTACTGACAGTGGATCAGCGAGGTAGTCGACGGGACGTCGATCGCGTCGGGGACATCATCGACGACATGGCCGACCTCGAACTCCTTCGACCGTTCGAGCGCACTGCGGGCGACGAGATTCAAGCAGTGACCGACGATCCGGCACTGCTCGTCCTCGTCGCACTGGAGCTGATTCGGCGCGAGTACTGGAGTGTCGGGATCGGGATCGGCCCAGTCGAGCACCCTCTCCCGCGGCAGACCCGAGCCGGGCGCGGACCCGCGTTCGAAGCTGCAAGAATCGCCGTCGAACGCGCCAAGAGAGCCCCGGCGAAAATTGCCGTCGAACAGGCGCCGGACGACAGAACACGCAACGAACTTGCCGCCGACGTCGATGCCGCGTTCACCTTGCTCGGCACGATCGTCGCGAGACAGACGAAGGACGGGCGCGAGGCCATAGCTCTGATGGACAGCGGACTCACTCAGGTCACCGCGGCCACCCGGCTCGGAATCACCAAGCAGGCCATGTCGAAGAGACTCCTGACCGCTGGGTGGCACGCAGAACTCGCCGGGCGTCGCCTCGCAGAACGACTTTTGGTCAGACTCCAGCCCTAGACTGCTCACGCTCGCATCAGTACACAAACTCGTCGACACAGCAGGGGGCTCGGATACATGGTCGTTCTGGCGTTGATCGCACTCGCAGTCGCCGCCGCGGCGCCAGCAGTTGCAGCGGCACTGGGACCGCTCAGTCGTGGTCGACTGGAGGTGCCCGAATGGGCGTCGTCCGTGGTCGCGCTGCCGGCGCTGGGTGTTGCCGCGCTCGCATCGACCCGAACGAGCCCGGTCACCGGTTTTGCGCTCGGGGCGACGCTGGTCCTGTGCGTACTTGCCGCCGCCACGGCCGGTGCACCGTTGGTGCTTGCCACTTTCAAGATCGCCCGTCGCCAACCGGACGGGAGCCCGGCACCGGACGCCGGACCTCTTCGCGGCGGACGTGTGATCGGCATACTCGAACGGCTCGCGGTGGCGGCGTCAATTCTCGCGACCTGGCCGGAAGGCATCGCGATCGTCTTGGCGGTCAAGGGACTCGCACGGTACCCGGAACTTCGCGAACCTCACGCGTCCGAGCAGTTCATCATGGGAACCTTCGTCAGCGTCCTCTGGGCGATTGCCGTCNNCCGTCCGTTTACTCCGAAAGGTGCCTACTGGCGCTGGCCGCCCTCGGGCGGCTGCCCCTGGTACGGGTATTTCTGCTGGAAATCTTCACGCTCGGGCGGCAGCGGCAGCTGACCGGGCCACGGATTTTCACCCTGCTGCGGCAGCGCCGGATCGACGAATCCGGGCTGCTCGGGCGAACTTTCACGGCGATGCCTGACCGCAGCTGCCGGATCTTCGACGGGAGTACGTGCAGCAACTTCAGCGGCGCGGACTGCTTCCGCAATGGCCGGGTCGGACTTCGTTTCGAACCACTCTGCTACCTCGGCCGAATCGTCCTCGGGGTTGGGAAGATTCTCTTCGGCCGCCGGCGGCTCGTAACGGAAAACGCCGTCCTGACCCTGCGCGCCAAGGGTTTTCGCAAATCCCTTCAGTGCGTCCCCGAAGTCGCTGGGGACGAGCCACACCTTGTTCGCATCGCCTTGCGCCATCTGCGGCAACGTCTGAAGGTACTGGTATGCAAGCAATTCCGGAGTCGGCTTACCGGACTTGATGGCAGCAAAAACCTTCTCGATGGCCTTGGCCTCGCCTTGAGCCTGCAAGTACTTGGCCGCGCGGTCACCTTGAGCACGAAGGATCTGGGACTGACGCTCACCCTCGGCGTTCAGGATCGAGGCCTGCTTGTTGCCCTCGGCAGAAAGAATCTGGCTCTGCTTGGCGCCCTCGGCAGTCTTGATAGCGGATTCGCGATGACCTTCAGCCGTCAGAATCATCGCGCGCTTCTCGCGGTCCGCCTTCATCTGTTTTTCCATCGACTCCTGGATCGAGGGCGGCGGATCGATGCTCTTGAGCTCGACGCGGGCCACTCGCAGGCCCCAGCGACCGGTCGCCTCGTCGAGGACACCGCGAAGCTGACCGTTGATGGAATCACGCGAGGTCAACGTCTCTTCGAGGGTCATTCCGCCGACGACGTTTCGCAGCGTCGTGGTCGCCAACTGCTCGACGGCAGCGATGTAGTTGCTGATCTCGTACACCGCAGCTTGCGGGTTGGTGACCTGGAAGTACACCACCGTGTCGATGGACAGGGTCAGGTTGTCCTGGGTGATCACCGGTTGAGGCGGGAACGAGACCACCCGCTCGCGGAGGTCCACCTTGGCACGTACGCGATCGGCGAACGGGATCAAGAATGTGAGCTGCCCGGACACCGTCTTCGAATATCGGCCGAGCCGTTCGATGACCGCGGCTTCTGCCTGCGGTACCAGTGCCACCGACTTCGCGACCACCAAGATCACGAATAGCACCAACACACCGAGCACTATGAGTGCTGCCATTAAGGTCCCCTCCAGACGACTGCTGTTGCGCCGTTGATTTCCATCACCGTCACCTTGGTGCCCGGCGGGTACACCTCGGTGGTGTCGTACGGCCTGGCAGTCCACACCTCGCCGTCCAACTTGACCTGCCCGGAATGCTCGCCCACTTCTTCCAGAACCAGAGCGTGCTTACCTTCGAGTGCCTGAATTCCGGTCGGGGTCGGCGGCGGACTACCGAAGCGACGCAACATGATCGGTCGCACACCCAGGACTAGGGCGGCGGAAAACACCCCGAACATGACGGCGTCGACCCACACCGGGAAGTCGGTGACAGCACTGACACCGGCAGTAGCGAGCGCCCCACCGGCGAGCATCAGCAGGAAGAAATCTCCCACCAAAGCTTCGGCCCCGGCGAGCACCAGTGCTCCGATCAGCCAAATAAGTGCAGCCACAACACCATCTAACCAGAGAGTGTGACCCAGGCCGCTGCTACGTCAGTTCGGCTCGGTAACGAAATCGACAAGTTGTTCGACAGCACCGATCAGCGGAGCTTCGAGATCGCGGAAGCTCTCCACCGAGTTGTAGACCCGCCGCCAACCCTCCTGAGGTGTTCCCCAGCCCAGTTCGCGACAGATTCCCGTCTTCCAATCCTCGCCGCGTGGAATCTTCGGCCAGGCAGCGATTCCGACGGACTTGGGACGCACGGCCTCCCACACGTCGATGTAGGGATGACCCGTCACCAGTACGTTCGGACCGAGGCCCTGAGTCAATTGCGTTTCCTTGGAGCCGGTGACCAGGTGATCGACCAGAACACCGACACGACGGCCGCGCCCTGGACCGAATTCGGCAAGCCTCTCCCCCAGATTGTCGAGGCCTTCGAGATGTTCGACGACCACACCTTCCACACGAAGGTCGTGACCCCACACCCGCTCGACGAGGGCAGCATCGTGAACTCCCTCCACCCAGATCCGGCTGGGCAGAGCCGTGCGAGCCCGCAAGCCTTCGACTCGCGTCGAACCCGAAGCCGACCGTGCGGGCTTGGTGGATGCGGGTTTGGGTGCCGGTCGGACCAGCGTGACCGGTGAGCCGTCGATCAGGAAAGCCGCCTCCTGCATCGCGAACAACCGCGTCCGCGAGCGCCCGTCCTCTAGTCGCACGAAATCGCCGTCGTACGTGCGCTCGAACCCGACTACCGCCCCACAGAATCCCGTCGCCGCATCTTCGACGACCAGATCACGTTCGGCTGCCACTTCGGGCGTCACGCGCTTCTGTTTACGGGTATGACCCGCGAAAATGTCACCGTATCCGTTGCCACCGCTCACGCCGGATCACGCTAGGTCACAACGCCGGGGCCGCGCATGTCGCCACGCCGAACTAAACTTCACGGTCATGAGTTCTCCCAGCGCAACCCTCACCGTGTGGGCAGCGTCATGGCTCGCCGGCGACACTGCGCCGGACGATGTCATCGATGCCCTTGCCGCGTGGGCACAGATGCACCTGATCGGGGCGGCCGATGCGGAAACCGCGGTCCGACACGATCTCGAGTGGCCGGGAGTCACGGCATCCGGTGTGTCCACTCTGCTGAGAATCGCTCGATCGGAGGCTGCCGAAATCCGCCTGGTCCTTCCCACTGCCGGTGACGTACGCGGCCTGCCCACCGGAACCGAGTTCGCACGCGCCGCGATCACAGCGGGTGAAGGGATCCAGATCGGCACCGTCGGCAAACCTGGAGTCGGTCTCGTACCGTCGAAGGAAGGCCCGGACGTCTTGCGCTGGACGGTCTTCTCCATCCCGACTGTCGCGGGCAGCGCCGACACGATCGGGCTCCGTGAAGCCGAATACGAACTGCGCCAAGCTGTTCGGGACGCAGCAGAGGTGCTCGGCGGACTTCCGACCGTTGCCACCGGAATCCCAGGCACTGACGCGCGCACCCTGGTCGCCGAAGCGCTGCAGGCGCAGGCCGGATACCGCTGGCCGTCGACACTGTCACCGCGGCATTTGCAGGTGATCGACACCGCCGACAACGTCGCAGCCATTCTTACAGTCGCTGCGTCGACCTCGACCAATCAGGCCCCGAGCGTGTCCACCGCTCAGAAGCGCGACGACCTGCTGCGACGACTGTGGGACGTCGTTCGCACCGCTCGGGTCGCGTCGGCGAACAGCGTGTCGATCAGAGCTTGAGCACGAAATTCCGGCGCTTCTCGGCGAAGCCGTTGCGGTCCCCGAACATGTCGATCTTCATCTCCTCGAGTTCGCGCTCCTCGTAGGGCTCCACCGGATCACGTTCCAGCCGAAGACGTTTGCGCTCCAGTATCGAATCCAGCCGACCACCTTCGAGCAGGTCGGTGGCGACCTCGTTCAACCACGCCTCGAACAAATCCGGCCGCCGGGGGCCGATCGCGTCGACGAGCCCGATGTCCAACGCTCGACGGATACCGATCGGACTGCACGCGGTCAGCAGGTTGCGAGCTTGTTCCTCCCCGACACGGGCCGGAAGCGTGTACGTGTGCAGTTCCGAACCGAACAAGCCCATCGTGGCGTAATGAGGATTGAGAACCACGCCGTCCCTGGCCACGACTACGTCGGCTCCGAGCGGGAGCATCACCCCGCCGGCCCCGGCATTGCCGGTGAAGGCCGCAACCACAACCTGTTCCGTACAGGTGACGATCGCTTTCGCGATCTCGTTGATGGCCTTGATATTGGCCCACGCCTCTCCGGCTTGATCCGACGCCGCCTCGATGACGTTGAGGTGGATACCGTTGCTGAATCTGTCGTAGTCGCCCGTCAGGACAAGGATCTTGGTGTCCTGCGCGATCGCCCAACGCAGCCTGGCCGCCAGTCGCGCGCATTGCTTCGTGCTCATCGCACCGTTGTAGAAACGAAACGAGAGATAACCGATACCGCCGTCTCGGTGATAGTCGGTCTCGGGATAGCGGCTCTCCCAGACCTGTGGAACGAACACGTCCGGACGCACGACCGCGGTAGACGGAAGTTTGACATTGCCCGCGCCGACGAGCCGCGCATGTCCGACCCACACGGAGCCGGCACCGGTAGCAACACGTATTGCCTGGTGAAAGTACTCGACGATGGTGCCGGGCGCTGCATCGACGTGGGCGTCGAGGTGAGCGTCGTAGACGTAGACCCGGTCGAGCCCCAACTGAACGGCGACACCGGGAAACCCGTCGGCGGCGTTGACGGCGCGGACGATGCTCGACGCGTCCTCCTCCCAACTGAACGCGCGTTCGGACTGTTTCATGGTCGGCCGCGATCGGGCCGATGCCACCGGCCGTGCGACGCGGTCCGACGGGATCGGCTGGTAGTCGGGCGTACGGAAATGTTCGACGACCTCCGCAATGCACTCCATCGCCGCGTCGGTGACTGCCCCGTTGTACACCGAGGATTTGGTTGCACCGCTCTGGAGTTCGAAGGTCCGCCACGCCCACACCGCTCCCGCGTCGAGTTCCTCGGCGGCCTGCAACGCGGTGACTCCCCAGATCGGTTCGTCATCTGCAATCGCCCAGTCCAGCGACGACGGTCCGCGATCGCCGGGCGGGCCAGGGTGAATGATGATCGTTGTCCACCGCTGCCAAACGGATTCCGGTACATAGGCTTTCAGAAACGGGCAGATGACGAGATCAAAATCTCCCGCAGATGTCGCGGCCAGCACCGCGTCCGCGTCGGCGACGACGGCTGCGCGGACGTGGTGCCCCGCCTCACGAAGAACAAGACCAGCCCGCTGCGACAGACCGTTGTCGGAGGTGACGAGAAGCAGCAGGCTCAACGGTGGCGCGGAACTCGCGCGTGGGCGTGAGCGCCGGAACAGCGCCGCCGTCGCCGCACGCAGACGGCCCCTGCCCGTTGCATTTTCGCGTAACTTCGCCGTTGCTACATCGCTGGAAATGGCCACAGAAGTCGTGAGAGCGGCCGATTTGGGCATCGGTCTTACTTCGGGGGTCGAAACCATGGATTCCTGCTCGCATGCTCGGGTATCTGCAGCGCAGACCAGACTCCCCCCAGAGCAGGACCAACGCACCGATAGATTGATTGAGGTATTTAGGGACTTTATACCTACCGTCGGTTTGTTTCAATAGCTATTTTCAAGCAAACCACTCAATCGATCAACACGCAGTCTTGTGATTGATCGCGATATGGCGGTCGATGCGAATATGTTCATCCAGCGTCGGGTAACGCAAACCGGTGTCCTGGCTGTATCCCTGACGGCGCAACCAATCCAGGACGTCGCCCCAGAACCAGATCCCCCCGGCAACCGAGTTGTACGGAATCGGAAAAGGAGTAGCCGCCTGCCGGACCCCTCGCACCCACTGTCCGACCGCCTGCCGCGTCACCCCCGCACGGTCGGCAATGTCCTGGCGCGACACCAGATCAGGATGTGTCCTCTGAGGCCGCACACCTGCGGCCACCAACTGGTCGACCACGGTGATCGCCGTCGTCGCTGCCCGCATGCCTTCCGAGGTGAGTGTCAGCAACTGCAGCCCGCGTCGGTCCTCGACTCTTCCGCCCAAGCTCTCTTCGATCGCCTGCTCTTGCGAGACTGTCAGCATCTGAACGATGAATGTGAATTCGTAACGGTGATAGAGATCTTCGGCCACGCCCTAAACATAGCCGTAAGCTGCACTGTTTCCACATGGACACACCCGGATCCCGCACCCGCACGCACAATGGGCAGATGATCGACGTGGACGACAGTCAGTTCGAGGACATGGTCAAGCGGGCGCTCGACAGCCTGCCGCCGAAATTGGGTGCGGAGATGGCAAACGTCGCGGTGACCGTTCAACTCGAAGGCGGACGACCGGGACTGCTCGGGCTGTATCAGGGCATCCCTCTGACCAAGAGAACCACCACGTACGCCGGCGTCCTTCCTGACCGCATCACGATCTACCGCAGGGCCATCTGTGCGATCTGCAGCACCGAAGACGAGGTGATCGAGCAAGTTCGCCGAACCGTGATCCACGAAATCGGCCACCACTTCGGGATCGGTGATCCCCGGTTGCGTGAACTCGGATGGTGACAACCGACTCATCTACAAGTCGGAAATCAGCTAGAGGTTGATAATCGGCGAATAGTCATGTCAGCTGTACCAAGCCCGCAACAATTGAACACTTACAGGAGTTCGCATGGTCAATTTGATCCAGATCGCCCCGAAGAATGCCCCGACGTTTGCGATGAGCCGACAGAAGGCCGCCGAACTGTTGGGCATCTCGGTCGACAGCGTCGCGTTTCTCCTCAAGTCCCGCTATCTCCCGGATCTGGACGCCGGTCGCTTGATCGCGATGGCCAACCAACCGTGGTTGTACACGGACGGCGACTTTCCCGTCCTGCAGCAGGGCGCGTCCGAACTTGCACCGAAGAAGATGCTGCCCGCACGTAAGTACATCGGCGAGAGCGCAATTCACTCCGACGCCGAGTGCGTGGAAGCCAATCAGGGGCAGTGGGCGGGATTCAACGTCGACCATGTGCTCGGCGCCCGATTCCTGCCTGTGACGCTGCGCAAGTTCCCGGTGTCGGTGCTGCAGATCCACGACGTCAACGACGACGACGAAGAGCGAGTCTCGTTTGTCGCGACCCTTGCCGGGCGAGTCCGCGAACTGGGAGCGCCCAAACTCAACTACATCGACCCGTCGCTGAGCCCGGAGGATCGACAGATCGTCGAGACGCTCCTGACCTCGCGCAGTACGTCTACAGTTCCGGGGCCCTGCGGAAAGCTCAAGCAGCCGAACTCCTGACCGTCAGCGGGGGCGCTGGACGGCGGCGCAGCAGTTCACCGCACACGAGGCACCATTGGTGGTCGAGCCGAGCAGCGGCTCGACCCCCAGTCGCAGTGGTTGCTCGGCGTCGGCCAACTCCCGGACGAGCGCGGGCACCAGCTGCGCAAAACGTTGATCGCGGCCGGGTGTCGCGGCGCGCACGAAATCCATACCGAGTTCGGCTGCCTTGTCCTTGGCCTCGGTGTCCAGATCCCACACCACTTCGAGGTGATCGGAGACGAAACCGACGGGGCATACGATCACGGCGCGAACATCCTTGGCGGCCAACGTATCCAGGTGATCACAGATGTCGGGGTCCAGCCACGGAACCTGCGGCGGACCTGATCGCGATTGCCACACCAGATCGAAATCGTCGACGCCGACGGCCTCGGCCACCAACTTCGCAGCCTCGGCGACCTGTCGGCTGTAGAGGTTTCCGCCCTCTGCCGGCGGCCCTGCATTGCGGTCTGCGGCACTCGGAACCGAATGCGCCGTGAACACCAGGCGCGCAGTATCGCGAGTAGCTTCGGGCAACTCTGCGCGGGCCGCGCGCACACCGTCGGCGAACGCGCCGACGACCAGCGGATGGTCGTAGTACTGGCGAAGTTTTGTCAGCGTCGGTGCGCCGTCACCGACCGCGTCGCGGGCGCGGGCGATGTCCTCGTGGTACTGCCGACATCCGGAGTAACCACCCCAGGCCGACGTGGCGAACACGGCGGCGTTGCGGACACCGTCCTCGCGCATCTTGGCAACGGTGTCTTCGACCATCGGGTGCCAGTTGCGGTTGCCGAAGTACACGGGCAGGTCGACACCGGCTGCTGCCAGCTCACCTTCGACCCGTTCGATCAGGTCTCGGTTGAGAGCGTTGATGGGAGAAACCCCACCGAAATGCATGTAGTGCTCGACGACGGCGTCGAGCCGTTCGGGTGGCACTCCCCTACCGCGCGTGACGTTTTCGAGGAACGGCCGTACGTCTTCGGGTTTTTCGGGACCGCCGAACGACAAAACGAGAAGAGCATCGAACTGCATGTCCATACTTGCGGTCATGAGTTCAATCTTGCGTGATGCCGTTCGGCGGGGGTCACCCGGGTACTCACCTGCGTAGTAGAAGGGGTGCTACTAGCCGACCATCGCGTGGAAGCCGCCGTCGACGTAGATGATCGACGCGGTCGTGCCGGGCAACCAATCCGAGAGCACGGTGCAGACGGTCTTGGCCACGGGCTCGCGATCGTCGACGTCCCAGCCGATGGGCGCAGCACCGTCCCATGCGGTGTTCAGCTTGTCCAACTCCGCGCCCGGACCGGTGCTGTCACCGGCGATGGCCTTGGCGGCCAGGGTCTTGATCGGGCCGGAGGACACCAGGTTCGAGCGGATGCCGCGGACACCGACCTCTTTGGCCACGTAACGGTTGACGGCTTCGAGGGTTGCCTTGGAGACACCCATCCAGTTGTAGAAGGGCATTGCGCGTGCCGGATCGAAATCCATTCCGACGATGGACGCGTTGTCGTTGAGCACCGGCAGCAATGCCTTGGCCAGTGCGCTGTACGAGTATGCGGACACCTCGAGTGCGACCGCCACGTCTTCCCACGGCGCGTCCATGAACGGGCTGCCCAGGCAGGAACGGGGAGCGAAGCCGATCGAGTGGACCACGCCGTCGATACCCTCGGGAGCCAGCTCGCGCACGCGCTCGGCGAGAGTTGAGAGATCCTCCGAGCTCTGGACGTTGAGCGAGATTGCCGGCGGCACGGGCTGCGGCAGGCGCTGGGCGATGCGGTCGATGAGGCGCAGACGATCGAATCCGGTGATCAGCACCTTCGCGCCCTGCTCCTGCGCGACCTTGGCCACGTGGAACGCGATCGACGAATCGGTGATGATGCCGGTGACAAGAATGGTCTTACCCTCGAGCAAACCGCCCATGAGATGTCCTCCTGATTTCAGACGTACGAGAAAGGTGTGCGTGTGCGAAAAAGCGGGTCAGTGCCCCATGCCGAGTCCGCCGTCGACGGGGATGACCGCACCCGAGACGTAAGCCGAATCGTCCGAGGCGAGAAAACTGACTACTGCTGCAACATCTTCCGGCTTTCCGGTCCGCTGCAACGGGATGAACTCGGTGGCCTTGTCCTTCACGTCGTCGCCCAGCGCTGCCGTCATGTCGGTCTCGATGAAACCCGGTGCGACGACGTTGGCGGTGATCGAACGCGAGCCGAGTTCCCTTGTCAGGGAACGAGCGATACCGACGATGCCTGCCTTGGACGCGGCGTAGTTGACCTGGCCGGCTTGTCCCGCCAGACCCACCACCGAACCGAGGAAGATGAAGCGTCCGAAACGCGCGCGCAGCATCGACCGGGTCGCACGCTTCGAGAGGCGGAACGTACCGGTGAGGTTCGCGTCGACGACGCTCGTGAACTGCTCTTCGCTCATTCGCATGATCAGTGTGTCGTCGGTGACGCCGGCATTGGCGACGATGACCTCGACCGGGCCCTGGTGCGCTTCGACCTCTTTGAACGCACGGTCGATCGACTCGGTGTCGGTGACGTCGCAAACGACGCCGAACAACCCTTCGGGTGCGCCGGAACCGCGATGTGTGACGGCTACCTTGTGACCGTCCGCAGCGAGTCGCTGAGCGACGGCCAAGCCGATTCCGCGGTTGCCGCCGGTGACGAGCACCGAGCGCGGTGTGGTGACGGTCCGTTCGGAAACCACTGTCGTGGGAGGGGTAGACATGGCGATCAACCTATCAATTCTCTGCGGGCCGCGTACCAGCGGTATTTGGACAATTCGGAACTGCTCACGATCAAGGCAAACGCTGCCTGCGTACCAGGGCAATCGTCAGACCAGCGGTCGCGAAGACTACGCCGAGGATCAGCCACGGTCGGCTCGCGTCGCCGCGTGTCGTCTCGAAACCGATCTGCTCTTCGAGCGTGTCGTAAACCTGGCGCAGTTCTTCGAGGCTCGATGCCGTGAAGAAACTTCCGCCGGAAAGGTTGGCGATCTCCTTCAGTGACGCGTCGTCGACCGGGACGGGGATTCGGTCGCCTTCGATCTCGACGCGGCCGTAGGTCGTTCCGAAGGAAATGGTCGAGATCGGCACGCCCTTGTCCTTGGCCTGACGGGCAGCGGTGAATCCGCCCCGCGGATCGTCCGAGTTCTCGGGAACGGTCTGCTTCCCGTCGGACAGCAACACGATGCGCGCCGGAGGCGCCTGATCGCTACCGCCGAGCACAGCCGACAGCGTGTCGATCGACTGCAACGAGGTGAAGATCGCTTCGCCCGTCGCCGTCCGCTCACTGAGCTTGAGGTTGTCGATCGCGACCTTCGTCGCGTCACGATTCGTGGTGGGCGACACCAGAACCGACGCTGTTCCGGCAAATGCGACCAACCCGAGGTTGATTCCGGGTGTCAGACCGTCGGCAAACGACTTTGCTGCTTCCTGCGCTGCTGCCAATCGCGTCGGTTCGACGTCGGTGGCCTGCATCGACAGCGACACGTCGATCACGAGGATGACGGTGGCACGGTTTCGCGGGACCTTCTTGTCCGCCGTCGGACCGGCAAGGGCGACAGTGAAGAACACCAACGCGACGACCATCAGAATCGCCGGAATGTGACGCCACCGCCCGGGCCGAGAAGGCGCCACCTTCTCCAGCAGTGCGAAGTTCGTGAACCGAAGTGTGTGCTTGGCCCGCTGCTTCTGCACGAGTACGTAACCGACCACCAACGCGGCGATGACAGCGAGGAACAGCAACCACCACGGTGCGGTGAATTGAGAAAGACTCACGAACGAACGCCCCCAGTTCCGGCGCCGGCACCATAACTGTGGCGGCGTGCCGAGATGAATCTCACGACGTCGGCGATCCAGTCCCTGTCGGTGTGCAGAGACATGAGCGGTGCGCCGCAACGACGTAGAGCTTGCCTGACCTCGACGCGGTGCTCGGCGGCGACTCTGGCGAAGTCGGCGCGTAGTTGCGGCGTCGTGGTGAATTCTCTGGTCCGGCCGGACTCGGGATCGTGGAGCACCACGTCGCCGACGTCCGGAAGTTCGAGGTCGCGCGGGTCCACCACTTCGACGCCGAGCACGTCGTGTCGTCCCGAAATGGCGCGCAGCGACCGTTCCCAGTCGATCGGTCCGAGGAAGTCACTGATCACCACCGCGAGTCCGCGCCGACGCTGTGGGCGTCTGAGTGCTTCGATCGCACCGACCAGATCACCGCGTACCCCGTCCGGAGCGTGCGGAGTCGTCGCGATCCTGCGGAGCATCGCCTGTGCGTGAATTCGCCCACCGCGGGCCGGAATTCGAGTTGTCTGAGCTCCGGTCGAGATGATGGCGCCGACGCGGTTACCGCCCGAGCTGGTCAGGTGCGTGATGGCTGCGGCTGCGGCCACAACCAGGTCGCGCTTCTCGCATCCGGCGGTCCCGAAGTCGAGACTTGCGGACAGGTCGATGACGAGCCACGTCTCGAGCTCACGATCTGCGACCGACTGGCGCACGTGCGGGTGCGTCGTCCGGGCAGTGACGGACCAATCCATCTGCCGTACGTCGTCTCCCGGCTGATACTCGCGAGCATCCCCCGGTTCCGAACCCGGGCCGGGAATCAGGCCGAGATGGTCGCCGTGCAGCACACCGTCGAGGCGACGACGAACCGTCAGCTCGAGGGTGCGCAGCGCGGCGGTGAGTTTGGGATCGCTGAGCTCGCCGGATCGGAACGACGGCGGAGAACCGGTGGATCCGGCGGGTGTCGCCTGGCCACCGTCGCGGCCATCGGTCACTGCGGGCGACTCATCGTCTCAGCGGTCGCGATCGGCGCGCCGTTTCCCTGTGGAGTGGCTGTGCCCTGTGGAGTGACTGGGCCCTGTGCATTGAACTGGGGTGCTTGCGGTGCGCCTTGCTGAGGCGGACCGGGAACGGTCGGAACCGGCCGCGCGGCGATCTGCGGCAGTCCGACGGTCTGCAGCACCCGGGCGATGACGGCGTCGGGAGTCACCTCGTCGGCCATGGCGTCGTAGGAGAGAACGAGGCGGTGACGCAACACGTCCGGGATCACCTCGATGACGTCCTGCGGCACGACGTAGTCGCGGCCACGGACGAGAGCGAGGGCCCGCGACGCGGCGATGATGCCGAGCGTCGCGCGGGGTGAGGCACCGTACGCGATCCAGCCTGCAACGTCCTCGAGTCCGACCTCACGAGGCGTGCGGGTAGCGGCGATCACTCGGACCACGTAGTCGACCAGCGCGTGGTGGACGAAGACATTGCTGGCGACGCGTTGAAGCCTGACCAACTCCTCCGGACCGAGGATCTGGTGCGGCTCCGGGGCCGCGACGCCCATCCGGTAGACGATTTCGCGTTCTTCCTCCACCGTCGGGTAGTCGACGAGGATCTTGAACAGGAAGCGGTCGCGCTGCGCTTCGGGCAGCGGGTAGACGCCCTCGTTCTCGATGGGGTTCTGCGTCGCCATCACCAGGAACGGGTCGGGCATGTGGTAGCGCTTGCCACCGATCGAGACGTGGCGCTCCGCCATCACCTCGAGGAGCGCGGACTGCACCTTGGCCGGAGCACGGTTGATCTCGTCGGCCAGGACGAAGTTTGCGACGACGGGTCCGAGTTCGGTGTCGAACTCTTCACGGCCCTGACGGTAGATGCGCGTGCCGATGAGGTCAGTGGGCACCAGGTCGGGGGTGAACTGCACGCGGGAGAACGAACCGCCGACGACCTTCGCGAAAGTCTCGACAGCCAGCGTCTTGGCAACACCGGGGACGCCTTCGAGGAGGACGTGCCCCTTGGCGAGAAGTCCGACGAGAATGCGCTCGACCAGCCGGTCCTGCCCGACGATGACTCGCTTGACCTCGTAGATCGCTCGTTCCAAGGTCTGAACGTCGGCTGCCAGGGAAGGTGCTGCTCCGTCCGCACTTCCGCTCGCCTTGCTTACGTCGACCGTTCCGACCGAATCTTCACGTGAGGTCACCAAGAATCCATCGCTTTCACCTAGAAAAGTACCGACAGTAACGTGTTCCCCGTCAACTATTCCAGGTAGTTGCGCTCGATGCCGTAACACCACGTCGGGAACTTGATACTTCTCCCGTCAATGCCGGCATCGTTGTTCTGACGACGCAGCGATCAGGACACCAGTCGGACGGCGTACGGCGTCATTCCGCCCCAGCGAACCGGCGAGACCATGACACTCGAACCGGACTGCGGCGCCTCGAGCATCTGCCCGTTACCGAGGTAGAGCGCAACGTGTTGGCTGGCATTGGGACCGTAGAAGATCATGTCGCCGCGTTTCATCTCCGACGACGGAACCTGTGTGCCCGCGGTGTACTGATAGCCGGTGTAGTGCGGCAGCGAGATGCCGATACCGGCAAAGGCGTAGATCATCAGCCCCGAGCAGTCGAAACCGACCTTGTTGAAATCGCCGTAACTGTCTGCGACGCCGCCGTCACGGATGCCTCGCGTCGGCCCGTTCTCGTCGCCGCCGCCCCAGGCGTACTGCACGCCGAGCTGAGACATTCCACGATCGATGACGGATTCGATTGCAGCGCTTCCGGTGACGGAAGGCTTCGGCGTACTGGGCTTCGGTGTCGTCGGCTTGGGAGTGGTGGGCTTGGGTGTGGTGACCGTTTCCTCTTCGGTGCCGGTCTCTTCGTCCGTGCCGGTTTCTTCGTCGGTCCCGGTCTCCTCGTCCGTCCAGGTGTCGTCGTCGTCCGGGATGACGGTCGGAGTCGGGTCTTCGACTGCGGTGTGCGGGCGCTGAGCCGCTGCCAGTGCCGCAGCTCGATCCTTGGCTGCCTGGTCGGCTGCTGCGCGGGCGGCCGCTTGTGCGGCAGCTTCCTTGGCGGCGGCTTCGAGAGCCTTCTGGTGAGCTTCCTCGGCGCGACGCTGTTCGTCCCACGTCGCGTACGCCTGGCGTTGGCCCTGCAAGCCGGCGACTGCGTTTCGGGCGGCGTCGAGCTGGGCCTGAGCGGAGTTGCGCTCGGCTTCGATCGCGGCCTTCTTGGCTACCTGCTGATCGAGGGCGTTGCGCGCGATCTGAATCGCCTGCTCGGCCAGATCCTTCAGCTGGGCGGCTACCTCGGCGGCGGCGTCGGCCTGCTGCTTCGCTTGGCGGGTCGCGGAGTCCTTGTTCGCCTGCTCGGTACGGGCTCGCTGAAGACCGTCGAGCACTGCGCTCTGCGTGTTGGCGAGCAGTTTGAGGACCTGTGCACGATCGAGAACGTCGCCCGGGCCCTTGGCGTCGAGGAATGACGAGATGGACGCGGTGTTGGTGCCCTTGACGTAGCTCGAGCGTGCGTACTTGTCGAAGTCCGTCTGAGCGACCTCGATCTGCGCCGAGGCGTCCTTCAGAGCTTGTTTGGTGACGCCGACGGCCTGCGCCGCGGTGTCTGCGGCGCCGCGAGCGTTCTGCAGATCCACGAGCGTCTTGTTGACGTCTTCACGCTTGATCGCGACTTCGTTGTCGAGTGCCGACAACTGTTCGTTGGCCGATGCGACTTGGTTGATGAGCGCGCTGACGGTGCCGACGCTCGACGAGACCTGCGAATCGGCCGCAGCGATGTCCGAGTCACTCGGATTCGGCGGCGGTGGAGGTACGGCCGAGGACATGGCCGGCGTTCCGACGATCAGGGAGCCGACGACGCCGAACCCGATGACCAGTTGCGCCAGGCGCATCGACTTACGGGAAGGACCACGACGGGACTTGCCGCCACGTGTTACTTGCCTCACAAATAACTCTCCCTCGCGTGTAACGCCACGGCCCGCTGGGTCGCCGATCCGTGCGGGGAGGGAATGCGCAGACCAAGCACCGGTCGCCCACAGCCCGAGAGCTGCTCGTCGACCCGGGCGTGCCGTCGCAACGCCACTGTCGACACCTCGGGAACAAGGCAACCGACAAGTACGCGTCGAACAACATCAGCCTGTCTGCGACACTTCTTCCCCAAAAAGTGCCAGTTGTACCGTACGACACTCAAGCGTTCTTTGGAAACTTTAGCCACAAATAACACAAACGGTATTTGAGCTGGTCGAATGGCATGCAGACACCAAAAAGGGCAGGTACTCACTGCAAACAGCGGTGAGTACCTGTTTTCGACGAGTTACTGAAAATCTCGCAAAAGGACCAAGGTCAGACGGAATCGGCCCGGTGGTCGGACGATGTCGCGGTCTCTGACGTTGACGCGGTATGTCTGGTTTGCGTATTTTCCGGTCCGCGCCGCCACTTCACGGCAAATGTGATCCCGGCAATAACCGCCACCACTGCGATGACAAGGACCGTGTACAGCGTCCACGGCGGACCTGGCGCCACGATCTCGTGCGAGAAGCGGTCCGCGGTCACGCTCGCGCTTTCGCCGAAAGATCGGTCCTGTGCAGTTTCGAGCTGTACGCGACTGATCGAGTCGCTGTAGCTACCCATCCAGTCAGGGCTCAGAACGAGAACCGTGCCGCCTTCTGTTTTGCCGACTGTCGTGGCCAGATCGCGAAGATCGGACGGCCGGCCCGGATTCGCGTCGACGACCACGACGCTCAAGTCGACACCACGTTCACGAGCGTCGGTCACCACCGCAGTCAGCCCCGATACATCGGACTCTGGGGCGGAGACACCGTCCGTCGAAATGTCCGCGAGCACGTCATCGAGATCGACGTCCGACGGAACGGCGACGTGCAACGGGGACTTCACGTGCACAGGCGCAAAAGCGTGATTGGTAGGAGCAGACATCTCTCATCCGGGTGCTGTTCGGATTCCGTCCACCGCTGAGATGCGGGGAGTTCTTCCGAGGTCGTTTTTCGGCGGCCGACCCGCGACGGGCCTGCATGCACCCTACTTCAGGTCGACTGCCACCAGGCGTCACACACAACCGCCGCGCGTGCCGCCCGAGCGGTAGCTGTGGGTGCGGTCACCCAGCCAAGCCTGCGTTGCGCAGGCCCCCGGTCTGCATGAAGATTGTTTCGGTCAACTTGCCCTGAATTCTCACAGGACAAGCGTACTGTTAGACTTGGACCAAGAGGTACCACCGGTCAGGACGGGTTCTACTGCAGCTCCGATGTTCGGACAGTTCTCACGCGAACTGTGCGATTGGCGTGAGCTACGGAGGATCTTCCCGGCCGAAGTACCTCGCTTCAGCTGCCGACACAGCCCCGTCGGTAGCGACCCTCATAGACGAGTGGAGCAGACGTGAGCACCAGTATCGATTCATTCGGAGCCAAGGGAACCCTCGAGGTCGGTGAGAACTCTTACGAGATCTTCCGCCTCTCGGCCGTCCCCGGCACCGAGAAATTGCCCTATTCCTTGAAGGTTCTCGCCGAGAACCTTCTCCGCACCGAAGACGGTGCCAACATCACCGCGGATCACATCCGCGCAATCGCAAGCTGGGATCCCTCGGCCGAGCCGAGCATCGAAATCCAGTTCACGCCTGCCCGCGTGATCATGCAGGACTTCACCGGCGTTCCTTGCATCGTCGACCTCGCCACCATGCGTGAGGCCGTCACCACCCTCGGAGGCGACCCGAACAAGGTCAACCCGCTCTCCCCCGCCGACATGGTCATCGACCACTCGGTCATCCTCGACGTCTTCGGCCAGGCCGACGCACTCGAGCGCAACGTCGACCTCGAATACGAGCGCAACGGCGAGCGTTACCAGTTCCTCCGTTGGGGCCAGGGCGCATTCGACGACTTCAAGGTCGTCCCCCCGGGAATGGGCATCGTTCACCAGGTCAACATCGAGTACCTGGCGCCCACCGTCATGTCCCGTAACGGACAGGCATACCCCGACACCTGTGTCGGCACCGACTCGCACACCACGATGGTCAACGGCCTCGGCGTGCTCGGCTGGGGCGTCGGCGGCATCGAGGCCGAGGCAGCAATGCTCGGCCAGCCCGTCTCCATGCTGATCCCCCGCGTTGTCGGCTTCAAGCTCTCCGGTGAGATCAAGCCCGGCGTCACCGCAACCGACGTCGTGCTCACCGCCACCGAGATGCTTCGCAAGCACGGCGTCGTCGGCAAGTTCGTCGAGTTCTACGGCAACGGTGTTGCCGAGGTTCCGCTCGCGAACCGCGCGACGCTGGGCAACATGAGCCCCGAATTCGGTTCCACCGCAGCGATCTTCCCGATCGACGCCGAGACCATCGAATACCTGCGCCTCACCGGCCGCAGCGACGAGCAGC
Organism: Rhodococcus sp. KBW08; assembly: GCF_003852455.1. Classification (NCBI taxonomy): domain Bacteria; kingdom Bacillati; phylum Actinomycetota; class Actinomycetes; order Mycobacteriales; family Nocardiaceae; genus Rhodococcus; species Rhodococcus sp. KBW08. The sequence goes on from NZ_QAJJ01000016.1 coordinate 252,186, forward strand.
TCGCTCTCGTCGAGGCGTACGCCAAGGAACAGGGCTTGTGGCACAACCCCGACAAGGAGCCTGTCTTCTCGGAGTACATCGAGCTGGATCTGGGAACCGTTGTTCCCTCGATCGCCGGCCCGAAGCGCCCGCAGGACCGAATCCTGTTGTCGGAGTCCAAGACTGCGTTCCGCAAGGACATCCACAACTACGTGGAAGAGAACTACCCGACCGAGCACACCCAGCTCGACGAGGCAGTCGAGGAATCCTTCCCGGCTTCCGATCCCGCGGTTCTGTCGTTTGCCGACGACGGAGCGGTCGACGTTCTCTCCGCTGCCAACGGTGCAGAAGGCCGTCCGAGCAAGCCGGTCGTCGTCAAGTCCGACGCCGGTGAGTTCGTTCTCGACCACGGCGCCGTCGTTGTTGCAGGTATCACCTCCTGCACCAACACGTCCAACCCGTCGGTCATGCTCGGTGCAGCACTGCTCGCACGCAACGCCGTCGAAAAGGGCCTCGCCACCAAGCCGTGGGTCAAGACCAACATGGCTCCCGGTTCGCAGGTCGTCACCGACTACTACGAGAAGGCCGGCCTGTGGCCGTACCTCGAGAAGCTCGGCTACTACCTCGGCGGTTACGGCTGCACCACGTGCATCGGTAACACCGGACCGCTGCCCGAGGCAGTCTCGAAGGCCATCAACGACAACGACCTCTCGGTCACCGCGGTGCTCTCGGGTAACCGTAACTTCGAGGGACGCATCTCCCCCGACGTCAAGATGAACTACTTGGCTTCCCCGCCGCTCGTGATTGCCTACGGCCTCGCCGGAACCATGGACTTCGACTTCGAGACCGATTCGCTCGGTAACGACACCGACGGAAACCCCGTCTACCTCAAGGACATCTGGCCGTCCACGCAGGAAATCGAAGAGACGATCAAGTCCTCGATCGACCAGGACATGTTCCGCAAGTCGTACGCAACCATCTTTGCGGGCGACAGCCGCTGGCAGAACCTCGAAACCCCGAAGGGTGACACCTTCGAGTGGGACGTGAACTCCACCTACGTGCGGAAGCCACCGTACTTCGACGGCATGACGATGGATCCGGCTCCGGTCAAGGACATCAAGGGCGCTCGCGTCCTCGCACTGCTCGGCGACTCGGTCACCACCGACCACATCAGCCCGGCAGGTCCGATCAAGGTCGGTACCCCCGCTGCGCAGTACCTCGACTCCCACGGCGTCGAGCGTGCGGATTACAACTCGCTCGGATCGCGTCGCGGTAACCACGAGGTCATGATTCGCGGAACGTTCGCGAACATCCGTCTGCGCAACCAGCTCCTCGACGACGTCTCCGGTGGATACACCCGCGACTTCACGCAGGAAGGCGCACCGCAGGCATTCATCTACGACGCGTCGCAGAACTACCAGGCTGCCGGCATCCCGCTGGTCGTCCTGGGCGGCAAGGAGTACGGCTCCGGATCCTCGCGTGACTGGGCAGCCAAGGGCACCAGCCTGCTCGGCGTCAAGGCCGTCATCACCGAGTCGTTCGAGCGCATCCACCGCTCCAACCTCATCGGCATGGGCGTTGTCCCGCTGCAGTTCCCGGTCGGCGAGTCCGCAGGTTCGCTCAAGCTCGACGGCACCGAGACCTTCGACATCGAAGGTGTCGAGAAGCTCAACGAGGGCGTCACCCCGAAGACCATGAAGGTCACGGCGACGCGCGAGAACGGCGAGAAGGTCGTGTTCGACGCAGTCGTACGCATCGATACCCCCGGCGAAGCGGATTACTACCGCAACGGTGGCATCCTGCAGTACGTGCTTCGCAACATGATCCGGGGCTAGTCAACCGAGCCCTGTTCTAACCCACGTGGCGGACTCAGCGAGGTGCTGAGTCCGCCACGTGCGTTCGGAGCACAAAGAAAGCGCGAGACGAGGACAACAACGTGCCCAAGGTCAGTGAAGACCATCTCGCGGCACGGCGCAGTCAGATCCTTGACGGCGCCCGCCGCTGCTTTGCGGAATACGGCTACGACGGCGCCACAGTTCGCCGTCTCGAAGAAGTCACCGGCTTGTCCCGAGGAGCGATCTTTCATCACTTCAAGGACAAGGACGGCCTGTTTCTCGCTCTCGCAAGCGAGGATGCGAGCCGGATGGCAGATGTCGTCGCCGAAGAGGGCCTCGTCCAGGTCATGCGGGACATGCTCGCGCAGCCCGATCAATTCGACTGGCTGGGAACGCGACTGGAGATAGCGCGTCGACTGCGCAACGACGCCGATTTCCGCGAGAAGTGGTCACAGCGCTCTGTAGAACTGACGGAAGCGACCAGTGCGCGTCTCGCCCGACAGAAATCGGCAGGTCGACTCCGTGACGACGTTCCCACCGAAATCCTGATCGGGTATCTCGATCTGGTGATGGACGGCCTGGTCGCGAGAATCGCCTCCGGCCACGGTGTCGACAACCTGTCAGCTGTTCTCGATCTGGTCGAGGAATCGGTGCGGCGGAGAGATTGAGGGGCTTCGCCCCTGTGAGTGGTTGAGGAGTGCGGGGACTCCCTAACCACTCACAGGGGGTCAGGCGAGCTGGATCAGCTCGAGGTACTCCTGCGACCAGTGGTCCTCGTTGCCGTCGGGCAGGAGGATGACGCGCTCGGGGTTCAGTGCCTCGGCAGCGCCCGGGTCGTGAGTGACCAGGACGACGGCGCCGGTGTAGCTGCGGAGCGCGTCGAGCACCTGCTCGCGTGAGATCGGGTCCAGGTTGTTGGTGGGCTCGTCGAGAAGCAGAACGTTGGCAGCGGACGACACCAGACCGGCCAGGGCCAGACGTGTCTTCTCACCACCCGAGAGCGTTCCGGCCGGCTGTTCGAGCTGCGGGCCGGTGAACATGAAGGCACCGAGCAGCGACCGCAGTTCCTGCTCCCCCGTATCCGGGGCGGCGTGGCGGATGTTCTCCCACACGGACGCGTCGTCGTCGAGGGTGTCGTGCTCCTGAGCGAAGTAGCCGACCTTGAGTCCGTGACCGGCGATCAGTTCACCCGCGTCCGCCTTCTCCGCACCCGCGAGGATGCGGAGCAGCGTGGTCTTGCCTGCACCGTTGAGTCCGAGGATGACCACACGAGAACCGCGGTCGATCGCAAGATCGACGCCGGTGAAGATCTCGAGCGAGCCGTACACCTTGGTGAGGTTCTTGCCCATCAGCGGCGTCTTGCCACAAGCGGCGGGTTCGGGGAAACGAATCCGCGCAACCTTGTCCGAGACACGTTCGGCATCGAGGTTGGCCATCAATTTGTCGGCTCGCTTGGCCATGTTCTGAGCCGCGACGGCCTTGGTTGCCTTCGCGCCCATCTTCGCTGCCTGAATGCGCAGCGCGCCGGCCTTCTTCTCGGCATTGGCGCGCTCACGGCGACGGCGCTGCTCGTCCGTGGCGCGGGCGTCGAGGTACTTCTTCCAGTTCATGTTGTAGACGTCGGCCTCACCGCGGACGGCATCGAGGAACCACACCCGGTTGACGACGTCGTTGAGCAGGTCGACGTCGTGGCTGATGACCACCAGTCCACCCTCGTGGTTCTGGAGGAATCCACGCAGCCAGGTGATGGAGTCGGCGTCGAGGTGGTTGGTGGGCTCGTCGAGAAGCAGAGTCGTGTCCGAGCGGGCACCGCTGCCGTCGGAGGCGGCAAAGAGGATTCGCGCCAGTTCGACACGACGCCGCTGACCGCCGGACAGCGTGCTGAGCGGCTGCCCGAGAATACGGTCTTCGAGGCCGAGGCTGCTGGTGATACGTGCGGCTTCGCTTTCGGCTTCGTATCCGCCGAGGGCCGAGAATCGATCTTCGAGCTGGCCGTACTTCTTGACCGCGCGGTCCTGCGATTCCTGATCGAGCACCTCGCCCATCAGAATCTGCTGCTTCTCCATCTCGCGGAGCATCGTGTCGAGGCCGCGTGCGGAGAGAACCCGGTCCTTGGCGAGGACGCTCAGGTCGCCCTCCTTGGGGTCCTGCGGGAGGTATCCGAGTTCACCGGTGCGTACGACGCTTCCCGCGTATGCCTCACCTTCACCGGCGAGGATGCGCAGTGTGGTCGTCTTTCCGGCTCCGTTACGTCCGACGAGACCGATCCGGTCGCCCGGCTGGATACGCAGCGAAGGCCCGGGAGCTGTGAGAAGGGTGCGGACACCGGCACGAACTTCGAGGTCAGTGGCGGTAATCAAGCAAACTCCTCAGGAAAAACGACGAATACGGGTAAACAATGCCTGACTACAGACACAAGAACTATCGATTTTACCGTGACCTGACGGTCGTTCCGACCAGCAGCGTGTGAGTCCGCTAACGTTCGGGACATGACTAGCGAAAACAGCACTCGTCCTCGCGACCTCGAAGGCCGCGCCGCCATCGTCACCGGTGCAAGTCGCGGAATCGGCAAAGCTGTCGCCGCCGAGCTCCTCGCTCGCGGCGCCGACGTCTTGATCACCGCGCGCAAGCCGGAGCCTCTCGAGGCCGCTGCAACCGAACTGTCCGCTCTGGGGCACGGCGGAAAGGTCGTCGCATTCGCGGGGAACGCCGCCGATGCCGAAGCACGCTCCAGTGCCGTCGACCGTGCTGTCGCCGAGTTCGGTTCACTCGACATTCTGGTCAACAACACCGGCATCAATCCGGTCTTCGGTTCGCTCATGGAGGCGGACCTCGACGCCGTACGCAAGATCTTCGACGTGAACGTGGTTGCCGCCCTGGGCTACGTCCAGCAAGCGCATCGGGCATGGATGGGAGAACACGGTGGGGCCGTCGTGAACCTGGCCAGTGTGGCCGGGATCCGATCGACGGGCGTCATCGCGGCGTACGGAGCGTCGAAAGCTGCGCTCATCCGGTTGACGGAAGAACTGGCCTGGCAACTGGGACCGAAGATTCGTGTCAATGCCGTAGCTCCCGGGATCGTCAAGACGCAGTTCGCGGCAGCCCTGGTCGCTGCAGGCGAGGACAAGGCGTCGGCGGGCTACCCGATGAAGCGACTGGGCACCCCCGAAGACGTCGCCGGTCTGGTCGGCTTCCTGGTCTCCGACGCGGCGGCATGGATCACGGGCGAAACCGTGCGCGTCGACGGCGGCCTACTCGCGACGGGATCGATGTAGTGCGCCGATCATGAGCACAGACAACTCCTCCGCCGATGTGGTGATCGTCGGCGGAGGACCGGCGGGGCGGGCGCTCGCGACCCGCTGTATCGCCCGGCAACTCACGGTCGTCATCGTCGATCAGCATCCTCGTCGGGTGTGGACTCCGACGTATTCGGCGTGGGCGGACGAACTGCCGTCGTGGCTGCCGGACGAGGCGATCGCGAGCCGAATCCAACGTCCGAGCGTGTGGGCAGAGGAGCAGAAAATGCTTGATCGCGCATATTACGTATTGAATACATCATCACTGCAATTATTTCTCACGGATACATCCGCACAGTTCAGAGCCTTGACTGCCAGAACACTGTCCCCCAACAGCGTTGTCTGCACCGACGGAACCCAGCTGACGGGTTCCGTCGTCGTCGACGCTCGAGGCACCGACCTCACGGTGACAACCGCGCAGCAGACCGCCTTCGGAGTGATCGTCGACCGCGCCCTGACAGCTCCGATTCTGGGCGGCGGCGAAGCCTGGTTCATGGACTGGCGAAGAGACAACGGCACCTCCGACGCCGACACTCCGTCGTTTCTCTATGCAGTCCCACTCGACGACGAACGAGTCCTCCTCGAGGAGACCTGCCTCGTCGGCCGGCCGGCGTTGGGGTTGCGCGAACTCGAAGCACGTCTGCGCACCCGACTTCACAATCGAGGCTGCGAAGTCCCCGACGACGCGCCGGTCGAGCGAGTCCGTTTCGCAGTCGAAGGCCCGAAGGACTCGTCCCCCGGCGGTGTCCTCCGTTTCGGCGGGCGAGGCGGTCTGATGCATCCGGGAACCGGATACAGCGTTGCTACCTCACTCGCCGAGGCGGACGCGGTCGCTGAAGCAATCGCCGACGGTGGGGATCCGGAGGCGGCGCTCTGGCCCCGCTCGGCCAAGGGAGTGGCGGCTCTTCGCCGCGTTGGCCTGAATGCACTTCTCACCCTCGACCCGGCTGAGGTCGCGACATTCTTCGACAGGTTCTTCGATCTACCGGTCGAGGCTCAGCGATCCTACCTCTCCGATCGGCGGGACGCGGCTGCGACCGCGAAGGTGATGGCAACCCTGTTCCGGACGTCGCCGTGGCATGTTCGAAAGACGTTGATGCGCGCACCCTTTCTGCGGTGAGCAATGAGCACCGGCTACCGCACTCCCATCGAACTGGCGATCATCGGCCAGGAATTGTGGAGGTCGTCCTGCCAGTAACCCCACGAGTGGGTTCCGGCCGGTTTGAAGTCGAAGGTCGCTGGGATGCCGAGAGCGTTCAGTCGGTCTGCTAATCCGTGCGTGCACCCGTTGACCGCGGATTCGATGATGCCGCCGACGATGATCTGATTCAGAAGCGCTCCGGGATTTCCGTTCACATCGGGCGCCTGAAGGTTGTCGTGTGGGCCTGGCAGCCCGGAGCCGGTGGAGACGTACAGTTCAGTCCCCCTCAGTTTCTCCGCGTTCACGACGGGATCGTTCTCGCGCCATCCCGGACCGTCGAACGGTCCCCACATATTTGTCGGATCAGCGCCGCCCCGCGCGCCGACCACCAGTCGGACGTAGTCCTGACCCGGCTGGGTGGAGGTCTCCGCGCACCCGCTGTACGCCCCGACACTGCGGTAGAGGCCCGGCGCCGAAATCGCGAGGTTGAGAACGGAGGTGGCGGTCATCGAGATCGCCGCGATGGAGTTGACCCCGTCGGTCCCGAACTGCGCATCGATCACCGGCGGCAGTTCGCGAGTGAGGAACGTCTGCCACTTGTTGCGCCCGAGTACGGGATCGTCCTTCTGCCAGTCCGTGTAGTAGCTGAACGCACCTTCCAACGGCGTCACGACGTTGACGTCCTTGTCGGCGAAGAAGTCCAGGACATCGGTCCGCCCTTCCCACGTTGCGCTGTCCTCGCCGCCACCGGCGCCGTTGAGCAGATACAGCGTCGGGCGTGGCGCACTGGTGTCGGCGGGGAGGATCACCTCGAGTGGTATGTCGCGGTCCATCGCTTCCGAATGAACGGTGATCCGGACAGTACGGGCCGGATCTGCGGCAGCGTGCCAAGGAGCCAACAGCAACGGAACCAGTGAAATCGCCAGCGCCGCGGTGACGCGTCGACGGTAGGTTCGGATTCTCATCGGAGCGTGCCCCCAGGTGTGCGAGTCGGGTTCTCGGAGCGGATACCCGCTCGATACGCCCCGAACCGACCCGTCCACACGCAACGGTTCGGGATCAACCGTGAGCGTTTGCCTCGCGCAATCGGCTGGGGGCGACCATCATGGGAGACATGCGCTCGATTTGGAAAGGCTCGATAGCCTTCGGTCTGGTCAACGTTCCGGTCAAGGTGTACTCGGCGACCGAGGACCACGACATCCGATTTCACCAGGTCCATGCAAAAGACGGTGGCCGCATCAAGTACAACCGTGTGTGTTCCGAGTGCGGAAACACGGTTCAGTTCGCGGACATCGACAAGGCGTACGACTCGGAAGACGGATCGCGCGTCATCTTGAGCGACGAGGACTTCAACAAACTCCCGGCCGCGGAGAAGCACGAGATTCCGGTGCTGGAATTCGTGCCGAACGATCAGATCGATCCGATCTTGTTCGAGAAGAGTTACTTCCTCGAACCCGATTCGGCGTCGCCGAAGGCGTACGTCCTGCTCTCGACTGTGCTCACCGAGAGTGATCGAACGGCACTGGTGCATTTCACTCTGCGACAGAAGACGCGTCTGGCCGCGATGCGCGCTCGCGACGGCGTCCTCGTGATCCAGACGTTGCTCTGGCCCGACGAAGTTCGCGCAGCAGAGTTCCCTTCGCTCGACGACGTGGAGAAGCCGAAGGCCAAGGAACTGAAGATGGCGCAGACGCTCGTCGAGAGCATGGCCGGCGATTTCGATCCGACCGAGTTCACCGACGACTACCAACTCCAATTGCGGCAGTTGCTCGACGAGATGATCGAGAACGGCGGCAAGAAGGTCATCCCTGCCGCCGAAGTCGACCAGGAGGGTACCGATGCAGAGGTGGTCGACCTGGTTGCCGCACTGCAACGCAGTGTGGACGAAGCGAAGTCGAACGCCTCCAAGGCCGGCTCCTCGAAGTCGACCACGCCGAGGAAGAAACGGGCCTGATTCAGCCGCGCACGTCCTGAACTTCGATCAGAGCGTCCAGCTCTGCGTCGACGTCCGGGGCCGCATGACGGCCTGTTCCGACCGCCAGGTTCACGACAGGGCCGATCGCCTCCAGACCTGCTTCGGTGAACATCTCGGCGTGTGACGTGGGCACCGGACGGTCGATGATCACCCCGGACACGAACGGCCGCCATGCCGACGCCGTTCGCAGTGGGTCGAAAGTGTCGGTCTGTGCCGAGAAGAACAGCAGATCGCCCACGAACCTGCCCGGGCGGTAGCGGTGAGCCAGCTCCGCGCCGGCCGAGTACTCCTCGAACAGTCGCTCGATCCGCTCGCTCGAGACCAAGGGGTGATCGCCGATGGCATCGCGCAGGAGCTCTTCGGCGTCCTCGGGTGTCAGATCACGCTCGTCGGCGTCCGGGACCGAGATCCCCAACCCGCCGATCAGTTCGGCGAGTGAAGGCTGCGCGCCCGCCATCATCGGGTCTTCGAGTACGAAGCTGTCGAGCAGAATCAGGTCGGCGACGCTTTCACCTGCGGCTTGCAATTGCACCGCCGCCGCATGGGCGATCAATCCGCCGATCGACCAGCCGAGCAGATGATACGGACCGTGGGGCTGGACTCCGCGGATCTCCTCGACGTACCGCGCCGCGAAATCCTCGATCAGCTCCGCCCGGAATTGGGGGTCGGTCAGAACCGGCGACTGCAGGCCGTAGAGCGGCCGGCTGGAATCGACGTAGCGATCGAGTGCCCCGTAGCACCAGGCCAATCCGATGGCCGGATGGATGCAGAACAGAGGCTCGGCGCGGCCTTCCGGGCGTAGTGGCAGGACTATTGCAAGCGCCGAGGTATCTGCGTCACTTGTCACAACTGTTTCCTCGAGTTCGAAGAGTCTGCGCGCCAATGCCTCCGGAGTCGGATCGGAGAATATCCACGCGACGGGGACGGTCAGGCTGGTGCGTTCCTTGATGGCAGCGACCAAGCGCGTTGCCATGAGCGAGTTTCCGCCGAGTTCGAAGAAACTCGAATCGGCGTACGTGTCGGCGTCGGCGAGATCGAGTACCTCCGCGAAAGCAGCGCAGATTGCAATCTCGTCGCTGCCCTCCGGACTGCGTCCACTCGGCGCCTCCCAGAGGGGAGCAGGCAGAGCGCTGCGATCCAATTTGCCCGCCGGTGTGGTCGGGACTGCATCGATCGCGACAAAGGCGGACGGGATCATGTGCGCAGGCAGGGACATGCCTGCGTGACGGCGTAGCGCGGTGACGTCGACGTCCGCGTGTGCGGGGACGACGTAGGCGACGATCCGAGCGTCGACGCCGTCACCGACGACCACGCTGACAGCGGAATGCACGGATGCGTCGGACGCCAGCACCGCGTCGATTTCGCCGAGTTCCATCCGGAACCCGCGGACCTTGACTTGCTGGTCCGCGCGTCCGAGGTAGATCAGCGCCCCGGCGCGATCTTCGCGCACCAGGTCCCCGGTTCGGTACATCCGAGCGCCTTCGGGTCCGTGCGGGTCGGCGACGAACCGTGTGGCGGTGAGCGCGGGGTTGCCGAGGTACCCGCGGGCGAGACCGTCGCCGCTGACGTAGAGCTCACCGACGACCTGTCCGGGGACCGAGTGCAGTCGGGAATCGAGAATCATCGCGTCCACGCCGCGGATCGGACCGCCGATCGTCACGGGCTCCCCCGCGACCAGTGAATCGCTGATGGTGACTGCGACGGTGGCCTCGGTCGGGCCGTACGCGTTGAACATACGGCGCCCCGGCGCCCACCGAGATACGAGGTCGGCGGAGCAGGCGTCGCCCCCGACAACGACGGCTTCGAGATGGTCGAGCCCGGCGGGATCGACAGTCGCCAAGGCTGCCGGAGTCACGAAAGCATGGGTGATCGTCTGCTCGTCGAGCAGTTCGTGCAGTTCGACACCGCCGAGAACCGTCGGAGGTGCGATCACCATCGTTGCGCAGGCGCCGAAGGCCAGAAGGAGTTCGAGGACCGACGCGTCGAAGCTCGTCGAGGCGAAGCTCAGAGCGCGAGAGTGCGCGGTGACGCCGAAACGGTCGCGCTGTTCGTCGGCAAACGCGGCCAACCCTGCGTGAGTGACCAACACTCCCTTGGGTTTTCCGGTCGAGCCCGAGGTATAGATCAGGTAGGCGGGATTGTCGAGCTCGAGTGGCGCGTCCGGCAGTGTCTCGGAATGGACGGCCTCGATTTCGGTGGTGAATTCGACCGCGTCGAGCTCGATCCACGATGTGACGTCTGGCAGACCGGTCAGATACTCGCCTCTGGTGATACCGAGTGCTGCCCCGCTGTCGGTGAGCATGTGCTCGATCCGCTCGGCGGGGTACGCCGGATCCACGGGAAGGAACACCCCGCCGGCTTTCGCAACGGCCCAGAGCGCGATCACGTAGTCGGCCGCCCTCGGAAGCGCCAGTGCCACAATCATTTCCGGCACTATTCCGCGTGCGATCAACGCAAAGGCCATTGCGTCGGAGCGTCGGTCGAGTTCGCCGTACGTGAGTGTGGCGGATGCGGCGACGTCGACGATTGCGGGAGCGTGTGGATCGGCGGCGCCGCGAAGCAGCAGCTCCGGCAAGGTCAAAGCGTCGCCGGCCGGACGTCCGGGCAACGCACGCAGGCCGCGTCCCGCAAGATCGACGTCACCGACGACGGCGGAGGGCTGGGCAGTCAGTGTCTCGATGATCGTTTCCAGCATCACCGCAAACGACTCCGCCGTATCGGTGTCGAAGAGATCCTTCGCGTACGTGAGGGAGGCCTCGTAGCCGCCGCCTTCCTCCGCGGTCTGTTCGACAACGGTGAACTGCAGGTCGTACTTGGCGATGGCCGGTGTGATCTCGTGCGCACGAACGGCAAGTCCAGGCAGGTCCCACGTCGTCGGGTGGGCGCCGTGGAACGAGATCATCGTCTGGAACACCGGATGACGGTCGGTGGTCCGGGTCGGCGCCACGACGTCCACGACCTGCTCGAACGGAATGTCCGCGTGGGCGAAGGCGTCGAGATCGACGGAGCGGACGGTACGTAGAACGTCGACGAAGGTCGACCCGGGATCGACCGTCGTGCGCAGTCCGACCGTGCCCACGAACATTCCCACGAGGTCGTCGAGAACTCGGTGTCCTCGCCCGGCGACCGGAGATCCGATCACGATGTCGGTGCTTCGACTCAGCCTGGACAGCAGGACGGCATAGGCAGCGTGCAACACCATGAACGGCGTTGCCGCATTGGAGCCGGCAACCGCCTCGACCGCGATCCGGGTGTGCGCCGGAAGCGAGACCGCCGTGTGGGCACCGCTCAACGACTGGGTGAGCGGACGCGCTCGATCGCTCGGAAGGTCGATCAGCTCGGGCGCTCCCCGCAACGTCTCCCGCCAGTACGACGCCTGTGCCCCGAGCACGCTCTCGGATTCGTTCACCGCGCCCAGTGCTTCCCGCTGCCAGATGGCGAAGTCCGCGTAATGCACCTCGAGTGGCGTGAACTCGGGAGCGTGTCCCGAACTTCTCGCGACGTAGGCGGTGAGCACGTCCTTCATCAACGGCGCGATCGACCATCCGTCCGCCGCGACGTGGTGGATCACGATGACCAGAGTGTGTTGCTGCGGCGTCGACTCGAGCAGGAGAGCCCGGATCGGGGCTTGGGTCGTGATGTCGAATCCGCGCGATGCGAATTCTCCGGCGAGTTCTGTCGGTTCACGGGTGTCCGCAGTTCCGTATTCCAAGGAGGTGAATGCATCCTGGATCACTTGATGTGGGCCGGTGTCGGAATCTGGGAACACCGTGCGCAGGACTTCGTGTCTTTCGATCACATCGAGGACAGCAGCTTCGAGGGCCGGCACGTCGAGTGCACCGTCGAGGGAGATCGCGGCAGGGACGTTGTATGCGGGTGAGCCCGGATCCATCTGGTTGAGGAACCAGATGCGGGCCTGCGCGTAGGACAGCGGAATTCGATCGGGGCGGTCGGCGACGGTGATCGGCGGAAGCGCCTTCACCCTGGCGGATGTGTCGAGTGCTGCGGCAAGTTCCCGAATTTCGGGGTGCTCGAACAGCATTCGGACAGCCACCTGCCTGCCCAATGATTCGCCGAGTCGCTGGGACAGTCTGGTGGCGAGCAGTGAGTTGCCACCGAGCTCGAAGAAACTGTCCGACGCACCGATCTGTTCGATACCCAGCAGTTCTGCCACGACGCCGGCAACCTGGAGTTCGGTCGCGGTGGTCAGCGGCTCGACACTCCGCTCGGACGAACGCAGTGTCGGCGCCGGCAGCGCCGATCGGTCGAGTTTCCCGACGGGGGTCAGCGGAACGTGCTCGATCGGGGTGATCGCCGACGGCACCATGAAGGCGGGCAGAGAGCGGCGCGCATGGCTCAGCAACTCGTCCATGTCGACCGCATCGTCGCCGAGCACCACGTACGACGCCAACATCGTCTCACCGGAAGCTGCGTCGACGCCCACGGTGACCGCGAACTCGACGCCGGGGTATGCGCTCAGGACAGAGTCGATCTCGCCCAGTTCGATGCGGAATCCGCGCACTTTCACCTGGTGATCGGAGCGTCCGACGTATTCGATCGTCTCGAGCGGTGTCCACCGAACCAGGTCTCCGGTCCGGTACATGCGAGTACCGGCCGGGCCGAACGGCGCTGCCACGAATCGCGTCGCCGTCAACCCGGGTTGGTCGAGGTAGCCGCGGGCAAGTCCCAGGCCGGCGATGTAGAGCTCGCCGGTGACTCCGACGGGGACCGGCCGGGCGGAACCGTCGAGAACCACCGCGGACACGCCGCGAACGGGTCCGCCGATGGTCACGGTCTCCTCCACGCTCAGCGCATCGCTGATGCAGACCATGACGGTGGTTTCCGTCGGCCCGTATCCGTTGAACAACCGGCGACCCGGTGCCCACTTGCGGACCAGTTCGGGTGGGCATGCCTCGCCGCCGACAACTATCGACTGCAAGGCGTCCAGCCCGGTCGGATCGACCGAGGCCAGCGCTGCCGGTGTGATGAACGCGTGGGTCACCTGCTGATCGGTGACCAATTCGGCGAGGTCCTCGCCGCCGTAGACGTCGGGAGATGCGATCACCATCGTCGCGCCTTCACCGACGGCGAGCAGCAGTTCGAGGATGGAGGCGTCGAAGCTCGGTGAGGAGAAGTGCAGCGTCCTCGACTGCGCCGAGATGCCGTAGCGCGCCGTCTGCTCGGCAGCCAATGCGCTCAGGCCACGGTGAGTAACGCTGACCCCCTTGGGTTTTCCCGTCGATCCGGAGGTGTAGATGATGTAGGCGAGGTTGTCGATTCGGATCGGCGCTGCGGGAATCGCTTGACCGGTACCGTCGTCCTCGATGTCGTCCATCGTCATCCACGGAACGGGCCGGGGCAGCGATTCGATCACTGCTTCCGTCGTCACTCCGCGAGTGGCTCCGGAGTCGGTGAGCATGTGCAGAATGCGATCGGCGGGGTATCGCGGATCGACAGGAACAAACGCAGCGCCGGTCAAGGAAACGCCCCACAACGCGATGATCGAGTCGATCGAACGCGGAATCGCTATTGCCACAATGTCTTCGGCACCGATTCCTTCCGTGGTCAAACGGCGGGCAAGCGCCGATGCACGGGCGAACAGATCTCGGTAGAGCACGGTGGTGTCACCCGATCGAAGGGCCACCGAATCCCCTGAACTGTTGGCCGTCCGCGTCAATATTTCGGCCAAGGTGCGCGAGCTGGTCCATGCCGGACCGCGTACGGGCACGAGTGACTCTCGCTCGAGGGCGCTGAGGAATTCGATGTCGTCGATCGCGGTGTCCGGCTCCGCGGCGACGGCGCGGGCTACCGACTGCACACGGGCGGCGATCGTTTCCGCGGTGGCGATGTCGAAGAGCGCCTCGGCAAACCTGAGCGATCCGGTGATCTCCGCGTTCTCGGAATTGCCTGCCAGCAGAGTGAACTCGAGGTCGAACTTCGCGACGGACGGCTCGAGTGGTTGCGCTTCGAGACGTGCGCCGTGAACTGTGACCTGCGGCGAGACCACATTCTGGTGGTACGACAGCATGACCTGAAACAGTGGATGTCGCGTGGTGGACCGGTCGAGGTCGAGGGCGTCGACCAACACCTCGAAGGGCAACTCGGAGTGGGCGAAGGCGGCGAGGTCGCGGTCGCGGACGCCCTCGAGCAGGTCGGTGAACGACGCTCGGTGGTCGACCGGTGTGCGAAGGGGTACCGAATTGACGAACATCCCGATCAGGGAATCCAGTTCGGGTCGCCCGCGGCCGGCCACCGGGGTACCGATCACCACATCGTCGGTAGCACCGAGACGCGCGAGAACAACCGCCAGGATCGCGTGTACGACCATGAACTGCGTCGTACCACTGCGCCTCGCCAAGGCGGCGAGTTGCTCCACCGTCGCCGCGTCGATGACGATCGGCACCGATCCGACGGCGGTCGTGGTGACAGATCCGCGTGGGCGATCCACGGGTAACAGCACTTCGTCCGGGGCAGCCGCCATGGCAGCTGTCCAGAACGTCAGCTCGCGGGCAACCAGAGACTCCTGGTCGTCGATCTGCCCGAGCGAGTCTTTCTGCCACACCGCGTAATCGGCATACTGCACCTCGAGCGGCGCAAATACCGGTGCATCCGAGACGACGCGTGCGGAGTACGCCGCGATGAAATCTGCGGCAAAGGGAGTCAGGGACCAGCCGTCGAAGGCGATGTGGTGGATGACGACGACCAGTACGTGAACATCAGCGTCCTCGCGCACGAGCATGGCCCGAATCGGCAGATCCGAACCGAGATCGAACCCACGCGATGCGAACTCCGTCGTCGCCGAATCGACACCTTCAGAGCCGAAATAACGCTCGACGGAGAACTGCACATCGGAAATTGCTCGGATGACCTGGCTCGGTCCGTCCGCGCTGTCGACGTAGATCGTTCGAAGCACCTCGTGCCGCGCAATGACGTCCGCGAGCGCCTCCTCGAGGGCGTCGCCGTGGATGTCCCCGGTGATCCGGATCGCGAACGGGATGTTGTAGACCGAGGACTGCGGATCGAAGCGATTGACGAACCACAGTCGCTGTTGCGCAGCGGAGAGCGGTAGGCGGGCAGAGCGAGCGCCGGCGATCAGGGCAGGTCGATCGTCGGATTCTTCGGCGGTGGTGGCCAGATGTGCGGCGAGCGCTTCGACTGTCGGTGCTTCGAAGATCGAGCGCACGTCCACGGCGAGTCCCGTCGCCGCGCTCAACCGCGCGGACACCTGCGTCGCGACCAGTGAATTGCCCCCGAGATCGAAGAAGCTGTCTCCGGCCCGGACCTCGGGTACGTCGAGCAGTGAAGCGAACACGTCGGCAACGGTTCGTTCGAGCCCGGCCTCGGGTTCACGACCCGTGCCGAGGATTTCGCGCGGAATCGGCGTCGGCAATGCTCTGCGATCGAGTTTGCCGACCGGGGTCAACGGAATCGCGTCGATCGGGGTGATCGACGACGGAATCATGTACCGAGGCAAGCTGTCGGCGAGTCCCACGAAGAGCGACTCGATATCAGCGTCGCCGCTCAGCAACACGTACGACGCCAAGGTGGTGCCTGCGACGGATTCGACGGGAATCGTCGTGGCGAAGTGAACGAGAGGGAAATCCATCAGAGCAGCGTCGATCTCGCCGAGTTCGATGCGGAAACCGCGGATCTTGAGCTGATGGTCGCTGCGGCCCACGTAGCGAAGGGTCAGGTCCTTCGTCCAGCGGACCAGGTCACCGGTGCGGTACATCCGCGCACCGGGCGTCGAGTACGGATGCGCGACAAAACGATCCGACGTCAGTGCTGGACGGAGGTGGTAACCCCGTGCGAGGCCCGGCCCACCGATGTACAGCTCGCCTACGCCGCCGATCGGGACCGGTTGCAGCCGAGCGTCGAGCACCACGGCGTCGATTCCGCGGATGGGACCACCGATGGTGATCGGCTCGCCCGGTGAGAGTGGGTCACTGATGGCAACCATGACAGTAGTTTCGGTCGGACCGTATCCGTTGTGCAGTCTGCGCCCGTTGCCCCAGCTCGAGACCAATTCCGGAGTGCACACATCGCCGCCGACGACTACGCATTCCAGTGCCGTCACGCCCGCCGGATCGACAGTCGCCAGAGCAGCCGGAGTGATGAAGGCATGAGTGACCTCGCGGCGTCGGAGGAACTCGCTCAACGCCTCCCCTCCGTAGATGTCGGGAGGGGCGATCACCATCGTCGCGCCGGTCGAACCGGCCAGCAGTAGCTCGAGGACGGCACCGTCGAAGCTCGGCGATGCAAAATGCAAAGTTCGCGACGCGGCGGTGATCCGGTACCGATCCTGTTGTTCGCGAGCAAGATTCGCCAAACCCGCGTGGGTGACGACGGTGCCCTTCGGCACTCCGGTCGACCCGGACGTGTAGATGACGTACGCGGCCGAAGCCGCAGTGATCGAACCTGTTCTGTCCGCGTCGTCGATGGCGGCGTCGGAGTAGGCGGCACATTCTGCAACCGTGTCCGCGTCGCCGAGGTCGATCCAGACTGCGACATTCCCGCCGGTTGCCGGACCGGCCGCGACCTCGGCGGACCGAATTCCAATGCGCACACCCGAATCTTCGAGCATGTGCGCAACTCGATCTGCGGGATAACGGGGATCGACCGGGACGAAAACGCCGCCGGCTTTGGTGACCGACCAGACTGCGAGCACCGAGTCGACCGATCGGGCGACTGCCAATGCGACCGGTGTCTCGGGTCCGACGCCCAGGTCCATGAGGTATCGAGCGATCCGATTCGATCGACGCTCCAGCTCCCCGTACGACAGTGAACGCTCGGAGTCTTCGAGGGCGATCGCGTCGGGATACGTCCTCGCGGTATCCCCGAGGATCTGCGCCAGCGTCGATTCGCCCACCGAAGCCACACCGCGGCGCGGCAATATCGCGGCACTCTCCCGGGATCCGAGTACACGAAGGTCACCCACCGGTGCAGTCGGTTCCGAGACCGCCGATTCGACGAGTGTCACGAAGTTTCGCGCCAACGCTTCGACGGTCGAGCCGTCGAACAGGTCGGTGGAATAGGTGAACGTGGCATCGATCCCAGCTGCGGCCCCGGCCTCGCGGCGCTCGGTGACCGTGAGCTCGAGGTCGAACTTGGTCAGCCCCGTCTCGACTGCCCGGGCCGTCATCGACACCCCGGCCAGTTCAGCTGTGTGAGTGGTGGTTATCCGAGAGGTGATGGCAGCCTGGAACACCGGGTGGTGTGCGGGCGAGCGGTCCAGTTCGAGCGCGTCCACGACGACGTCGAATGGCACGTCCGCATTGTCGAAGGCATCCACGTCGACAGCTCTGACCTGCGCGAGGTACTCCCCGAAGGTCACATCACGGTCGACGATGGTCCGCAAGGCAAGGGTGTTGACGAACATGCCGACGAGCAGATCGAGAGACCTGTCCCCTCGTCCCGCCACCGGTGTTCCGACGACGATGTCGTCCGTGCCGCTGTAGCGAGCCAGAAGCAGCGCGAAGCACGCGTGCAGGGCGATGAAAGGCGTGGCGTCGTGATCGGCAGCAAGTACAGCGAGCTTCTGATGTGTGGAAGCGCCAATTCTGATGTCGACGCCGGCCCCGCGCATGGTCGGGTCGAGTGGGCGCGGACGGTCCGTCGGCAGGTGGAGTTGCTCGGGCGCTCCCGCCAGTTGCTGCTTCCAGAACGTGATCTGTGAGTGGGCAAGCGAATCGGCGGATGCCGCGTCCCCGAGGTGCTCCCGGTGCCAGAGCGTGTAGTCGGCGTACTGCACTGGAAGCGGCGCCCACTGCGGGCTGTTGCCGCCGACGCGGGCGGCGTAGGCGCCGGTGAGATCAGCAGCCAGCGGCGCGAGTGACCAACCATCGGCCACCATGTGGTGCAGGACCACGACGAGGACAGCTTCCTCGTCATCGCCTTCCTTCTCGTCGGCGACAGTGATCAGCAGGTAGCGCACCGGACGTTCGCGGACCAGATCGAAACCCGCCGAGGAGAATTCGAAGATCACTCTCTCGAGGCTTCCGCGTTCCACGTCGATCGACTCGAGCCCCGCGATCCCCTCGCCCAGGCCCAGCACCTTCTGCGTCGCGTTGTCCCCGACCTGAGGAAACAGGGTGCGTAGTGACTCGTGACGTGTCACGACGTCCACGATCGCAGCGCTGAGTGCGTCGGCGTCGACGCCACCACGCAACGACACCGCCAGTGGAATGTTGTATGCGCCCGATTCCGGCGCGACGCGATTGAGGAACCACAGTCGCTGCTGGGCGGGTGCGAGAGGTAGTACCGCCGGCCGGGCCACGACCTGAATACCGTCGGCGTCCGGAGTTTGTGCGGCACGCTCGATCGTCGCCGCGATCCCGGAGACCGTGGGGTGATCGAAGAGTGCTCGCAGAGGCATCCGCACTCCGGTGGCTTCGGTCAAGCGAGCCACAGCCGTCGTCGCTACCAGCGAGTTTCCACCCAGATGGAAGAAATTGTCGTCGAGTCCGAGCGGCCCGCTACCGAGAATGTCAGCCAGAACCGCGGCGACCTTGTCCTCGGTCGGCGTCGTCGGGGGCCGGAAGACCTTGGTGGAGGCGAGGATCGGCGACGGCAGCGCACGCCGGTCGAGTTTTCCGTTGGTGGTCAACGGAATCGAATCGATGACCATGAAGGCATCGGGAACCATGTAGGTCGGGAGAACTTCGGCGGCGTGGGCGCGAAGGACCTCGGCGTCGACGGAATCAGAAGCGGTCACATACGTCACGAGAGCGCCGCCCGCCGGCGTCGGTGCCACAACCGTCACTGCGTCGTCGATTCCCGGTGCGCCGAGGATGACGGAGTCGATCTCACCGAGTTCGATCCGGAAGCCGCGGATCTTGACCTGCGCGTCGCCGCGTCCGAGGTATTCGAGTTGCCCGGGCGCAATCCACCGTGCTCGGTCGCCGGACCGGTACAACCGCCGGCCGCCGGCGTTGAAGGGATCGGCGACGAACCGGCCCGCGGTGAGGTCGGGTCGGCCCAGATATCCGCGGGCGAGTTGGCCGCCGGCGACGTAGATCTCCCCCGCGATTCCCACCGGGACCGGCGAGAGGTGCTCGTCGAGCAAGTACACGCGAAGTCCGTCGATCGCGTCGCCGATCCGACTGCCCGTCACCGAACTCGCGCTCGGTCGGTCGAGTTCGAGATGCGTGACGTGCACCGTGGTCTCGGTGATGCCGTACATGTTGACGAGTGCAGGCCCGGAGTTCGTGTGATTGTCGTAGCCGGGGTGATTGTCGTACCAGCGTCCGAGTCGGCGCAGGTCCAATGCTTCGCCACCGAAGATCACGTACCGGAGCCGAGTCTCCGAATCGGTCCGGAGGTCGGCTTCGATGTACTGGTAGAAGGCCGAGGGCGTCTGATTGAGCACGGTGACGCCTTCTGCGGCGACCAGCGCTCGGAAGGCATCGGGGTCGCGTGAGACTTCGTGATCGACCAGCACCAGGGTTCCACCGTGGAGCAGTGCGCCCCACAGTTCCCACACCGAGAAGTCGAAGGCGAACGAGTGGAACATCGTCCACACGTCGTTGCCGTCGAATCCGAATTCGACGTGCGTGTTCTCGAACAATCGCACCACGGTGGCGTGGGTGACGGAGACGCCTTTGGGTCGACCCGTCGACCCCGAGGTGTAGATCACGTACGCCAGATTGTCGGCTCCGTGCCCGCGCGGGCGCTCAGCGGTTTCCAGACTCTCCCCGGAGTACTCGTCGGAGTCGATTCCGATGACCGCCACATCGGCGTTCGGGAAGGTGGAATCGGAGACGATGCACACCGGTTGCGCATCCTCGACCACGTACGCCAAACGCTCGGCCGGGTGCGCACGATCGAGTGGGAGGTATCCGCCGCCGGCCTTCACCACCGCGACTGCGGCAACGATCATGTCGACGGATTTGGGCAGCATGATTCCGACCAACGACTCGGATTGCACGCCGTGATCGACGAGTTTGCGCGCCAACTGATTCGATCGTCGATCGAGTTCGCGGTATGACACGCGCTCGCCACCCGCGACGACGGCGATCGCGTCCGGGGTCGCGCGAGTGCGGTCGGCAAGGATGTCGGAGAGCGTTCGGACCGGGGTGATCGGCAGCACCGGCGGTACCAGCGCCTGGCGTGCGTCCGGGCGGAGCAGATCCACGGCGCCGAGCACCGAGTGCGGAGCACCGACCATCGCGGTCAGGATTCGCAGAAAACGGTCGGCGAGGTCCTCGGCTTGCTCCTTCGTGCCGAGCCAATCGAGAACACCGGAGATCGGCTGATCAAGATCGGCGTGCTCGCCCGTCGGAATTGCCAGGGAGACAAACAGTTCCGGCACTGTAGCCAAGTCGGATCCGATCGGCGCACCGACCATGAGGCCCGGAAATCTCGGGTGAGCGTCCAGTGGTTCCTCGAAGCAGACCATCGCCCGGAACAACGGGCCTGTCTCCATCCAGCGACCGTCACCGAGTGCGGCGGTCACCGACGACAGAAGGATGTCGGCGTGCTCGAAGGCTTCGATCGCGACGGTGTCCACAGCACCGACCAGG
Organism: Rhodococcus sp. KBW08; assembly: GCF_003852455.1. Taxonomy (NCBI): domain Bacteria; kingdom Bacillati; phylum Actinomycetota; class Actinomycetes; order Mycobacteriales; family Nocardiaceae; genus Rhodococcus; species Rhodococcus sp. KBW08. The sequence goes on from NZ_QAJJ01000016.1 coordinate 272,933, forward strand.
TCGGTGAGCGTCATGGTGTTCGACACCGTGGAACGAAGCACCAACTGGTTGGCGAACATCGAGACGAAGTCGTCCGGGTTCGAGGCTCCGTACCCGCGGACCGAAACTCCGATCGACACCTCGTCAGCCGAACCGACGCGGCGCAGCAGTCCCGTCATCGCGGACTGGAACAGCACGAACAGACTCGTGTTCATCGTCGTCGCCATCGTCTCGAGGCGCCGGCAGAGGTCTGCCTCGATCTCGAGAGGCGTGGACGTTCGACCGGTTCCCGCGACGACCGGCAAACCCAGATCCTCCGCGGGGCTCGACAATGTCGCAGACCAGTACTCGACGTTGCGGGCGTGTTGGACTTCGGCGATCCACTTCCCCGCAGCGTCGGGGTCGATGTCCATCAATCGAGTTCCCGCTTCTGCGGCGCAGAACAAGTCGAGGAATTCGAGGAAACGTCGGTGGTGACGCGAGATGTCCTCGTCGGTGTAGAGGTCCGGATTCGCGGCGAAGTCGATCTGGATCTCTTCGGCTGCGGAAGTCTGATAGACGTTGACCGAGAGGTCTTCGATCGGCCCGGTCGAGATCACGTTCAGTTCGCCGTGCGCGTCCCCGAGAGTGATTCCGGAATGGAACAGCATGAGGTTGATCAAAGGCCCGTGGAAGCCGCGTCCGTCGGCGATGCTGTGATCGCCGGCGTTGAGGTCGCGTCGTAGGTCTTCGTGGCGATACTTCTGATGACGCAGTGCGCCGGTGAGTTCGATCTTCACCTCGTGCAGCAAGTCCCCGACCGCGAAGTGCGGGTCGACACTCGCACGTATCGGAACGACGTTCGACATCATTCCGCCGGACCGGCGAGCAGCTTTTGTCGTCCGCCCCGACACCGGCAGACTGAGGACCACGTCGCGGGTCCCGGTGGCCCGGGCGAGGTAAGACGCCAGAGCACCGATCACCACGGACGACGTCGTCACGTCGTGGGCGGCAGCGAGCCGTTCGAGAGAGCTACGCAGTTCCGAAGGCACCGTCGCGGACCGCAGGCGTGACCACGCCTGCGACGGAGCAGTCGAGGACGCGAGCGAGGTTCCGCCCGGCTTGTCGGCCATCTTGGTGTTCCAGTAGTCGCGATCACGCTCCCACCGGGAAGAGCCCAGATAGTCGGACTCCGCCTTCACCAACGATTGGAGGGGGGCAGTTACCGCTGGGGGAACCGGCAGATCCCGCACCGCGGCGGTGTAGATCTCGGCCGTGCGGTTCATCATCGACATCGCACCGAAACCGTCGAGCGCTACATGGTGAATACGGCTGTACCAGTAGGAATGGTCGTCGCGAAGCATCAAGACCGCCAGCCGGACCAGGCGATCGGTGAACGGATCGATGGCAGCAGTGTGCTCTCTGCGCATCCATTCTCGCGCCGCCGATTCCGGATCCGATTCGTCTCGAAGATCGACCACGTCGAGGGAGTCGTCCATGTCGAGATCGAGCCACTGACGCGCAACCCCGTCCACCTCGACCAGGCGCAGGTATCCGGAGCCGATCTCACGGCCGGTCTGTTTACTGGCAGCGGTCAGCAGCTCGATGTCGAGCGGGCCGTCCACGTCGACGTACTGAGCGATGCTGACGGGAATCTCGGGCCGAAGCTGTTGTGCGACAAGCAGGGAAAGTTGCGCGGCAGAAAGAGGGAAGGTGAGTTCGTCGTCCGGACGAGCTGCGGAAACGATTCCTCGGTCGGGACTGCCATCCACACGAATCTCCCTCTTACAACTTGATCATGATGCAAACAGGTATATGCGTCCGCTGGACGCCTCGAACTGATCGGGGCACTTCGAAATGAGACGAATACATTGGAAAGCTCGGGCGGAAACTGGCAAATCGCCCGCCGGAGATCACATCGTGACAATCAGCTGCGATGTTACCGATCAGTCAGCTTCCAGCAAATATTCATCAAACAACCATTTGGGACTATTGTCCTGAATATCATGGCTAAAACGGCCCTATATAACAAACCGAAGCGCCGGTACCCGACGAACGGGCACCGACGCTCCGGTGAAATCTATTCAGTTGATCGTGCCGAGGTTGCTTGTCAGACCGTGAAGCCGAGTGCGCGCAGTTGCTCGCGTCCGTCTTCGGTGATCTTGTCCGGTCCCCACGGCGGCAACCACACCCAGTTGATCTTCATGTCGGTACACAGATCGCTACGCACCAGTGCGCCCCGTGCCTGGTCCTCGATCACGTCGGTCAACGGGCACGCCGCCGACGTCAAAGTCATGTCGATCGTGACGACGCCGTCGTCTTCGAAGAGTCCGTAGACCAAGCCGAGATCCACGACGTTGATTCCCAGTTCGGGGTCGACGACGTCGCGCATCGCTTCTTCGAGTTCGTCGAGTCGCTCAGGCGACGGGACAGTGCCACTGCCCTGTGCGCCACCGAATTCCGCAGTGGAATCGGGATTCGGATTCACCGGAGCGCCGACCTCGGCGTCCTGCACTGGTTGTGTCTCGGTCATGATCCCTGTCCTTCAGTCGTGTCGACCAATTCACTGCTGCTGTCCGCCGTCGTGACAGCACCGCCGTCGACAATCTGGACTACAGCATCCTTGAATGCCATCCATCCGAGCAAGGCGCACTTCACGCGTGCCGGATACTTCGAGACACCGACGAACGCGATGCCGTCACCGAGAACGTCCTCGTCCCCCTCGACGGTGCCCCGACTGCTCACCATCTCGTTGAACGCCGTCACCGTCTTCAGTGCGTCGGTGACCTGCATCCCGATGACGAGGTCGTTGAGCACCGACGTCGACGCCTGGCTGATCGAACAACCCTGCCCGTCGTACGACACGTCGGAGACCGTTCCGTCCTCGGAGATCTGGACGCGCAACGTCACCTCGTCGCCACACGTCGGGTTGACGTGGTGCACCTCGGCGCCGAACGGCTCACGGAGTCCGCGGCCGTGCGGATGTTTGTAGTGATCGAGGATCACTTCCTGATACATCTGCTCCATGCGCATGATTCAGTTCAACTCCCCTGCGACACCGAAAAATTCCTGCGCACGCTTGATCGCTGCGACGAGAACATCGATTTCCGAGGTGGTGTTGTAGAGCGCAAACGACGCACGGGCCGTAGCAGCGACACCGAACTTACGGTGCAGCGGCCACGCACAATGGTGTCCGACGCGGATCGCGACGCCCTCGTCGTCGAGGATCTGCCCGAGGTCGTGGGCATGAATACCGTCCACGACAAAGGAAATCGCGCCGCCGCGGTTCTCGGACGTCTGTGGTCCGATGATGCGCAGACCTTCGATCGCAGACAGCTTCTCGAGAGCATCCTCGACCAACACGTGCTCGTGCGCGGCGACTGCGTCCATCCCGAAGGTGTTCAGGTAATCCACGGCAGCGCCCAGTCCGACCACCTGTGAGGTCATCGGTACGCCGGCCTCGAAACGCTGAGGTGGCGGCGCGTAGGTGCTGACCTCCATGGTGACCGTCTCGATCATCGAGCCACCGGTGATGAACGGAGGCATCGCTGCCAGCAGTTCACGACGGCCGTAGAGAACTCCGACCCCCGAAGGGCCGAGCATCTTGTGACCGGAGAACGCCGCGTAGTCCACGCCCAATTCGTGGAAGTCGACGGCCATGTGAGGCACCGACTGGCACGCGTCGAGCACGACGAGTGCACCGACGGCGCGTGCTCGTCGCACCAATTCCTCGACGGGTGCGATAGCGCCGGTCACGTTGGACTGGTGGGTGAACGAAACAACCTTCACCGCGTCCGTCAACTCCAGCGAATCGAGATCGATCCGGCCGTCGTCGGTCACGCCGTACCACTTGAGCGTCGCACCGGTTCGGCGCGCAAGTTCCTGCCAGGGAACGAGGTTGGCGTGGTGTTCGAGTTCGGTGATGACGATTTCGTCGCCAGGACCGACATGGCGGTCGAAGCGATCGTCACCGAGAACGTAGGTGACGAGATTCAGTGCCTCGGTGGCGTTCTTGGTGAACACCAACTCGTCCGAATCCGCGCCCACGAAGGAAGCGATGGTGGCGCGAGCATTCTCGTACGCGTCCGTCGCCTCTTCTGCGAGCTGATGAGCACCCCGGTGTACTGCCGCGTTACACGTGGTCAGGAAGTCCCGTTCGGCATCGAGAACCTGGACCGGACGCTGCGAGGTAGCGCCGGAATCCAAGTACACCAAAGGTTTTCCGTCGCGCACGGTTCGCGCCAGGATCGGGAAGTCGGCCCGAACCGCTGTGACGTCGAGCTCGCGCACCGAGGTGGTCATCGTGATTACGCTCCCTGGGTAGCTGCGGTGTCCGCGGTGAAACGAACGTAGCCGTTGGTCTCGAGCTCGTCGGCCAGTTCCGGTCCGCCGGACTCGACGATGCGGCCACCGACGAACACGTGAACGAAGTCGGGGTTGATGTAGCGCAGAATGCGCGTGTAGTGCGTGATCAGCAGAACGCCGCCGTTCTCGCGCTCCTTGTAGCGGTTGACACCTTCGGAGACGGTGCGCAGGGCGTCGACGTCGAGGCCGGAGTCGGTCTCGTCGAGGATCGCGATCTTCGGCTTGAGCATGCCCAACTGCAGGATCTCGTGGCGCTTCTTCTCACCACCGGAGAAACCTTCGTTGACCGAACGCTCGATGAACGAGGGGTCGATCTCGAGCTCGCTGAGGGCTTCCTTGACTTCCTTGACCCAGTGGCGCAGCTTGGGAGCCTCGCCTCGCACGGCCGTAGCGGCGGTGCGCAGGAAGTTGGACATGGATACGCCGGGAACCTCGACGGGGTACTGCATGGCCAGGAAGAGCCCGGCACGTGCACGCTCGTCGACGCTCATTGCGAGGACGTCTTCACCGTTGAGGGTGATGGAGCCGGACGTGACCTGGTACTTGGGGTGACCGGCGATGGCGTACGACAGAGTCGACTTGCCCGAGCCGTTGGGGCCCATGATCGCGTGGGTCTCGCCGGAGCGGACCGTCAGGTCGACGCCCTTGAGGATCTGGATGGGCTCGGCGTTCGCATCGGAGTTGGCGACCTCGACGTGCAGGTCACGAACCTCGAGGACCGAGGTGGTGTTGTTGTCACTGGTAGACATGAAATTCCTTCAAGATGAGGCGGGCGAGCGTAGCGACGGGGTGGTGTCGCCGGCGGGGCGGTCAGGAGCCGACGGCTGCGAGTTCGGCTTCGACTGCGGCTTCGAGGCGATCGCGCACCTCGGGAACAGCGATCTTGTTGATGATTTCGTGGAAGAACCCACGTACGACCAGACGGCGAGCCTGATCCTCCGGGATACCACGAGCACGCAGATAGAACAGCTGCTCGTCGTCGAAACGTCCCGTTGCACTTGCGTGGCCGGCTCCGACGATCTCACCGGTCTCGATTTCGAGGTTCGGAACCGAGTCGGCGCGAGCGCCGTCGGTCAGCACCAGGTTGCGGTTGAGCTCGAACGTGTCGGTGCCCTCCGCTGCGGCGCGGATGAGAACGTCGCCGATCCACACGGTGTGCGCGTCGGGCTTGCCGGATCCGGGATCGCCCTGAAGCGCGCCCTTGTAGACCACGTTGGACTTGCAGTTGGGCTGCGAATGATCCACCAGCAGACGCTGTTCCAGGTGCTGGCCGGCGTCGGCGAAGTACAGGCCGAGCAGTTCGGCGTCGCCGCCCGGTCCGTCGTACTTGACGGTGGCGGACAGGCGAACCAGGTCGCCGCCCAGGCTGATCGAGGTGTACCGAAGCACTGCGTCGCGGTTCAGGCGAGCATGGTGTGACGTGACGTGAACTGCATCGTCCGCCCAGTCCTGAATCGCCACCACGGTCAACTGCGAGCTGTCACCGAGAACGAATTCGATGTTCTCCGCGAAGGTTCCGCTGCCGCGCTGGTCGATCACGAACGTCGCCTTGGCGAACTGCGCCAGACGAATCTGGGTGTGTCCGAAGGCGACATTGTCGACTCCGGGGCCGGTCATGGTGACCACGACGGGCTTCTCGACCTCGACCTCGGCGCCAACCGAGATGACCGTCGCAGTCTCGAAGCTCGAGTACGCCTGCGCTGCAATGCGATCCGCAGGAACACCAGCCTTGCCCAGACGCTCGTCGTCACGGCCGACGGTCTCGACGGTGATGTCGCTTCCCCCGTCCACCTCGACGGTGACCTGAGCGTTGGCAACGGCACTGCCGTCGTGCAATCCGCGCAGACGACGCAGCGGGGTGAACCGCCAGATCTCGTCACGTCCGCCCGGGACCTCGAATGCATTGACGTCGAACGAGGAGAACTGCTCACCCTTGTTCGTGATGGGCGAGCCGGTGGCTGCACCCTTTACTGGAGCGGTCGGGTTCTCCCCGGCAACAGCTCCGATGACTCCGGTCTCTGGCGTGGTCACTAACCCACAGCCCCTTCCATCTGAAGTTCGATAAGGCGGTTGAGCTCGAGCGCGTACTCCATCGGGAGTTCCTTCGCGATAGGCTCGACGAATCCACGCACGATGGTGGCCATCGCCTCGTCCTCGGTCAGTCCGCGGCTCATCAGGTAGAAGAGCTGATCGTCGCTGACCTTGGACACCGTGGCCTCGTGACCCATGGTGACGTCGTCCTCGCGGATGTCGACGTACGGGTAGGTGTCGCTGCGGCTGATCTGGTCGACGAGCAGAGCGTCACACTTGACGGTCGACTTGGAGCCGTGGGCACCCTTGTTGACCTGAACCAGACCGCGGTACGACGCACGTCCACCGCCACGGGCGACAGACTTGCTGATGATGGTCGAGGACGTGTGCGGCGCGAGGTGGAGCATCTTGGCGCCGGTGTCCTGGTGCTGGCCCTCACCGGAGAACGCGACGGAGAGAACCTCACCGCGGGCGTACTCGCCCATCAGCCACACGGCCGGGTACTTCATGGTGACCTTGGAGCCGATGTTGCCGTCGACCCACTCCATGGATCCGCCGGCTTCGACCTTGGTGCGCTTGGTCACCAGGTTGTAGACGTTGTTGGACCAGTTCTGGATGGTCGTGTAACGGCAGTGGCCGCCCTTCTTCACGATGATCTCGACTACGGCCGAGTGCAGTGAATCGGACTTGTAGATCGGCGCGGTGCAACCCTCGACGTAGTGCACGGAGGCATCTTCGTCGACGATGATCAGGGTGCGCTCGAACTGACCCATGTTCTCGGTGTTGATGCGGAAGTACGCCTGCAGCGGGATGTCCACGTGGACTCCCGGCGGAACGTAGATGAACGAGCCGCCCGACCACACGGCGGTGTTCAGCGCGGAGAACTTGTTGTCGCCGGCCGGGATGACCGATCCGAAGTACTCCTTGAACAGCTCCGGGTGCTGCTTGAGGCCGGTGTCCGTGTCGAGGAAGATGACGCCCTGCTCCTCGAGATCCTCACGGATCGAGTGGTAGACGACCTCGGACTCGTACTGAGCTGCGACACCGGCAACGAGGCGCTGCTTCTCTGCCTCGGGGATGCCGAGCTTGTCGTACGTGTTCTTGATGTCCTCGGGCAGGTCTTCCCACGACTCGGCCTGCTTCTCGCTGGACCGGACGAAGTACTTGATGTTGTCGAAGTGAATGCCTTCGAGGTCGCTGCCCCAGTTCGGCATCGGCTTCTTGTCGAAGGTGCGCAGCGCCTTGAGACGGATGTCGAGCATCCACTCGGGCTCGCTCTTCTTGGCGGAGATGTCCCGCACGACAGCCTCGGACAACCCGCGCTGCGCGCTGGCTCCGGCTTCGTCGGAATCGGACCAGCCGTAGCCGTAATGACCGAGGGACGCGATGGTCTCTTCCTGCGTGAGCGGCTCGGTGCCTGCTGCCGCAGTGGTAGTCGCCTGGTCTGATGTGACGGTCATGCGAGCTCCTTCCGGAGTCTTGTTTCTTGACGGCTGCTCGGTTTCAGCGAGGGCTGGTCGCTGCGGTCGAGCAGTTCTGACTTTGAAGAACTAGCTGAAAAATCTCTATTCGAACGCTGCTCTGCGGAATCACTCTGTAGAACAACAGTCTCGGTAGAACTCTCGGTAGAACACTGTGGTCCGGTCATCTACTCCCGGTGGACACGAGGGGCACGTGCGTCGTGCAGGCGCAGTCACCGTTGGCGATGGTTGCCAGACGCTGGACATGCGTTCCGAGCAACTGCCGGAATGCTTGCTGCTCTGCTTCGCACAGTTCCGGAAACTCTTCTGCCACATGGGAAACCGGGCAGTGATGTTGGCAGATCTGCACACCGTTACCGACCGGCCGGGTCGACGCTGCGAACCCCACCGCGTTGAAAGCTTCGGCGATTGCGTCCGCTGTCGCTTCGACGTTGTCGACATCCGTCGGATCAGCCGGTTCGACGTCTCCGACGATCGCCTGAACCCGACGCTTGGCGAATTCCTCGATTGCCGCATCTCCGCCGATTTCACGGAGTTGCCGCATCGCGGCTCCCGCCAGATCGTCGTAGGTGTGGCCCAGGCGCCCGCGACCGGTCGCGGTGATCTGGAACTGCTTGGCGGGACGACCTCGTCCGCGCTGGCGCAGCGACGACGCCGAAGCGGTACGGGCTTCGCCGGACTCGATCAGCGCATCCAAGTGACGTCGGACACCTGCGGCACTCAAACCGAGGCGTGTGCCGATTTCGGAGGCGGTAATGGGGCCTTCTTCGAGTAGCAGCTTGACCACTGCGGCCCGGGTCTGGCCTTCGACGCCCACCGTCACGGGATTTGCGACAGCACTCTGCGAGGTCGCTACAGTGGGCTGACCTGCAACTTCCTTACTTCGAGGGTCTGACGCATTTCTTTTCACAACACAAGTGTGACGGAATTCTTTTCGCAGGTCTACTAAGGGCAACCTGCATTACATTCGGGAATATCCGGACAACGTACGTTGTTTGTGCTTGTCTGTCCGGCTGGATGGAGCCGCTACGCTGCCTGGTGTGCCGCAGACCCCCGAGAAGACGACGACCGCGCGATCGGCGCGCGCGATCCTGCTGGAAAAACCCAAGGCACTCGCGCTTTCCACGATCGGCGTTCGGCCTTTCGGTTCCGCTCCCCGGCAGAGTATGGCCGCGGTGTTGCACGGCGACGAAGACGAGCGCCCGGGCCTGAATGCGAAGGAAACTGCACAACTGCGCGGGATCCGCAGATTCGGAGCAACCGGCGCGGTACTGATGGCAGTCGGCGCACTCGGCGCGGGCGCACAACCCGTCCTTCAGAATCCGACCGCAGGACTTCGAGTCCTCAGCCTGCCCGGACGTATGCCGACCGTCTCACTCACCATGACGATGACCGGAACCGTGCTCGTCGTTCTCGCCTGGCTGATGATGGGCCGATTCGCTGTCGGAGACATACGCAGCCGTTCCGGCGCGCCGCGGCGCATGACCCGTTCTCAGCTGGACCGCACACTTCTGCTGTGGATCCTGCCGCTCTCGGTCGCGCCGCCGATGTTCAGCCGCGACGTCTACTCGTATCTGGCACAAAGCGAAATTGCGGCCCGTGGACTCGATCCGTACGCCATCGGCCCCAAGGCGGCGCTGGGCGTCGACCACGTTCTGACCCGCACGGTTCCGACGATCTGGCGCGACACCCCAGCTCCGTACGGACCGTTCTTCCTGTGGCTGGGACGCGGGATCAGCTCACTGACCGGCGACAACATCGTTGCCGGAATCTTCCTGCACCGCCTGCTCGCACTGGCCGGCGTCGCGCTCATCGTGTGGGCGATACCGCGACTGGCCAAGCGATGCGGTGTCTCTGCCGTCAGTTCACTCTGGCTCGGTGCCGCGAACCCGCTGTTGCTCTTCCACTTGGTAGCCGGCATCCACAACGAAGCTCTCATGCTCGGGTTGATGCTCGCCGGAATCGAGATCGCCCTCCGGGCAGTCGAAGGGTCCGAGCCCATCCGTGGGCAAGCACTGTTCTATCTCGTCGCGGGATCCGGGTTGATCGCGTTGTCCTCGACGGTCAAGATTCCGTCCTTGCTTGCACTGGGATTTGTCGGCATGGCCTTGGCCCGGCGTTGGGGTGGAACCTGGAAAGCACTGGCGGGAGCCGCGATTCTTCTGGGCATCGTTGCCGCCGTCGTCACGTTCGTCATCAGCGTGGCCAGTGGGCTCGGCATGGGTTGGATCAACACGCTCGGTACCGCAACGGCGGTGCGGAGTTGGATGTCCATCCCGACGCTGCTGGGCGTCGGCACGGGACTGGCCGGCGTACTGCTCGGGCTCGGTGATCACACCACCGCGATCCTCACGATCACGCGGCCCATCGCGTATCTCGTCGCGATGCTCATCACCGCGCGGATGATGATCTCGGTATACATGGGTCGCATTCACCCGGTCGGTGGACTCGGCATCGCCCTCGGCGCGATCGTTCTCCTGTTCCCCGTCGTTCAGCCGTGGTACCTGCTGTGGGCGATTCTCCCGTTGGCCGCGTGGGCCACCGCGCCGATCTTCCGTATCCCAGCTGTGGTCTTCACTTCGATCGTCAGCGTCATGTTGATGTCCAACGGCGCCGAATATCTTCCGTTCATGATCGTGCAGGCCGTCATCGCGACCATCCTCACCGCCGGAACGCTCATCGTCTTCACCCGCAATTCACTCCCCTGGCGTAGCGACAAGCCAGTAGCGGAGATCACGAAAGGCGGACCGGTAGACGAAGACAACTCGGCGGGGGCTTACGCTGATTCCCCGTGACCTCGAGAGCCTCCAGATCGTCGACGCCGGCGGTACAGATCCAGGGTGTCGTCAAGTCCTTCGACGGTGTTCGAGCCGTCGACGGTATCGATCTCACTGTCGAGACGGCCCAGGTCGTTGCCCTGCTCGGCCCCAACGGAGCCGGTAAGACAACCACCGTCGAGATGTGCGAAGGGTTCGTCACCCCAGACGCCGGCACCGTTCGGGTGCTCGGACTCGACCCCATCGCCGACTCCGGTGAAGTCCGATCGCGAATCGGCGTCATGTTGCAAGGCGGCGGCGCGTACCCCGGGTCCAAGGCCGGAGAAATGCTCGACCTCGTCGCCGCATACTCGGCCGACCCGCTCGATCCCGCCTGGCTGCTTTCCAAACTCGGCCTCACCGATGCGCGCAAGACCCCGTACCGTCGTCTCTCCGGAGGCCAGCAGCAACGACTGTCCCTGGCATGCGCGCTGGTCGGCCGTCCCGAATTGGTATTTCTCGACGAACCCACCGCCGGACTCGACGCTCAGGCGCGTCTACTCGTGTGGGAACTCATCGACGCTCTGCGACGCGACGGCGTGAGCGTTCTGCTCACCACGCACCTCATGGACGAGGCCGAAGCGCTCGCCGACGAACTGGTCATCATCGACCACGGCAAGATCGTCGCGTCGGGAACGCCGGCCGAGGTCACCAGCAAGGGCGCCGAAGGACAACTCCGTCTGACGACGGTTCCCGGTTTGAGCCTCGATTCGCTGGCCGGTTCACTCGCCGGGTTCCGCATCGAGGAATCCAACCCCGGCACCTACGTCGTCGAAGGTGCAATCGATCCGGCAACCGTGGCAACAGTTGCGACGTGGTGTGCCGATCAGGACGTGCTGATCAACGACATTCGCGTCGATCAACGGAGTCTGGAAGACGTCTTCCTCGAATTGACGGGCCGGGAACTGAGGGGATGACGGAGATCAAGGTCATGAACGAAACAGCGTCGAACGGCCAGAGCAGTCCCATCAGCGTTGCCAGAGACCGGCGGCTCGCCGAGAACCGCTTCGAGCCAGGCACCTTCTCGCCGGATCCCCGCCCCAGTTCGGCGGCCAAGATGCTGGCGGCGCAGACCAAACTGGAGCTGACTCTGCTGCTCCGCAACGGTGAGCAATTGCTACTCACCATGTTCATCCCGATCACCCTCCTCATCGGACTGTGTCTACTTCCGATCGGCGATTTGGGCGATTCTCGGGTCGATACCGTGCTCCCTGGTGTCATGATGGTTGCCGTGATGTCGACGGCGTTCACCGGACAGGCCATCGCCGTCGGATTCGATCGCCGATACGGCGCGCTCAAACGACTCGGTGCCACTCCCCTCCCACGGTGGGGAATCATCGCCGGTAAGAGCGCTGCCGTCATCATCGTTGTTGCCCTGCAGTCACTGCTGCTCGGTGCCATCGGCTTGGCGTTGGGGTGGCGTCCGTCGGTCGTCGAACTTCTACTCGGCGCCGTGGTCATTGCCATCGGTACCGTCACCTTTGCAGCGCTCGGACTGCTGCTCGGCGGCACGTTGCGCGCAGAGATCGTTCTCGCGCTCGCCAACGTCTTGTGGTTCATCATGGTGGGCATCGGCAGTGTGGTCTTCGCCAGTGGCGAACTGCCGACCGCTGTTCACACGCTGGTGCGAATAGTTCCCTCCGGCGCTCTCGCACATGCACTCGAAGCGGCCCTCGACACCTCGATGGACTGGTTCTCGATTCTCGTACTTCTCATCTGGGCCGCGGTGGCCGGTGTCTGCGCAGCAAGGTGGTTCAAGTTCACGTGAGTACACGACGGACAGCTCAGATCGTCGGCTGTGTCGCCGCAACAGTGATGTTGTGTGCCGGACCCGCAACGGCGACCCCTTCGGTGTCCGGTCCACTCGCACCTGCAAATCCGTACCTCGGTCCCGTCGGCACCTCCACCATGCACGGTGACGCCGGCTCGTCCGACGTCACTCCGCTGCCTGGTCCCGGAACCGGCCCCCACGAGGTCACTGCCTTCCCGATGATGGCCGCCTGCCCGACGGTTCTCCAGGGTTCCGACGGCATGGTCGTCTCGCTCTGCACGACGATGATCGGCCAGATCCCCACCATCCATTTGATCGATCCGAAGGCCGACGCCACGCCGTTGGGTAGATCCGTGGCACAACTGCCGCTCGCGAAGGGCAGTCTGCTCGGCGGCGTCTACGCCTACCTCGACAACGAGAACCGTCTCGTCGCCGTCGACGGAAACCGTCAACTGGTTCGCATTTCCCATGCGCAAAATCCGGACGGCAGTTGGCGTCTGGAACTCGCGGATGTCATCGATCTCAGTGGTGCGGTCGCCTCCGACGACAACGTCACCGGCCTCGCTCCGGACTGGGAAGGCAATGTCTGGTTCGCCACCGGGCACGGCACCGTGGGGTATGTCGGCACGGATCGGATCGCGCACAGCATTGCGCTTCCCGAGGGTGAACAGGTGCAGAACAGCATCTCCACCTCACCGACGGGTACTGCCGTCGCGACAACCCACGCGCTCTACCAACTGAAGCGAAGCGGCGACGAGGTCGTCATCGACTGGCGTCAGCCGTACGACCGCGGGCCTGCCCGCAATCCGGGTCAGCTCAGCTGGGGAACCGGATCGACGCCGACGTACTTCGGTCCTTCGACAGGCAGCGATTTCTTGACCATCGTCGACAACGCTCATCCGACGGTGAGCTTGCACGTCTATCGCGCTGACACGGGCGCCGAGGTGTGCACGCAGCCGGTGTTGTCCGCGGCCAGCCAGGACGGCTCGCCGAGCGGCAGCGAGAACTCCCCCATAGGCATCGGTCATTCCGTCTACGTCGCCGGCACTTACGGATACCCGTACCCCACGACTCCTGAAGGTGCCGGTCCAGCAGTCCCCGCCACGGCACCCTTCAACGGCGGAATGACCCGCGTCGACATCGATCCGGTCGGCTGCCATGTCGTGTGGGACAACACCATTCGTAGCTCCGCGGTACCCCACCTGTCGACGGCTGACGGCTCGATCTACACCGTGACACGGGACGGCGCTGCGAACACCTCTCCGCTGGACGGTTACTCGTTCGCGGTGATCGACTCGAAGGACGGGTCACAGATCGGTTCGACTCCCCTGCCGTCGACCATCCTCAACGACACCCTGCAGATGTCGGCACTCATCACCGAGTCCGGCGAGTACTTCCAGGGAACGATCTCGGGAATCGTGCGGGTTCGCGCGAACTGATGCGAACTGGCCCCACGGCGCTGCGCAGTTCTGGTCCCGACGACACGGGGCAGGCGCGGAGCGAGCTGCCCCCGACGACACGGGGCAGGCGCGGAGCGAGCTGCCCCCAACGACACTGTGTAGTTGACGGGGAACTACCATCGTTGGCGTGGTGAATCGTGTGTATGCCGGATTTTTACGCTTGGTGGATCGACTACCTCTCCCCTCGCTGAAAACGCAGAAGATCATCGCGTTCATCGTGATCCTGACGCAGGGTGGCATCGCTGTCACCGGCGCGGTGGTGCGCGTGACGGACTCGGGACTCGGCTGCCCGACGTGGCCGCAGTGCTTCCCCGGTAGCTTCGTCCCGGTCGGCCACGGACAGGTCGCGGTGATTCATCAAGCCGTCGAATTCGGCAACCGTCTGCTCACGTTCCTGGTTGTGATTGTCGCTGCCGCTATCGTGCTCGCGGTGACTCGCGCTCGCCGCCGCAAAGAGGTGCTTGTCTACGCCTGGATGATGCCGCTCGGCACGGTCGTTCAGGCAGTGATCGGTGGTATCACCGTCCTGACTGGCCTGCTGTGGTGGACGGTGGCAATCCACCTGGTGGCGTCGATGCTGATGGTCTGGGTCGCCACGGTGATGTACGCGAAGATCGCCGAACCCGACGAGGCAACAACTCTGATCGTGATGCCGAAGCCGCTGCGTTGGCTGACCGCGCTGTCCGGAGTTGCGCTCGCCGGCGTGCTGGTCGCTGGCACCCTCGTAACGGGTGCAGGCCCGCACGCGGGTGACAAGGGACTGGACCGAACGGTGCCCCGCCTGGAAATCGAGATCGTGACGCTCGTTCATCTGCACTCGCAGTTGCTGGTCGGATACCTCGCACTGGTCGTGGGTCTGACCTTCGGCCTGTATGCGGTCGGGACATCAGCGGCGGTGAAGATCCGCTTGAAGGTCCTCCTGGGGCTTATCCTCGCGCAGTCACTCATCGGTGTCGTTCAGTACTTCACCGATGTGCCGGAGGTCCTGGTGATCATGCACGTCGCCGGTGCCGGTCTGTGCACCGCTGCGACCGCTGCAGTGTGGGCTGCGGGTAAGACCCGCCAGTTCACGCCGACCAGCTCGCCCGTACCAGCTGCCTGATACTTTTCAATACACGTGTGGGGCGTAGAAACACCGAAAGGTGTTCCTACGCCCCACACGTCGTTTCAGGATTCGTTGCGTGCTTTCGGGAACCGAGTCTGGTTGGCGACCCAACCGGCCATCTTCTTGAAGTGGCCGTCTTGCGGGGTGACGATGCTCGTCAGCTCACGCTCCCACTCGGCAACGGTGACGGTGTCGAAGGAAGCGACGACCGCGTTGGCCGTGGCGAGGTCCTCGACGACCTGATCACCGAGGATGCCGTCGGCACCTACGAGGGTGATACGGACGCCGGCGAGGCCGACCGGCTGGATGACCGCGCTGGCGGTGCCGCCGTGCTCGGCGACGAACTTGGTGATGGCGTTCACCGTGGACTTCGGCAGTTCCGGCGCGGACGGGGTGGCGTCCGACTTCTCGGTATCGGTGCTCATGACTCGACAATACTGGTCGGTAGCCCGAAAGCGACACCAGGCATGGACTGAGCGTCGGCCGCCTCGGGTGTAGAACAGAAACCATGCGAGCCATCTACGTGACCGAGACCGGCGGACCAGAGGTTCTGACTCTGACCGAACAACCCGAACCGACACCCGGCCCAGGCGATCTACTCGTCAAGACCGAAGCGATCGGCATCAATTTCATCGACACGTACTTCCGAATGGGCCAGTACAAGCGTCCGCTCCCCTACATTCCCGGCGAGGAGGGCAGCGGTGTCGTCGAAGCTGTCGGATCCGACGTCTCCGAATTCACTGTGGGCGACCGTGTCGCGTGGGCTGCGGCCACCGGCAGCTATGCCGAGAAGGTGGCTGTTCCCGCCGCAGTCGCCGTGAAAGTGCCCGACGGTGTCCCCGCCTCGGCCGCGGCGTCGGCGCTCCTGCAGGGGATGACAGCGCACTACCTCGCGAAGTCGACGTATCCGATCCAGAGCGGCGACACCGTGCTCGTGCACGCAGGTGCGGGTGGCGTCGGGTTGATCCTGACGCAGATGGCCGTCAGCCTCGGTGCGAAGGTCATCACCACTGTGTCATCGAATGCGAAGGAAGAACTCTCGCGTGGCGCCGGCGCCTCGGAAGTCTTGCGGTACGAAGAGGACATCGCAGCGCGAGTTCGGGAATTGACCGGCGGCGAAGGAGTAGCGGCAGCGTACGACGGTGTCGGCGCGACGACCTTCGATTCGAGCTTGGCTTCCGTGCGTATCCGCGGCACGGTCGCGTTGTTCGGTGCGGCCAGTGGACCGGTTCCGCCTGTCGATCCGCAGCGGCTCAACTCGTCGGGATCGCTGTTCCTGACGCGTCCGACGCTCGCGCACCACATTCGCACTCGCGAGGAACTGACCTGGCGTGCCGGCGATGTCTTCGACGCCATTGCGGCCGGGAAACTCGATATTCGCGTCGGCGCCGAGTATCCCCTCGCCGATGCGGCGACGGCCCATCGGGATCTGGAAGGTCGAGCAACGACGGGATCAATCGTTCTGATCCCCTAGCGAAGTGCTGTGCGCCTTTATTAACCGCCCGCGGTTGATAAAGGCGCACAGCAGAATCAGCTGAGCATGTCGCTGATCGTCTGGAGTCCGAGAACCGAGTCGACGGCGAGGCCGACGAAAACGATCGCAAGATAGTTGTTGGACTGCAGGAACAGGCGCAGCGGCTTGACCTGAGCACCGCCACGAACGCTGCGGTACAGCTGATGTGCCATGAGCAGGAACCACGCACCGGCGACGATGGTGATGGCGGCGTAGATGACGCCCGAGGCGGGCACGAGGACAAGCGTCGTGACGACCATTGCCCAGCTGTAGAACAGGATCTGCTTGGTGACGTGCTCTTCGGTGGCGATCACCGGAAGCATGGGAACACCGGCAGCTTTGTAGTCCTCTTTGTAGCGCATGGCGAGCGCCCAGGTGTGCGGCGGCGTCCAGAAGAAGATGATCAGGAACAGCACGACGGGCTGCCAGCTCAGCGACCCGGTGACAGCGGCCCAGCCGACGAGGACGGGCATACATCCGGCAGCGCCACCCCAGATGACGTTCTGCCAGGTACGACGCTTGAGCACCATCGTGTAGATGAGGACGTAGAACGCGATCGTGATCACGACGAGGATGCCGGCGAGGAGGTTGGCTCGCCACCACAGCCACAGGAACGACGCGAGTCCGAGAAGGAGCCCGAAGACGAGCGCGTTACGTGTCGGCACCGCCTCGCGGGCCAGCGGACGCTTCGCCGTGCGCTTCATGACCTTGTCGATGTCGGCGTCGACGACGCAGTTGAGCGAGTTCGCACTCGCCGCGCCCATCCAGCCACCGAAGAGGGTGCTGAGGATCAGAACGATGTCGACTGTTCCGCGATCGGCCAGCAGCATTGCCGGAATGGTTGCCACCAACAGCAATTCGATCACTCGCGGCTTCGTGAGCGCGATATAAGCCAGAACCTTGCCCGTTGCGCGACCCCACACCGTATCGGTATTGGTCGCCCGCGGGGCGGCACCTGGGCTGCCGAAGCCATGTCCGCTCGGCTGTTGCCCTGTCCGCACGTTCTCTCCTTGCACCACGCGTTACCGCACTAACTCTTCACGACACACTGCTGACACTGTTCTCTACTACGAACGATGGTAGACCGCAGCCATTGAGGAACCGAATCGACCCGGACAGCCAGGACCATTAGGCTGGGTTACGCAGTGGAGGGACACCCCACCCTCGCAATCCACGTACACCATGTCAGGAGACATCTGCCAGTGTCGATCACAGACGAGATCCACGTCCTCACGCAACCCGTCCACCCCTCGGACTGGACCGACCTGGACACCAAGGCTGTCGATACCGCCCGCGTGCTCGCCGCCGACGCGGTTCAGAAGGTCGGCAACGGCCATCCCGGAACTGCAATGAGCTTGGCGCCGTTGGCATACACCCTCTTCCAGCGCGTCATGCGCCACGATCCTTCGGATGCAGAATGGGTCGGCCGTGACCGCTTCGTTCTTTCCTGTGGTCATTCGTCCTTGACGCTGTACACCCAGCTCTACCTGTCGGGCTACGGTCTCGAGCTCGCTGACCTCGAAGCTCTCCGCACGTGGGGCGCACTGACCCCCGGTCACCCCGAGGTCGGCCACACCGTCGGCGTCGAGATGACCACCGGTCCGCTGGGCCAGGGTCTCGCCTCCGCAGTCGGCATGGCGATGGCCGCGCGTCGTGAGCGCGGACTGTTCGATCCGGAGACCCCGGTCGGCTCCTCCCCCTTCGACCATCACATCTACGTGATCGCGTCCGACGGTGACATCGAAGAAGGCGTCACGTCCGAGGCCTCGTCCCTCGCCGGTGTCCAGGAACTGGGCAACCTCATCGTCTTCTACGACGACAACAAGATCTCCATCGAGCACGACACCACCATCGCTCTCGGCGAAGACGTCGGAAAGCGATACGAGGCGTACGGCTGGCACGTTCAGCACGTCGAAGGTGGCGAGAACGTCTCCGGCATCCTCGACGCGGTTGCCGCGGCCAAGGCCGTCGTCGATCGTCCGTCCATCATCTTGCTCCGCACCATCATCGGTTTCCCGGCTCCGAAGAAGATGAACACCGGCGACGTCCACGGCTCCGCTCTCGGTGCCGACGAGGTTGCCGCGGTCAAGGAAGCCCTCGGCTTCGATCCGGCCAAGTCCTTCGACGTCGATGCCGACGCGCTGGCTCACGCCCGTGAGGTCGTCTCCCGCGGCGCCGACGCACGCAAGGCATGGCAGGTCGAGTTCGACGCGTGGGCCGCACGTGAGACCGAGCGCAAGGAACTCTTCGACCGCCTGTTCGCCGGGGAATTCCCCGCCGGCTGGGCCGACGCTCTCCCGACCTACGAGGCCGACGCCAAGGGCGTTGCGACTCGCAAGGCCTCCGGTTCGGCACTCAACGCGCTCGGACCGATCCTGCCCGAGCTGTGGGGCGGCTCCGCCGACCTCGCAGGCAGCAACAACACCACCATCAAGGGTGCAGATTCGTTCGGCCCCTTCTCAATCTCCACCAACGACTGGAATGCGCAGCCCTACGGCCGCACGCTCCACTTCGGTATCCGTGAGCACGCGATGGGCTCGATCCTCAACGGCATCGCGCTGCACGGCCCGACCCGCCCGTACGGCGGAACCTTCATGGTCTTCTCCGATTACATGCGTCCGGCGGTTCGCCTGGCCGCACTGATGAAGACTGCCGTCACCTACGTCTGGACCCACGACTCCATCGGTCTCGGCGAAGACGGCCCGACTCACCAGCCGGTCGAGCACCTCGCTGCTCTTCGTGCGATCCCGAACCTCGCCGTCGTCCGCCCGGGTGACGCCAATGAGACCTCGTTCGCATGGCAGGCAGCACTCGAGAACAAGACGGGCCCGACGGCTCTGGCACTCACCCGCCAGGACATCCCGGTTCTCGAAGGCACCAAGGAGAAGGCTGCCGAGGGAGTCAAGCGCGGCGCTTACGTCCTCGTCGACGCAGCCAACGGTTCGCCCGAGGTCATCTTGCTGGCCACCGGTTCCGAACTGCATCTGGCCACCGAGGCTCGCGAGACCCTCGAAGCTCAGGGCGTCGCAACCCGCGTCGTCTCCGTGCCCTGCCTCGACTGGTTCCTCGAGCAGGATCAGGCGTACCGCGACGAGGTCATTCCGCCCGCCGTCCGCGCGCGCGTGTCCGTCGAAGCCGGCATCGCGATGCCGTGGTGGCGCATCCTCGGCGACGCCGGTCAGGCCGTCTCGCTCGAGCACTACGGCGCTTCCGCCGATTACAAGACCTTGTTCCGGGAGTTCGGCATCACTGCCGACGCGACTGTCGAAGCCGCGCAGCGCTCCCTCGCAGCTGTGAAGGGATGATCTCGATGACACAGAACGTGAATACCGAAAAGCTCTCCGCTGCAGGCGTTTCCATCTGGCTCGACGACCTCTCGCGAGATCGCATCCAGTCCGGCAACCTGCAGAACCTCATCGACACGAAGTCGATCGTGGGTGTCACGACCAACCCGTCGATCTTCCAGGCAGCACTCTCCAAGGGATCGGCCTACGACGCTCAGGTCCGTGAGCTCGCAGAGCGCGGCGCCGATGTCGACGCCACCATCACCGCGGTGACCACCGACGACGTGCGTGCTGCGTGTGACATCCTCGCTCCGCAGTTCGAGGCGTCGAACGGCGTCGACGGACGCGTGTCCATCGAGGTCGATCCTCGCCTGGCACACGACACCGACGCCACAGTCGCGCAGGCGATCGAGCTGCACAAGATCGTCGATCGCCCGAACGTCCTGATCAAGATCCCCGCGACGTTGGCAGGCATTCCCGCCATCGCCAAGGTGATCGGCGAGGGCATCAGCGTCAACGTCACCTTGATCTTCTCGGTCGAGCGCTACGAAGCAGTCATGGGCGCGTACCTCGACGGTCTCGACACCGCCAAGGCTGCCGGCCGCGACATCTCGTCCATCGAGTCGGTCGCCTCGTTCTTCGTTTCCCGCGTGGATTCCGAGATCGACAACCGCCTCACGGCAATCGGCACGCCGGAAGCCCTCGAGCTGCGTGGCAAGGCCGCACTCGCAAACGCGCGTCTGGCGTACAACGCGTACCAGCAGATCTTCGAGGTGCAGCCGCGCTTCCAGGCTCTTCTGGCCGACGGCGCCAAGGCTCAGCGACCGCTGTGGGCGTCGACCGGCGTGAAGAACCCGGATTACCCCGACACGCTCTACGTCACCGAGTTGGTTGCGCCGAACACGGTCAACACCATGCCGGAGAAGACGCTCGACGCTCTCGCCGACCACGGCGAGATCACCGGCGACACGATCTCGGGCACCGCTCAGGAGTCGCAGGCGGTCTTCGATCAGCTCGCTGCAGTCGGCATCGATCTTGCGGACGTGTTCAAGGTCCTCGAGACAGAGGGCGTCGACAAGTTCGAGGTGTCCTGGAACGAGTTGCTCGACGCAACCGCCGAGCAGCTCCGCGCAGCAACCCAGAAGAGCTGAGCCTGTGAGCGATTCCGCGGCGGCATCAGATTGGGTGAATCCCCTTCGGGACAGCACCGACAAACGGCTTCCGCACATTGCGGGGCCCTGCGCCCTGGTGATTTTCGGTGTTACCGGCGACCTTGCCAGGCGCAAGCTCATGCCCGCCATCTACGACCTCGCCAACCGTGGACTGTTGCCGCCCGGATTCGCTCTGGTCGGGTTCGCCCGGCGTGACTGGACGGACGAGGACTTCGCGAACGTCGTCCTCGAAGCAGTCAAGGACGGCGCTCGCACCAAGTTCCGTCAGGACGTGTGGGAGCGGCTCGCCGAAGGCATCCGGTTCGTGGAGGGCAGTTTCGACGAGGCCGAGGCCTTCCAGAACCTGTCCGACACGTTGGCCACGCTCGACAACGAGCGTGGCATCGGCGGCAATCACGGTTTCTACCTTGCGATTCCGCCCAACGCGTTTCCTCAGGTGCTCGAGCAACTGTCGGCGTCGGGCCTCGCGCAGGCCGAGGACGGTCAGTGGCGGCGAGTCGTCATCGAGAAGCCGTTCGGTCACGACCTCGAGAGCGCTCGCGAACTGAACGCCGTCGTCAACAAGGTGTTCCCCGAGGACACGGTCTTCCGTATCGACCACTACCTCGGCAAGGAAACCGTCCAGAACATCCTGGCTCTGCGCTTCGCGAACCAGTTGTTCGATCCGATCTGGAACGCGCACTACGTCGACCACGTCCAGATCACGATGGCCGAGGACATCGGCCTCGGTGGCCGCGCCGGGTACTACGACGGCATCGGCGCAGCCCGCGACGTGATCCAGAATCACCTGCTGCAGTTGCTCGCGTTCACAGCGATGGAAGAACCCATCAGCTTCGAGCCGCTCAACTTGCAGGCGGAGAAGATCAAGGTCCTCTCCGCTACTCGCCTCGCCGAGCCCCTCGACGAGACCACCGCCCGCGGCCAGTACGCGGGCGGCTGGCAGGGTGGGCTGCCCGTGGTCGGGCTCCTCGAAGAAGACGGCTTCGCAGCGGACTCCATCACGGAGACCTTTGCCGCCATCACCCTCGAGGTCGACACCCGCCGATGGGCGGGTGTGCCGTTCTACCTGCGTACCGGCAAACGACTCGGCCGTCGCGTCACCGAGATCGCGGTGGTGTTCAAACGTGCACCGCACCTGCCGTTCGACAAGACGATGACCGAAGACCTCGGCCAGAACGCTCTGGTCATCCGGGTGCAGCCCGACGAGGGCGTCACCATGCGGTTCGGTTCGAAGGTTCCCGGATCGAGCATGGAAGTCCGTGACGTCAACATGGACTTCTCGTACGGTCAGGCTTTCACCGAGTCGTCACCGGAAGCGTACGAGCGACTCATCCTCGACGTGTTGCTCGGCGAGCCGTCTCTCTTCCCGGTCAATGCCGAAGTCGAATTGTCTTGGGAGATCCTCGATCCCGTCCTCGAACACTGGGCAGCCGGCGGCAAGCCGGAACCCTACGAGGCCGGAACGTGGGGACCCCCGTCTGCAGACGAAATGATGCAACGCACCGGACGCGAATGGAGGCGACCCTAGTGATTCTCGATTTGCCGTCCACCACCACGGTCCAGGTCAGCAAAAAACTGGTCGAGGTCCGCAAGACCGGCGGCGCTGTCACCTTGGGGCGAGTGTTGACGCTCGTCGTCTGCACCAGGGACACCGGGAATGCCGAGGAAGCCATCGAGGCTGCCAACGAGGCAAGCCGAGAGCACCCTTGCCGCGTCATCGTGCTTCTGCGTGGTGACGAGCAGAGTGAGCCTCGACTCGACGCTCAGATCCGTGTCGGCGGAGACGCCGGCGCCTCGGAGGTCGTGGTGCTGCGCCTCTACGGTCCGTTGGCCGATCACGAGAGCAGCGTCGTCATCCCGTTCCTGCTTCCCGACACACCGGTTGTTGCCTGGTGGCCCCTCGAGGCACCTGAGATTCCGGCCAAGGATCCCGTCGGGAGGCTCGCGATACGGCGTATCACCGATGCCACCGGCGCACCCGATCCGACTGCCACCATCAAGGGTCGACTCGCGTCGTACACCGCCGGTGACACCGATCTCGCCTGGAGTCGCGTCACCTATTGGCGCGCTCTGCTCGCGTCGGCTCTCGATCAGCCGCCGCACGAGAAGATCACCTCCGCAGTGGTCTCCGGTCTCAAAACCGAACCGGCACTGGATATTCTCGCCGGTTGGCTGGCAGCCAAGATCGACGGTCCGGTCATCCGGCGTACGGGTGAGCTGACGGTCGAGTTGAAGCTCGAGACTCGCAGCATCTCCATCAGTCGTCCGCAGGAGGGAACGACTGCAACCTTGATCCGCACCGGTCAGCCTGACGCGTTGGTTTCTCTGGGGCGCCGAGAGACACGCGATTGCCTCGCCGAGGAATTGCGTCGACTCGATCCCGACGAGATCTACGAAGAAGCGCTGGCAGGACTGGAGAAGGTGACCTATGAGTGAAGTTGTCGTAGAGAAGTTTTCCGACGCCGGCAAACTGGTCGATGCTGCTGCCGCACGCCTGGTCACGACCATCGTCGACGCCCAGAAAGCTCGCGGAGTCGCGTCCATCGTTCTGACCGGCGGCGGAACCGGCATCGCACTTCTCGAGAAGTTGCGTGCGGCACCCGGCGACATCGACTGGTCGCAGATCGATCTGTACTGGGGCGACGAGCGGTTCCTGCCGTCCGGCGATCCCGAGCGGAACGAAGTGCAGGCACGTGAGGCACTCCTCGATCACGTCGCGGTCGATCCCGACCGGGTGCACCCGATGGCTGCATCCGACGGTATCTACGACGGTGATCCCCACGGTGCGGCGACGGCGTACGAACAACTGCTGGGTGCTCAGGCGCACGGCAATCAGGTTCCGACGTTCGACGTGCACCTGCTCGGTATGGGCGGCGAAGGGCACGTCAACTCACTGTTCCCGCACACCGATGCTGTTCGCGAAGAAGCGCGTTTCGTCGTCGCGGTGACGGACTCCCCCAAGCCGCCGCCGGTTCGTATCACGCTGACGCTGCCTGCTGTTCGGCGAGCCAAAGAGGTCTGGCTACTCGTCTCCGGCGCTGCAAAGGCCGAGGCCGTTGCCGAAGCCGTCGGAGGTGCTTCCGCCGAAGACTGGCCGTCAGCCGGTGCCACCGGCCTGGTTGCGACACGTTGGTTCCTCGACACGGACGCCGCCTCGCAGCTTCCGTAATCTGATTTCACGGATCTGATTTCACACCGGGCCGGGAATCGTCTTCAGGCGATTCCCGGCCCGGAGGTGCATCGAGGGTGTTCTCACAGTGGCAAGTCCCGACTACAAGACGAGTCCGGACCAGAGGCGAATTCCCTTTGGATGCAACTGAACTCAATCCCGAGATTCCACTTCTCCAACGGGCACTCTGCCCCACACAACGATTCATTTCTCTCCCTGTCTCGTTCTTCGAGCAATTACTTCCTTGGACGCCGCGGAGTACGGTTCGGTTCCGCTGAGCGCCCTCGCTCTTGAACGAAGCAATCCAGGCGAGAACAATCGAACAATGTCGTGGACACCGAATCCGGACGCACTTCGCGGGCGAGTTGCTGTTGTTGCCGGGGCGACGAGGGGCGCCGGACGCGGGATCGCCGCAGCCTTGGGCGAGGCCGGTGCAACCGTCATCTGCACTGGCCGGAGCACATCTGCCGGAATACTTCAGTCGGACTATCCGCGCGGCGAAACCATCGAGGAGACGGCAGACCTTGTCACCGAACTCGGCGGCGTCGGCGTGCCGATTGCCGTCGATCATCTCGAGAGCACGCACGTGGCAGATCTCGCCGAACGCTTGCGCGCCGACTATCAACATATCGACATCTTGGTCAATGACATCTGGGGCGCGGAACTGCTCAAGGGTGGGCCGGCGGAGTGGAACACGCCGGTATGGGAACTCGATCTGGACAAGGGCTTTCACATCTTGCGTCTGGCGATCGACACCCACATCACCACGTCGCATCACCTCCTGCCGCTGATGATCGATCGGCCAGGCGGACTCGTCGCCGAGATAACCGACGGCACTACCGAATACAACGCGTCGAACTATCGCATCTCGGTGTTCTACGACTTGGCGAAGGTGTCCGTGAACAGGCTCGCATTTTCGCAAGGCCACGAACTTGCCCCGTTCGGCTGTACTGCCGTCGCCATCACTCCCGGGTTCCTACGATCAGAGATGATGCTCGACAACTTCGGTGTCGGCGAATCGAATTGGCGTGACGCTTTGTTGCCGGTTCGAGATGGTCCGACTGCGCCTGCGGATTTTGCCCGCTCCGAGTCACCAAGATTCATCGGACGTGCGATCGCCGCCCTCGCCGCCGATCCGAATCGGAAGCGATGGAATCAGCGATCGGTCAGTTCAGGCGAACTCGGAACGGAATACGGGTTCACCGACACCGACGGCAGCCGACCGGATTTTTGGCGAGCCAACTGAATCCGACTGTGATTAAGATCCGAGCATGGCCGAATTCGCGACGATCGACCAATACACTGCGTCGTTTCCCGCCGACGAGCAACGAGTCCTCGAGAGCATCCGCGAGACGATCCACAACACCGTTCCCGGCCTCGATGAAACCATCAGCTATCAGATGCCCACCATGAGAGTGAACGGGAAGAACCTGGTTCACTTCGCAGGCTGGAAACACCACATCTCGATGTACCCGCTCCCGGCAGGGGATGCAGAGTTCGAGAAGTCCGTCGACCCGTACCGGGCTGCGAAATCAACGGTGAAGTTCCCGCTGAACAAACCGATCCCTCTCGACCTCGTGGCCCGAATCGTCGAATTGCTCGCGCAGCGCCACTAGCCCCAGTTCCCGTCGGAGCCTTGTGAGAGCGTATGGCCGTGCAGAGACAACCCATCCGACGCATCAAGACCGGGACATCGTCAGGCGCTGACGTAGGCAGCTGGCCGATGACGGTACCCGCTGTTGCGCAGATCGTTCAGGACGGTCTCGAACTTCCACCGGGTGTCACCATTCTGGTCGGCGAAAACGGAGCGGGAAAGTCGACCGTCATCGAAATTCTCGCCGCCGTTCTCGGTCTCAATGCCGAAGGCGGGTCGACCAATACGCGGCATCAGACTCGATCGAGTGAACCGGGCGGCCTCGACCTTGTGGTCGAGCGGAGTCCCGGCGCATCGAAGTGGGCGTACTACCTCCGAGACGAAACCTTGCACGGGCTGTACACGTATTTGGAGGACAACCCCAATCCCAGGCGACCTGAACCGCTTTACCATCACCTCTCCCACGGTGAGGCGCTGCTCGAGATCCTGTCGTCGAGGACCTCGGACGGCGGCTTCTATCTCATCGACGAACCCGATGCCGCACTCTCCTTCCAAGGAACTTTGACGCTGGCCGCGTTGCTTGGCGAACTGGTGGAATCCGGCGCGCAGGCGTTGATCGCGACGCACTCGCCGATCATCGCGGCGCTGCCGAACGCCAATCTGCTCGAGATCGGCGAATGGGGAATCAGGAGTGCAGCCTGGGAGGACCTCGACCTCGTCTCGAACTGGCAGCGATTCCTTCACGACCCGCAGACGTACCTGCGCCACCTGATCTAACCTGGAACTCCACCCCCAGGAGGCCTCCATGGCATACGACAAAGCGCTGGCCGAGCGTATCCGCGACGCGCTCTCGGGCGAGGACGACGTCGAAGAAGTCAAGATGTTCGGTGGCCTGAGTTTCATGGTCAACGGGAAGCTGGCCGCCAGCGCGAACTCACACGGAAACATCATGGTCCGCTGCAACCCCGATCGAGTCGATGAGCTCCTGACCCACAAGGGTGCGAGTTGGCCCGAGATGCGGGGTAAGCCGATGAGCAAGGGATGGATCGTGGTCGACCGAACGGGTACGAGTTCGAACGTCGAGTTCGATGCGTGGATCAAGGAAGCTCTGGACTTCGTTCACTGACCGGTAGTGCCGCCTCGAGCAATTTCGGTCGATTCGGCAAAAGTGAACTGGGCGGCCCTTAGACTCCGGAAAAGCATCGGATTGGGCGCCTCGACGGCGCGGAGGAAAGGTGGTCCGTCGCGTGACGTTCACACCCAATCAGCCGGATCACCAACGCGCCTTCGGGTTTCAGAGGCCGACGACCCACGCGGTTCCCTCGCTCATGCCCGATCGTTTCGGACCTAGCCTCATCGGATCGCTGTGGGCGTGCGCCGGGATCGTCGCCGGAAGCCTCGGCCCGTGGACGTCGTCCTCCGCCCTCGACCACAGTGGTATCGACGAATGCGGAGTGATCACTCTCGCCCTCGCCCTGTGCGCGGTGACCGCGCTGATCGCCCTCATGGTTCGAGACGTCACCCCCGAGATGAAGAATCACTGCACCGGCCCTTTGGTCGGAATCGCTGTCTTGATCGTTGCCGTCGGAAACGCCGCCTCCATTGTGCGGCGTAGTACCGAGGTCGCAGGGCACACCGCCGGACCGTCCATCGGGTGGGGACTGTGGGTGGTCGTCGCGTCCGCCGTGATCCTGTGCATCACCTCGTCGACCGTCGCGCACATGATCAGGTTCCAGGCAGCAATGATCACAAGGTCTTGATCAACCCGCCGTCGATCACGAAATCCGCACCCGTCACGTTCCCCGCGCGATCGCTGACGAGGAACAACACCAGGTCCGCTACCTCTTCGGGAAAAGTGAATCGGCCCGTCTCGGCGCCGGCGGCGGCACTGTCGACGATATCGTCGACGGCTGAACCATTCGCCTTCGCCAGCGTCGAGGCCACTCCGTGCTCGCCGAGCCACAACTCCGTCTGCACCGGACCAGGGCTGACGCTATCGACGCGAATCCCCTTCCCGCCGAGTTCCTTCGACAACGACTTCGAGAAGTTGGTCAACGCCGCTTTCGCGGCGCTGTAGTCGATCACCGTGGGGTCAGGCAAGAACGCGTTGACCGAACTGATCGTCACGATGCTCCCGCCACCTCGGCCGATCAACTGCGCCAGCGCAGCGCGAACTGTGCGTACAGCCGACAAGAACGTCAGATTGAACGAGGAAACCCACTCTTCGTCTGTGATGGCCGCGAAGCCGCTCGTTCGCGGGGTGACGGCGCCGACGTTGTTGACCAGAATGTCGACGCCGCCCCTAGCTGCTGCAACCTCGAGTAGTCGGGTTGATCCTTCGGCACTCGCGAGATCGACGCCGACAAAGGTGACGGCGCCGCCGGACTGCAGCGATTCGAGTTCCGGCGAGAGAGACCGAGAACCGGCAACTACGTGAACACCCTCGGCTACCAGTGCGCGCGTGACGGCCAACCCGATGCCTTTTCCCGCGCCGGTGACCACGGCAGTTCGTCCATTCAATTGCAGGTCCACTGCGGTCCCCGTTCGGTCCTGCGCGCAGCGGTAGGTGTGCGTGCGACGGCTCTAGAGTCGCCGCACGCACACCTCGGTAAACCTGCAGAACCAGCCGCTGTTACACCTAGCCACTGTTACGAAGTGCGGTGGCCAGGCCGTTCATCGTCAGCTGGATTCCCCGACGCACCTGATCGCTCTCGTCGCCGGAACGGTACCGGCGGATCAGCTCGACCTGTAGATGGTTGAGAGGTTCGAGGTACGGGAACCGATTGTGGACCGAACGCTCGAGTCCCGAATTGTCGGCGAAGAGGTTCTCGTTGCCCGTGATCGCCTTGTACATGCGAATCGTGCGTTCGTGCTCGTCGGTGATCATTCCGAAGACTCGATCGCGTAGTTCGGCGTCGGGCACGAGGTCCGCGTAACGGGCCGCCAAACCGAGATCCGACTTCGACATCACCATGGCCATGTTCGAGAGCACGGTTCGGAAGAACGGCCACTTCTCGTACAGAGCCGTCAACGTGGCGAGCCGAGTGTCGTCTCCGTCGATCCATCGTTCGAACGCGGCGCCGGTGCCGTACCACCCCGGAAGCATCACGCGAGACTGACTCCACGAGAGCACCCAGGGAATGGCACGCAGGTCGGAGATCGCCTTCGTCTGCTTGCGAGAGGCCGGGCGAGAACCGATGTTGAGTGCCCCGATCTCGGCGACCGGTGTCGACGCTTCGAAGTACTGCACGAATCCTGGTGTGTCGTGCACCAATTCGCTGTACGCGGTACGAGCGAGGGCCGCCAACTCGTCCAACACCGCGTAGGCCGCATCGGCGTCGCTGCCAAGTCCTTCGACGTCGAGCAACGTCGACTCGATAGTCGCGGCGATGAGTGTTTCGAGGTTGCGATGCGCCAGGCGCGGTTCGGCGTACTTGGCCGCAATCACCTCACCCTGCTCGGTGATGCGCAGAGAACCGGCGACTGCACCGGGAGGCTGCGCGAGAATCGCTTCGTAGCTCGGTCCACCGCCACGTCCCACGGTTCCGCCGCGGCCGTGGAAGAGCCTCAACCTGATTCCGCTCTTACGCGCGGCATCGACGAGGTCGAGTTCGGCACGGTACAGCGCCCAGTTGGCGGCGAGATACCCGCCGTCCTTGTTCGAGTCCGAGTATCCGAGCATCACTTCCTGACTGTCACCGCGAGATCGGACGATGGCGCGATAGATCGGGATGTCCAGAGTCGCCAGTAGCGTGTCGGCTCCGCCCTGCAGATCCTCGATCGTCTCGAACAGCGGGACGATGCCGATCGGGCAGGAGGGTTCGCTACCGACGCCCGGATCGAGCACCCCGACCTCTTTGAGCAGCACCGCAGCTTCGAGCATGTCACTGACCGAGGTGCACATGCTGATGATGTAGTTGGGTACTGCGCCCGCCCCGAGAACCCGCACTGCCTTGGCTCCGGCCGCCATGATCGCCAGTTCCTTGGTGGTCAATTCGCTGAACTCGGCGTCCGGCGAAGTCAGCGGTCGCCGCGTCGTCAACTCGGCCGACAGCAATTCGACTCGATCGGCTTCCGGCAAGGACGCGTAGTCCGGGTGGACTCCGGCCCATGCCAGAAGCTCTGCGACGACGCTTTCGTGGACCTCGGAGTTCTGCCGCATGTCCAGACCGGACAGGTGAAATCCGAACACCTCCACCGCTTCTCGGAGCCGATCGAGTCGATCGTCGGCGATGGTCTCGTCGCCGAAACGACGCAGCGAGGTGTCGATGATGCCGAGATCCCGCTGCAACTGTGCCGGATCGGTATACGCCTCGAGACCGTCATCGGAGCCGTGGGCGGGCAACTCCCCCAGCACGGACAATGCAGTGGCGCTCAATCGCCCGCGGATACCGCGAATGGCGCGACGGTAGGGCTCATCGGCCCGGAAGGCGGAATCGTCGCCGGAGGTGGACGCCAGCAGATCCAGTTCGGGGGTGACGGACACCAAGCGCGCCGACATCGACAGTTCACGCTCGAGATGTTCGAGTTCCTCGAGATGGTGCTCGAGAGCAGTTGCCGCGGCGCGTGACGTGGCGCGCTGGACGATTTCGCCGGTCACGTACGGGTTGCCGTCGCGGTCACCGCCGATCCACGAACCCGGCCTCAGGATCGGTTGCGTCAGAAGTCCGGCGTCCGGCCAACGCGTGCGCAGAGCTTTGCGGACCTCCGCATTGATCTTCGGAATCACCTCGAACAACGCCGCGTCGTAGTAACGCAGGCCTACCTCGATTTCATCCTGAATACGGAGGCGGCTGAGCCGGATCAGAGCCGTCTGCCACAGGGTGAGGATCTGACGGCGCAATTGCAGATCGACGTCAGCGGTTTCGGCGACGCTCAGCGCCGTGCGCTCGCGGTATCGCATCAACTCGGTGATCCGACTCTGCGTCTCGAACACCGTGCGGCGTCGAGTCTCCGTCGGGTGAGCGGTGATGACGGGCGAGACCAGGGCGCCCCGCAGTGCTTCTTCGACGGTGGCCGAGTCGATATCGGCTGCATCAAGTTTGGTGTACGTGGCCGCGAGAGTGCTGTCGCGGGGCGGTTCACCCGCGTTGACGTGGATGGCCCGTCGACGCTCGCGGTGGATGTCCTCGGCCAGGTTGGCGAGCAGTGCGAAGTGACTGAACGCCCGGATGACGGGAATGGCGTCGTCCGTACTGATTTCGGCGAACAGCGAAACCAGTTCGGCGCGGTCGATCTCCGACCGACGGACACGAAACGACTCGACGCGGGCTCGCTCGACCAGATCGAACACATGGTCGCCGGCTTGCTCTCGCACTATTTGTCCGAGTATTCCGCCGAGAAGCCGGATGTCTTCGCGCAGCGGCTCGGTGGCCTCTCGCGGTGTTTCTCGATGCGACGCGGTTTCAGTCATCACACAATTATCGACCGAAACAAAGAACCCCGCTCGATAGGCGGGGTTCCGTGTCTGAAATTCGTGTGTGACGAACTACCGGCTGTAAGTCATGTGCCGAGAATCAGGCGAACTTGATCTCCAGGCCGATGCCGACGATCGAGATGAGCCAGATCAACGCGGTGAAAACAGTCAACCGGTCGAGGTTCTTCTCGACAACAGTCGATCCGGACAGGCTGGACTGGACACCGCCACCGAACAGACTCGACAAACCGCCGCCCTTACCGCGGTGCAGGAGCACCAAGGCGATGAGGAGCAAGCTGGTGACGACCAGCAGGATATCCAGGAACAGTTTCATGTCTGTCTACGTCCACCAATCCAATAGGGACAACTACAACCGATAACACCATACAGGCGCGCACAGATAACCTGACCACATACCCACCTTGCGCATGACTTTGCTCCCGGCCAGGCACAACTCTTGGTCAGTGGCATCGATCACACGGTCGAGATACCGATTCAGTAGTTTCTCAGTAGACGCGACTCTACCTCCGAAAGGCCCGCTCCATGCTCTCCGACGCAACCCTGCCTGACACTTCCTTGCCTGACACACCGCGTCTGGCTTCGATTCACAACTTCCGCGATGTGGCCGGCCCCGGATACGTGACGACCAGCGGACAGGCGATGAGCCGCGGCGTCTTCTACCGCGCCAACGTGCTCACGCCCTCGCCCGACGATCTTGCAATCGTGGAATCACTGGGGCTGACCGCCGTCTACGACGTGCGATCCGAAACCGAAGCGAGCGAAACTCCCGACATCGTGCCCGTGCCGGCGATGTACGCGCACATTCCCATCCTGTCCGGCAACATCCACGCCGAAGCGATGGCAATCCGAACAGCTGACGCTGCAACAGCTTTCATGCAGAACATCAATCGCAGCTTCGTCGTAGACCCCGTCACACGTAACGGATTCTCACAGTTGTTCGCCGCCTTGGCGACTACCGCAGGGCCGCAACTCTTCCACTGCACTGCAGGCAAGGACCGAACAGGCTGGGCGGCAGCGCTACTGCAGACACTCGCCGGAGTACCGCGAGAAACGATCATGGCGGACTACCTGCTCACGAATACGTACTCGGCCGGGTACATCGATGCGACGGTCGCGAAGATCGCCGACGCCACAGATACCGACAAGGGCGAGGTGATCCGGTTGCTGCTCTCCGTCGACGCACGTTACCTGGATGCCGCCTTCGAACAGGTGGAGCACCACTACGGGACCGTCGAGAACTATCTGACCTCAGGGTTGGAGCTTGCTCCGGAACTGATCACAACGTTGGAATCCAAACTCGTCAGCTGAATCCGGCAAATCAAAAACTGCGGGCGTGTGACCTACTCGGTCACACGCCCGCAGTTTGAGTCCTGCAGTTTCAGCTCACTGCCCGATCACATCACGGGAGTGGACCGCCTGCCGCGATCGCAGACAGTGTCGCGAACTCGTCAGCCTTGAGCGACGCGCCGCCGACAAGAGCGCCGTCGACGTCGGTCTGGCCGACGATCTCTCCGACGTTCTTGGAGCTGACGCTGCCGCCGTACAGAACGCGAACGCCGGCCGCGACCTCGGCGTCGGCAAGTTCGGCAACTGTTGCTCGTACCGCAGCGCACACTTCCTGTGCATCGGCGGCAGAAGCGACACGGCCGGTGCCGATGGCCCAGACAGGCTCGTACGCGATGACGGTCTTGGAGATCTCCTCCGCGCTCAGGCCCGCCAACGAACCCTTGAGCTGGTCGACGTTGTAGGCGACGTGATCGCCTGCTTCGCGGATCTCGAGGCCTTCACCGATGCACACGATCGGTGTGAGGCCGTTCTTGAGAGCAGCCTTGGTCTTGGCGAGGACGGTCTCGTTGGTCTCACCGTGAAGGGTGCGACGCTCGGAGTGACCGACCACGACGAAGGTGCAACCGAGCTTGGCCAGCATGGAGCCGCTGATCTCGCCCGTGAACGCACCCGAGTCCTGAGCCGAGACATCCTGCGCGCCGTACGTGAGGAGGAGCTTGTCGCCCTCGATCAGCGTCTGGACGCTACGGATGTCGGTGAACGGCGGGATGACCGTGACATCCACTTTGTCGAAGTACTTCGCAGGCAAGGAGAATGCGATCTTCTGCACCAGGGCGATGGCCTCGAGGTGGTTCAGATTCATCTTCCAGTTGCCGGCGATCAACGGCTTACGTGCCATGTCGGATCAGCCTTCCAGTACTGCGATGCCGGGCAGCTCTTTGCCCTCGAGGTACTCGAGGGAAGCGCCACCACCGGTGGAAATGTGCGAGAAGCCCTCGTCCGGGATACCGAGCTGACGAACGGCTGCTGCGGAGTCGCCGCCGCCGACGACGCTGAAGGCGCCCTTCTCGGTTGCCTCCACGATTGCCTCGGCGACACCGCGGGTGCCTGCCTCGAACTTCGGGAACTCGAACACGCCCATCGGGCCGTTCCAGAACACCGTCTTGGCGCCGGTCAGGATCGCGGCAAAGCGCTTGACCGACTCCGGTCCGATGTCCAGACCCATCCAGCCGTCGGGAATCTTGTCGAACGGAACGATCTTCGACTCGGCATCGGCCGAGAAGGAGTCCGCGACAACGACATCCTGAGGAATGTGGATGACGTCGGCGTACCGGTCGAGGAGATCCTTGCAGGTCTCGATCATGGACTCTTCGCACAGCGAATTGCCCACGGAGACACCCTGAGCTGCGAGGAACGTGTAGAACATTCCGCCGCCGATCACCAGAGTGTCGACCTTCGGTGCCAGTGCCTCGATGACGGCCAGCTTGTCCGAGACCTTGGAGCCGCCCAGCACCACTGCGTACGGGCGCGCTGCGTCCTGCGTGAGCTTGGCGAGCACCTCGACCTCGGCGCCGACCAGGTAGCCCGCGTAGTGCGGGAGCAGCTTCGCGACGTCGAAGACCGACGCCTGCTTACGGTGAACAACACCGAATCCGTCGGAGACGAATGCGCCGTCGTCACCGACCAGCTCGACGAGAGCTTTGGCGAGCTTGACCCGCTCGGCTTCGTCCTTGCTGGTCTCGCGAGGGTCGAAACGGATGTTCTCGAGCATCAGGACGTCACCATCGGTGAGTCCTTCGGAACGAGCCAGCGCGTCCTGTCCCACGACGTCACCGGCGAGTTGCACGTTGCGACCGAGGATTTCGGCCAACTTCGCGGCAACCGGTGCGAGGGAGAACTTGGGATCGGGCTGACCGTCTGGGCGCCCGAGGTGCGCGGTCACGATGACCTTCGCTCCACCCTCGGCAAGAGCCCGCAGGGTGGGAGCGGACGCGACGATGCGGCCCGGGTCCGTGATTTCTCCGCCATCCAACGGGACGTTGAGGTCGGAACGCACCAGTACGGTGCGCCCCTCGACCCCAGCGTCCAGCAGATCCTTCAGCGTCTGAACTGCCACTGTTATCGAAACTCCGCTCAGAGAGACTTGGCGACGAGGCCGATGAGGTCGGCGAGGCGGTTGGAGTAGCCCCACTCGTTGTCGTACCAGGAAACGATCTTGACCTGGTCGTCGATGACCTTCGTCAGACCCGAGTCGAAGATCGACGAGTGCGGGTCGGTGACGATGTCCGAGGAGACGATCGGTGCGTCGGTGTACTTGAGGATGCCCTTGAGGGGTCCTTCGGCAGCAGCCTTCATCGCGGCGTTGATCTCGTCGGCAGTGGCCGACTTCTTCAGGTTCGCGGTGAGGTCGGTGACCGAGCCCGTGGGGATCGGCACGCGCAGTGCGTAGCCGTCGAGCTTGCCGAGCAGCTGCGGGAGAACCAGGCCGATGGCCTTGGCTGCACCGGTGCCGGTGGGAACGATGTTGAGGGCGGCTGCGCGGGCGCGACGGAGGTCTGCGTGCGGTGCGTCCTGCAGGTTCTGATCCTGGGTGTACGCGTGGATCGTGGTCATCAGACCCTTGACGATGCCGAACTCGTCGTCGAGAACCTTGGCGATGGGGCCGAGGCAGTTGGTGGTGCACGACGCGTTGGAGATGATGTTCTGGCTGCCGTCGTACTTGTCGTCGTTGACGCCCATGACGATGGTGATGTCTTCACCCTTGGCCGGAGCCGAGATGATGACCTTCTTGGCGCCGGCTTCGAGGTGTCCCTTGGCCTTTGCGGCGTCGGTGAAGATACCGGTGGACTCGACGACGACGTCGACGCCCAGCTCGCCCCAGGGAAGTTCGTTCAACGGGCCGCGGTGTGCGAGGGCCTTGATGCGCTGATCGCCGACAACGATCGTGTCGTCACCGTCGAGCGACACGTCGTACGGCAAACGGCCGAGGATGGAGTCGTACTTCAGCAGGTGAGCGAGCGTCGCGTTGTCAGTCAGGTCGTTGACTGCCACGATCTCGATATCGGTGGTTCCGAGCGCCTTCTGCGCATCCACCGCCCTGAAGAAGTTACGTCCGATACGGCCGAAACCGTTTACGCCAACCCGGACAGTCACAATTCGCTCCTTTGACCATGATTCTGGTGTGCAACTTGACCCACGCATACTCCGAATCCGTGTGTGCACGACGCGGACGTGGGGTTCATCGGTCGATGTGACTCATACCCTAATGCGCGTGGCCCGAACGTGCGCAGCCCACCCTGACGGAGGGCAGGTCACCCCTCTTCGAGTAGCTCCACGTTCACTGCGGATTCGGTGTCGGGTATGCCCGTTTCTTTCGCCTTGCGATCAGCCATGGACAGCAGGCGACGGATACGTCCGGCGACGGCGTCCTTGGTCATCGGCGGGTCCGCCAACTGGCCGAGTTCTTCGAGGGACGCCTGCCGATGTTCGACGCGCAGTGCGCCCGCCGCCGCGAGGTGATCGGGCACGTCCTCGCCGAGGATCTCCAACGCACGCTCGACGCGTGCAGCGGCTGCGACGGCGGCGCGGGCCGAGCGTCGCAGGTTGGCGTCGTCGAAGTTGGCGAGGCGATTGGCAGTGGCGCGGACCTCGCGTCGCATCCGTCGCTCCTCCCACACCAGACGCGTGTCCTGTGCTCCCATTCGAGTCAGGAGATCGCCGATGGCCTCACCGTCACGGATCACCACACGATCCGTTCCGCGCACCTCACGTGCCTTCGCCGAAATCCCGAGACGCCGCGCAGCACCGACCAGAGCAAGTGCGGCTTCCGGGCCCGGGCAGCTTACTTCGAGCGCCGACGAACGGCCGGGTTCGGTCAGGGAACCGTGCGCGAGGAACGCTCCGCGCCACGCCGCTTCGGCGTCGCCGACACTTCCGCCGACCACCTGCGCGGGCAAGCCGCGGACCGGGCGTCCGCGAAGATCGAGCAATCCTGTCTGGCGGGCCAGCGCCTCGCCTTCCTTCGCCACGCGCACGATGTAGCGAGCGGACTTACGCAGCCCGCCCGCGCTGAGTACGTGAACGTCGGCGCTGTAGGTGAACAGGTCGAAGATCTCCCGGCGCAGACGTCGCGCCGTGGAGCCCAGATCCACCTCTGCCTCGACGACCACCCGGCCGCCGACGATGTGGAGTCCACCGGCAAAGCGCAGCAACGCGGAGACCTCTGCCTTGCGGCAGCTGACCTGAGTCACCACTAACCGGCTCAGTTCGTCCTTGACCTCCGCTGTCATTGCCACGAAGCGTTCTCCCTCTGTTCTTTCTCGGACTGCTGTTCTTGCAGGGACTGCTGTGTCGAATCCCCTACTGCCGCACCGCTCGACAGTTCAGCCAGTACATCGGCCAGTTTTGCCGGATCGTGTACATGCGCTGCGCCCGGTGAGGTGTCCGCGACATCCGCGTACCTGACTTCGGCTGAAAATTGATCCGCCGCACGCTGCAGATGTTCACGTTCACGCCCGGCCGGTACCGACGCCGAGTCGACCACCACGTAGTCGACCCGGAAATCGGGCACGTGTTGGGAGAGTACGTGCAGGTGACGCTCTGCGGAGAATCCGGCGGTCTCCCCAGGCTCGGGGGCGAGATTGAGCACCAGCACCTTTCGAGCCTTCGTCGACGACAGTGATTCGACGAGTTCGGGTACCAGGACGTGCGGGATCACGCTCGAGAACCACGATCCCGGACCGAGCACCACGAGATCGGCACGATCGATCGCAGTTACTGCGTCGGGGCACGCGGGCGGATTGGACGGGAGCAGTCTCACACGCCGCACCTTGCCCGGCGTGGTCGCGACGGCGACCTGTCCACGAATGCAGCGGCTGACGCGGGGGTCCTCTTCGAGTCCTTGAACGTCGGCTTCGATCTCGAGCGCGATCGGCGACATCGGCAGCACACGGCCACGGATTCGCAGCAGTCGCGCCATCTCGTCGAGCGCGACGACCGGATCGCCGAGCACCTCGGTGAGGCCGGCCAGGATGAGATTGCCCACCGAGTGCCCGGCAAGTGCGCCGACACCGCCGAAGCGATGCTGGATGGTCCGCGTCCAGTCGACGATCTCGGGTTCGTCCGACGCGAGAGCCGCGAGCGCCATCCGGAGGTCACCGGGCGGGATGACGCCGAGTTCGGCGCGCAGCCGACCCGAGGAACCACCGTCGTCAGCGACGGTGACCACTGCGGTGACGTCGACTGTCAGGCGTCTGACGGCCCGGAGGGTGGCGAACAATCCGTGGCCGCCGCCGAGCGCGACAATCGCCGGATCGGAAGACGTGCGCTGTGTAGGTTCACTCATTCGCGCCCCAGATCCCGGTGCACGATGCTGACGGAGATGTCTTCCTCGGAACCCAAACGCCTCGCGAGAGCTTCCGACATGGCCACGCTTCGGTGCTTACCGCCGGTGCACCCGACTGCAATTGTCATGTAGCGCTTTCCTTCTCGTCGATATCCGGCGATGGTCAAATCCACCAGATGCCGGTAGGTGTCGAGATAGTCTTCCGCACCCTCGCGGGACAACACGTAATCACGGACGTTGGCATCCTGACCGGTGTGCGGACGAAGTTCGGGGATCCAGTGGGGATTGGGCAGGAATCGAACGTCACAGACGAGATCGGCGTCCATCGGCAGGCCGTACTTGAAGCCGAACGACTGGACCGTCACCTTCATCGTGCGGTTGGCGTCGTTTCCGAATGCGGTTTCGATCTTCTGACGCAGCTGATGCGCCTTCAGCGCAGACGTGTCGATGACCAGATCTGCGGCTGCCTTCACCACAGCCAGCTGGCGACGCTCGGCTGCGATGCCTTCGGACAACGTGCCGTCGATGCCGTCGTTCTGCAAGGGATGGCTGCGGCGTACCTGTTCGAACCGTCGGATCAACACGTCGTCCGACGCTTCGAGGTAGAGCACCCGGGTGTGGATCGGTTCCGCTTCGAGTTCGGTGAGCACCCAACCGAGGTCGCCGGTGAAGAGTCGACTCCGCACGTCGATCACGACGGCAAGACGATCGACCGGCGGATCGGAGGTCAAGCTCAGACCGACCATTCGGGATATGAGCTCAGGTGGCAAATTGTCCGCGACATACCAGCCGAGGTCCTCGAGCACCTTGGCAGCGGTACTCAAACCTGCTCCGGACAATCCCGTCACCAGCAGGAAATCCATCGTTCGACTGTCTTTGGCGCTGTCGGTAGTCACTGTGCACTCGGCCCCGTCGTCGGCATGGACAATTCTCGCGACTCGGAGCCCTCGTCACCGCTACCGGATTCGACGCTGGGCGCGTCAGCAGACGTAACAGACGATTCGGATTCCTTGTCCAGCTCATCATCCCCTACCGGCGCGGGCAGCGCGCGAGCTTCAGCCCCCGTATCGGCTGCGGCCGAATCCGTTCCGAGTGCGGCCAGAACCGCTGTGGCGGTGGTCTCACCGATACCAGGGACCTGCATGATCTCCTCGACCGTTGCCGTTTTCAGCTTTGCCACGGAACCGAAGTGCGCCACCAGAGCGGTACGACGAGTTTCACCGAGCCCCTTGACCGAGTCCAGCGCCGAAGCCGTCATCCGCCTCGAGCGTTTGCTGCGATGGAACGTGATCGCGAATCGGTGAGCTTCGTCTCGGATGCGTTGCAGTAGGTACAACGACTCGCTCGTTCGGGGAAGGATCACCGGATCTTCTTCCCCCGGTACCCATACCTCTTCGAGTCGCTTGGCCAATCCGACTACCGCGACGTCGGTGACCCCCAGCTCGTCGAGGACCGCCGCTGCCGCCGTGACCTGAGGGGCGCCGCCGTCCACGACGAACAGATTGGGTGGATAGGCGAACCGCCGAGGCCTGCCCGTCGCCGGGTCGATCGCCGCTTCGGGAGCGAGATCCCCACCGTCCGCGTCCATGGTCGACGCTGACGCGGCGAGAACGCCCAGGTCGCGGTTGTGTCGCAGAAACCGCCTGCGGGTGATCTCGGCGATACTCGCCACGTCGTCGGAGTGACCGTCGCCGGCTGCTTCCTTGATCGCGTAATGCCGGTAGTCCGACTTACGCGGGAGCCCGTCTTCGAACACGACCAGTGACGCCACGACGTCGGTTCCTTGGACGTGACTGATGTCGATGCACTCGATTCGTAGTGGAGCCGAGTCCAGGTCCAGTGCTTCCTGGATGCCCTGCAGCGCCGCGGAGCGTGAAGTGAAATCGCCGGCGCGCTTGAGCTTGTGCTGCGCCAGAGCTTCTTTCGCGTTTCTCTGGACCGTTTCGGCGAGGTCTTTCTTGTCTCCGCGTTGCGGAACCCGCAGTTGCACTTGTGATCCCCGAAGCTTGCTCAGCCACGCCTGGATCTCGGTCGCGTTTGCCGGTAGGACCGGCACGAGAACTTCCTTGGGAACGGCGCTGATCCCGGCCTCGGAGCCCGCTCCCGGGTCGAGTGCCGCCTGCTCACCGTAGAACTGGGTGAGGAACTGTTCGACCAGGATCGGCAGGTCGGACTCGGCGTCGAGTGCGGCCCAGTCGATGGCGTCACCTGCCTTCTCCACGACCCATCCACGCTGACCCCGCACGCGTCCGCCGCGCACGTGGAACACCTGAACGGCGGCCTCGAGATCATCGGCGGCAAAGGCGACGAGATCAGCGTCGGTGCCGTCACCGAGTACGACTGCCTGCTTCTCGAGCGCCTTGCGCAAGGCTCCGATGTCGTCACGCAGACGGGCTGCGGTCTCGAAGTCGAGATCCTCGGAAGCCTGCTGCATGCGCTTCTCGAGATCTTTGACCAGCTTGTCGGTACGGCCGGCGAGGAAGTCGCAGAAATCTTCGACGATCTGTCGATGCTCCTCGGCGCTGACTCGCCCGACGCAGGGCGCCGAACACTTGTCGATGTAGCCGAGCAGACACGGACGACCGATCTGGTTGTGCCGTTTGAAGACTCCGGACGAGCACGTTCGCGCGGGAAATACTCGCAGCAGCAGATCGAGGGTTTCGCGGATGGCCCACGCATGAGAGTAGGGACCGAAGTAGCGGACACCTTTGCGCCGCGGACCGCGGTAGACGAACAGCCTCGGGAACTCTTCGTTGAGCGTCACGGCGAGAACCGGATACGTCTTGTCGTCGCGGTACCGCACGTTGAACCGCGGATCGAATTCCTTGATCCAGTTGTACTCGAGCTGAAGCGCTTCGACTTCGGTACTGACGACGGTCCACTCGACGCTGCCGGCGGTGGTCACCATCTGCCGCGTACGGGGATGAAGTGTCGTGACGTCCGCGAAGTACGAGTTCAAACGTGAACGGAGGCTTTTCGCCTTTCCGACGTAGATGACCCGACCATGCGGATCGCGAAATTTGTAGACGCCCGGCGCAGCCGGAATGGTTCCGGTAGCGGGGCGGTAAGTCGAGGGATCCGGCACGGTTTCAGGTTAGTCGCCGCCACCGACCGACTCGGAAACGCGCAGGATACGGGCACCGAACCGGTCGGAAGACGTCAGTTGCTCTTGTGCGCGACCGGTGCGTAGCGGTCGGCCAGTTCGCGGAACTTACCGACCGTGTCGACGGCGTACTCGCGGTCGTTGGACTGGATCGCCATCACGGCCATGTACTCGTCGTCGGGCAATTCGATGCGTGCCCAGGCGGCACCGTCGGGGAACGAGAGTCCCTCGAACAGATCCCAGTCGACGATCTTCTCGCCCAGGATGTTTCGGACGGCGATTCCCTGCTTGCCCACCTTGACCCGGGGGCGCGTCAACATCAGCACACCGAGAGCCAGAATGGTGCCGATACCTGCCATCGCAAGTTGGTCCGCGGCACGGAAGTACACGCCGGTGGACCCCTGACGGAGCAGGAGTGCCAGTGTGACGTGAACGATCACCAGGAGTACTGCAACTCCGATCGCGTACCGCGTGGACTTACGCGGTGACACAATCAGTTCCCAGTTCTCGTTGTCGCCGGGTGTGCTCATCGAAACGAATCCTCGGTCCATGGTGCTCGGAGGTGGCGCAGGGTCACTGCGGTGTCCAGTGCGGCGGCGCAGGCCTGTGCGCCCTTGTCCTCGACGCTACCCGGCAGCCCTGACCGGTCAAGAGCCTGCTGCTCGGTGTCGGTGGTCAGGACACCGTTACCCACCGGAGTGCTTTCGTCGAGCGAGACGCGTGTGAGACCGGCAGTAACCGCGTCGCACACGTACTCGAAGTGCGGCGTGCCGCCGCGGATGACGACGCCCAGAGCAAC
This sequence comes from Rhodococcus sp. KBW08, assembly GCF_003852455.1. NCBI lineage: Bacteria > Bacillati > Actinomycetota > Actinomycetes > Mycobacteriales > Nocardiaceae > Rhodococcus > Rhodococcus sp. KBW08. The sequence continues at coordinate 314,622 of NZ_QAJJ01000016.1, forward strand.
GACGGCGTCGTGAGTGCGAGCCAATGCCTGCGCGACGACGGGCAGTTCGATCGCACCGGCGACACGGACCAGTGTCACGTCCTTGATCTGTGCCTCCTGCGCGACGCGTTGCGCGCCGGCGATCAGGGCCTCGGAGATCGTCGCGTGCCACTGCCCGGCAACGATCGCCAGCTTCAGATCCTTCGCTTCGGCGATCGCGAGCTGCGGCTGACCTTCGCCGCTCACAGCGCGGTTCCCGGCTGTGCGGTGTTCTGGTTCGCCTCGTACTCGTCGAGTCCGATCAGATCGTGCCCCATCCGGTCGCGCTTGGTGCGCAGGTAGGTGAGGTTTTCGGCGTTCGCGCGCAGCGGCATCGGAACGCGATCGGTGATCTGCAGGCCGTAGCCGTCCAGACCCACACGCTTGGCCGGGTTGTTGGTCAGCAGACGCATCGACGAGATTCCCAGATCGACGAGGATCTGCGCACCGATGCCGTAGTCACGGGCGTCGGCAGGAAGTCCGAGTTCGAGATTTGCGTCGACGGTGTCCGAACCGGCGTCCTGGAGCTGGTAGGCCTGCAGCTTGTGCATGAGACCGATGCCACGACCCTCGTGTCCGCGCATGTACAGGACAACGCCGCGGCCTTCCTGGGCGACCATGTCCAGTGCGGCGTCGAGCTGCGGGCCGCAATCGCACCGCAGCGAACCGAAGACGTCGCCGGTGAGGCACTCGGAGTGAACGCGGACGAGTACGTCACTACCGTCGCCGTCGGGGCCTGCGATGTCGCCGCGCACCAGCGCAACGTGCTCGACCTCGTCGTAGATGCTCGTGTAGCCGACAGCAGTGAACTCACCGTGGCGGGTGGGGATGCGGGCCTCGGCGATGCGCAGCACGTGCTTCTCGTGCTTGCGACGCCACGCGATGAGGTCGGCGATCGAGATGAGAGCAAGGTTGTGTTCGTCGGCGAAGACTCGCAGCTCGTCGGTCTGAGCCATCGCGCCTTCGTCCTTCTGGCTGACGATTTCGCAGATGACGCCGGCGGGACGCAGGTCCGCCATGCGGGCGAGGTCGACTGCAGCTTCCGTGTGGCCAGGACGACGCAGTACTCCGCCTTCCTTCGCGCGGAGCGGAACGACGTGGCCGGGACGAGTGAAATCGTTGGCACCGGATTCGGGGTTGGCGAGCAGACGCATCGTCGCAGCGCGGTCCGACGCCGAGATACCGGTACCGATTCCTTCACGGGCGTCGACGGTCACCGTGTACGCGGTGCCGTGCTTGTCCTGGTTGGTGGCGTACATCGGGGGCAGGCCCAACCGATCGCAATCGTCACCGTCGAGCGGCACGCACAGGTAGCCGGAGGTGTAGCGAACCATGAACGCCACCAGTTCCGGGGTGGCCTTCTCGGCGGCGAAGATGAGATCGCCTTCGTTCTCACGATCCTCGTCGTCCACGACGACAACAGCTTTACCTGCAGCGATATCTGCTACTGCGCGCTCGATACTGTCGAACCTGGTCACGTGCTCGCACTCCAAAGTCTTGACTATTCACATCATCGAATACAACGAGTGCATCCGACGGATGCACTGACAACCCTACGACCAATCGGACGGGTCCGATCAGCCTGGTCCTACCGACCGGCAGAGTGAAGCCGCTCGACGTACTTCGCGATCACGTCCACCTCGAGGTTGACCGGAGTACCGACCACAGCGGTACCGAGTGTCGTCAACTCGAGCGTTGTCGGGATCAGCGAGATCTCGAAGTACTCGAACCCGCGGTCGCCGCCCAGCGCGGAGACCGTGAGCGAGACTCCGTCGACGGTGATGGAACCCTTCTCGACGACATAACGGGAAATGGAATCCGGCAGTGCGATCCGCACTACCTCCCAGTTCTCGGACGGCGAGCGGGAGATGACATGGCCTGTTCCGTCGACGTGCCCTTGAACCAGGTGGCCGCCGAGTCGGCTGTTCAGCGCCGCGGCACGCTCGAGGTTGACGCGAGAGCCGACATCCAACTTCGCCAGGCTCGAGCGATTCAACGTTTCCTGCATGACGTCGGCGGTGAACGAACCGTCGGCAAGCACGTCGACCACCGTCAGGCACACACCGTTCACCGCGATCGAATCGCCGTGACCGGCGTCGGAGGTGACCAGTGGCCCGCGCACCGTGAAGCGTGCAGCATCGACCAGTTCTTCCTTGGCGACGATTTCGCCGAGTTCTTCCACAATTCCTGTGAACACGCGCCCTACTCCTCGTTCCCCGGAGCAGAACTCTCCGGAACCAGACTCAACAAAATATCGGGACCGATCGTTACCGCGGACTCCAAACGGAATCGGTGGGCGTCGGTGATGGTGTGCACTCCGGCGTCGACAAGTGCGGAAGCGCCCGCGCCGAGCAGTATCGGAGCGATGTACGCCTCGATGACGTCGACATATCCGGCGGCGAGGAATGCTCCGGCCAGACGGGGCCCACCCTCGAGAAGTACGTCCGTGTACTCCCCCAACGCCTCGACCACTTCGGCGATGTTGTCGGTGTTGAGTACCAGAGTCGGCGCGGTGTCGTCGAGAATGCTTGCAGTCGACGGTATTTCACGCTTTCCGACGACGACGCGCACAGGCTGGTGCGCCGCGAGCTCGCCCGTGGACTGACGCGCCGTCAGCCACGGATCGTCGGCGAACACGGTGCCGGTGCCGACCACGATCGCATCGATCTGCGCCCGCTGCGCATGTACGCGCGCTCTCGCCTGCGGACCGGTGATCCACTGACTCGTTCCGTCCTCGGCGGCGCTGCGTCCGTCCAGACTGGCCGCGTACTTCCACGTGATGTGCGGGCGACCGGTGCGCTGTTTGTGCAGCCAGGCTCGCAGTGGACCTGCTTCCACCTCGGGTGCTCGCAGTCCGGCCGTGACGCTGATTCCGGCTCGCATGAGCGTCGCTGCACCCCCGGAGGCTTCCGGATTGGGATCACCGACGGCGTAGACAACCGCCGAAACTCCGGCGTCGATCAATGCCTGCGAGCAGGGGCCGGTTCGTCCCTGGTGATTGCACGGTTCCAGTGTCACCACTGCCGTTCCGCCGCGTGCCGCATCGCCGGCCTCGTCGAGAGCCACGACCTCCGCGTGCGGTCCACCGGGAGGTTGCGTCATTCCGACGCCCGCGATGGTGCCGTCGGCAGCGAGGATGACCGCGCCGACCGGCGGGTTGGGGCTGGTGAATCCGCGCGCGGAATCAGCTGCAGCAAGCGCAATCTGCATCGCGGCGTCGAGATCAGCCGTCGACGCCTGTCCACCTTTTGCCATCGAGCGGCTCAGACCGACAGCGTCAGGTGCGGCGACGCCGAGGCGGCCTGCGCGCGGAGCTTGCGCACGGCCTCACCGGGATCACTCGCTCCGTACACCGCCGAACCGGCGACGAAGCAGTCGATCCCCGCTTCGGCGGCCTGCTCGATCGTGGAAGCGTTGATGCCGCCGTCGATTTCGACGAGGAGCGTCAGCTCACCCGAATCGACGAGCTTGCGAACTGCACGTGCCTTGTCGAGCACCTGCGGCATGAAGGACTGACCACCGAATCCGGGTTCGACGCTCATGATCAGGAGTGTGTCGAAGTCCTTGAGGATTTCGAGGTAGTCGTCGATCGGGGTTCCGGGCTTGATGCTCAGCCCCGCCTTGGCGCCGGCCGCACGAATATCGCGGGCAACCGAACGCGGGTCGTCGGTGGCCTCGGCGTGGAACGTGACGTTGTACGCGCCGGCCTCGGCGTACGGCGGCGCCCAACGCTCCGGGTTCTCGATCATGAGGTGGCAGTCGAGCGGAATGTCCGTCGCCTTCAGCAGACTCTCGACCACCGGCAGACCCAGCGTGAGATTGGGAACGAAATGCGCGTCCATCACGTCGACATGAAGCCAGTCGGAGCCGGACACGGCAGTCGCTTCATCGGCGAGTCGAGCGAAATCTGCGGACAGAATGGACGGTGCAATCATCGGGGAAGCCACGACGCCGAGTTTAGCTGTGTCTCATCGCCGACCGCGCATGCACCACGGGGCAGGTGCGCCCTGGTCAGTTCTTCACGACACTCCGCAGCTTGCGCACCTTGGCGGGTGCCTTGATCCGCCACGCATCTTCGAGCATCTCCGCAAGTTGTACCTCGTCGATCAGTTCGAGGTGCACGAGGATCGAGCCGTGACCGTGATAGTGATCCGTGGTGAAGAAGGGCGCCTCACCACTGGCGAGTAGCGCCTCCTTCTCGTCCAGACCGCACATCACGACCAAGGCACCCTCCGCTTCGGTGCGGAGCCGCGCAAAAGTCTTGCCTGCCACCTTGAGTGCCGGGGTGTTGTACGAGGTCGACTCCTCCACGGAGGGAAGAGCCGAACCCAGTACTACAACCTGTTCCCACGTAACCATGTAGGCACCATACGACTACCGATGCCCAGAAGTCATCCGATCAGGCCAGCGGCTTGCGCAAAGCGGCCATGAACATCGCATCGGTCCCGTGGCGATGCGGCCACAACTGAACCGAAGACCCGTCTCCGACGTCCGGAACACCGGGCACCAATTCCTTGGTGTCGAGTTCGACGACGCCATGACGGCGCACGGCGTCGGCTACCACTGCGAGCGTTTCCGACAGGTGCGGCGAGCACGTCGAGTACAGGACCACTCCGCCGGGGCGCACCAGTTCGATTGCAGCGGCAAGCAATTCACGCTGTAACTTCACGAGCGGAGCCACATCGGACGGCTGGCGACGCCAACGGGCTTCCGGGCGGCGACGCAGGGCACCCAACCCGGTGCAGGGAGCGTCGACGAGGATGCGGTCGTATCCGGGTTCGAGCCCCGATTCGCGGCCGTCCGCCACGTGTACGTCCACGGGAAGCTCGCGAGTCGTCTTGCGGATCAGTTCGGCGCGGTGTTCGACGGGCTCGACGGCGTCGAGGCGCCCGCCTTCGATACCGGCGAGAGCGCCGAGAAGCGCTGCCTTGCCACCCGGACCTGCGCAGAGGTCGAGCCAGCGGCCGGCGTCTTCACCTTCGAGGGGAGCAATGCTGAGGGCGCGGGCAACCAGCTGACTGCCCTCGTCCTGCACGCCTGCCAAACCTTGGCGGACCGCCTCGAGCTGTCCGGGGTCGCCGCCGTCGAGATGTACGGCGTACGGCGAGTACGGTCCGATTTCCCCACCGGTGACCAATGCGAGCTCCTCGGCAGAGATCTCACCGGGGCGGGCGACGAGGTGCACGGCAGGGCGGGCGTCGTCGGCGATCAGTACTTCTTCGAGTTCTCCGGCAGCAGCGCCGAGGGAGTCGGCGAAGACCTGCGCGATCCACAGGGGGTGCGCGTGCTCGAAGGCGAGACGGCCGACCGGGTCCTTCGGGGCCAGCAGTTCGACCCACTCGTCCTGGGTGCGTTCGGAGACGCGGCGCAGGACCGCGTTGACGAATCCCGCTCGGCCCTGGCCGTTTTCGGCGCGAACGAGGTCGACCGAGGTGGCGACGGCAGCGTGCGGTGCGACACGAGTGCGCAGCAGTTGGTACGAGCCGAGTCGGAGAACATCGAGCAGAGTTCCGTCGATCTCTTCGATCGGTCGACCCGCTGCATGCGCGATGACCGCATCCAGGAGGCCCTGAGCGCGGGCTGCGCCGTACGCGAGCTCGGTGGCCAGCGCAGCGTCGCGTGCGTCGAGTTTGCGGTCGCGAAGCAGTCCCGGCAGAACCAGGTTCGCGTATGCGTCACGTTCACGAACCGCGCGCAGGACGTCACGCGCTGCCAGACGCGGCTGATCGAGCCCGGCGGTTGCCGGATCCGGGCGCTTGGCCTGCTTCGGCTTGGTGTTCTTGCCACCGGCTGCGCTCTTGGCTCCGGGGCCCTGTGTCCGCCGTGCCGGTCGTCGTGATTCGGTCACTGTGCTCGTACCTCCGCGTCGAGTCGGGCACCGCGTGCCCAGTCCCCTGCCGACATCAATTTCTTGCCCGGGGGCTGAATCTGCCCGAGTCGTACCGCGGTGGTCGCGGTACCGATGTAGAGACCATCCTTGCGTACCGAGATCTCGCCGACGGCCAGGGTCTCGTCCGTGACGGTGACCGGGCCGACCTTGACTCGAAGGTCACCGATCATCGTCCACGCGCCGGGCGCCGGTGTGACGGCGCGGACGTGACGGTCGATCGTGCGGGCGGGCAACTCCCACCGCACGCGGGCGGCGTCCACCGTTACTTTGGGGGCGTACGAGACGCCGTCCGCTGACTGCGGAACCGCGTTGATCTCTCCGGCCTCGAGTCCGTCGAGAACCGATTCGAGCAGAGTCGCGCCGTTTTCTGCCAGACGCCCGAGTAGATCGCCTGCCGTGTCGGTGTCACGAATCCGCTCGGTCATCACTCCGTACACCGGGCCCGTATCCATGCCGGCCTCCAAACGAAATGCGCTGGCGCCGGTCACCTCGTCACCGGCACTGATCGCGGCCTGCACCGGCGCGGCGCCGCGCCAGGCGGGAAGCAGCGAGAAATGCAGATTGACCCAACCGTGTTTCGGAATGTCGAGGATGTTCTGCGGCAACAGGTTTCCGTAGGCGACGACGGGTGCGCAGTCCGGCTCGAGGCGGGCAAGTTCGGCTGCGAAGTCGGGATCGGACGCCTTGGCCGGCGTCAGCACCGGGATGCCGTGCTCGTCGGCAAGGAGACCGATCGGCGAGCGGGTGACTTTGCGACCACGGCCCGCGACGGCGTCCGGACGCGTGACGACGGCTACCACTTCGTGGTTGGCGGACTCGATGAGACGACGCAGTGACGGAACCGCGGGTTCCGGTGTTCCGGCGAACACGACGCGCATGTCAGCTCTCCCGTTTCGGTGGGCTCTTCGGACTCTGATCAGCCGATCGGCCTGTCGAACGCGGTGGACTGCAACTCACGAAAATGCTCCCGGATGTGTCGGTGGGTGGAACTGTCAGTCTAAGGACTGCGGGAGCTACGACCTACCTCGCGCCACACCGAACCACTTTCTCAGCAATTTCTTTGATCAGAACCCTGCAGATTCACCGGTCGTCGGTATTGACTGTTTCTGTCGTCGCCACTCGGCGAAGGCTGATACGGGATACACCGATCACACGGAGGAACTTAGATGGCAGGCATCGACAGTAAGTTCGACAAGGCCTACGCGGGAAAGTCCGTCGAAGAATTGGCGGATGCCCCGGTCGCGGCACTCAACGGTGTAAGCGATTCGGATGCAGAGCATTTGAAGGCAGCGTTCAACATCAAGACGGTCCGCGATCTGGGAACCAACAAGTTCTTCCTGTGGGCTCAGGCCACTGCCAAGCTCGCCGAGTAAGGATCCCGACCGAAGTGATGTCGGTGCTCACGAATTGGCATCGATGACCACTTGCGGAATATCCGTGCCGAGCGGCACCGCGCTGCACGTAGCGTGCCGCTCGGCATCGGGGTCGAGGACCGTCCGGATGACATCGATCACGTAGGGGTCGTACGGCATGCGGAAGTGGCCGGTCAGGTTCGACGGACACAGGTCCTGGAGAACGATGTTTTCTGCACCGGCGTCGCGCAGCGCGATGTTCGAGGACGGCTGGATCATCTCGTCGACAGTGGACCCGATTGTCGTGTAGCGGACGCCGGTCACCGTGTCACCGCCGTCGTTGAGAGCGTTCAACATATCCGACCCCTGCATCTGCTCTCGGACAGCTCGCGAGAAGACATCTTCGACAAAATCTTCTCCACCGGGGATCGCGCGGACGATCGGCACCAACCCGAACATCACGCCGCCGTAGGTCGGAGACGCCAAACCGACCCAATGATCGACGTACGCGTCCCCGCCCATCTTGTTGACGTAGTACCGCGTCACCGTCGCGCCTTGGGAGTAGCCGATGACGTCGACCTTGTCCGCACCCGTCGCGGTCAGCACCTGATCGACGAAAGAACCGAACGCGGTGGCACTACCGACGATGTCTCCGACGCCGTAGGTCTCGTGCGCGACATCCCCGTCTTGTTCTTTGATCACACCGCCGTAATTGAGAGCGAAAACGCAGTAGCCGTCAGCTGCCAGTGCCGGCGACAGAGCCGCCCAATCCGCATACGCCTCGGTGTCGGTTCCGTGGGCGAGCACAACCGGCCGGGGATGCGCTGCCGATGGCGCACAGCCGAAATCGTTCGACCCGGCAGGGGCAGATCCGGGATGAGCATGCGCATATGCCGTAGCAACGGAACGGGTCGCCTGACCCGGACCGATGTCGAGGGGAACATCCATCGCGTCGGCACTCGAAGACGGCAGCGACGGTGCGGCAGCCGATATCGCGGGCGGTGCCCCGATCAGCAGCGCCACTGCTACCGAAAATGTCAGTCCCACAGACCGTTTGACGCCAGCCATTGTTCCTGCTCCTGCTCTGATCCTACGAGGGAGCTGACCGTAACACCAGAAACTTCGAGGCGCATACCCTACCGAACAGTAGGTATCCGACGTCTCAATTGCCGCCTTCAGCGGCATCGTCGCCGGCAAGCACTCGGTACAGCGACTTGCGTGCCTCGACCAGCACGTCGGCTGCGGCCTTGACCTGCGCGGGCGTGCCTACAGCGGCCACTTGACCGGCCGCGCCCATCAACTGTCCGATCAGTTCACGAAGGTCCTGCTCCGGCTCCCCCACGCTGAGACGAACGTCATCCCACGGCGCCCCGAGATCGGCGCGATGCTCCTCGACGTACGCGACGCCTTCCTCGGTCAGCTTGGCAGTCTTGCGGCCGGCGACCTTTTCGATGATCACCAGTCCTTCGTCCTCGAGTTGGGACAGCGCGGGATAAATGGAGCCCGGACTCGGCTTCCAGACGCCACCACTACGCTCGACGATCTGCTGAATCAATTCGTAGCCGTGCATCGGCTCTTCGGCGATCAACAGCAAGATCGCGGCGCGCACGTCCCCCCGACGACCGCGCCCACCACGTCCTCGCCCCCGACCGAATTGTGCGCCCGGACCGAACCCGGGGCCAGGTCCGCCGTCGGGACCGAAACGACCACGTCGATGGCCTCTGCGTGGCATCTCACCGAAGCCAGGGCGCTCATGCGGCCGACCGCGTCGTCCACCGTCTCGATCGCCGGAACCATCGCCCGGCGCGCCGTCGTCCGTCGGCACCCACATCACGAACGGCGGCCGCTGTTCACGTCCGAAAGCGCCGAAGAAACCGCGCCGGCCGAACATCCCCTCGTTCGGGAAACTTGCATCCATCGTCGAACCTCCATCACTATCGTTGATAGTTCGACGATATATCGCCATATCGGGTTGTGCAAGATCTTCGCGGCACACAAGGATGCCTCCGACAGCTCGAAACTCAGCCGATGCGGCGTGGGTCGATCTGAATGCGGACCGGACCCGATGACTTCCGTGCACTGCGTGCCGCTCGCGCATGTGCCAGTGCGTCCGCAAGACCCCGACCGTCCATGCGTGGAACGCGGACCAGTATTCGCTCTGGCGCGACACCACTCTCGTCCTCACCGGAATACGGAAGCCTCTCCCCCGCAGGCAATTCCACTGGACCGAGGAGTACAGCGCTTGCCGGCAGTTCCGCCGACTCCACCAACTCCGCAATTGCTGCGGATCCACCGTCGATCGCAGCCATGTGAACAGCCGGAGGAAATCCGACCTCGTCTCGTTCCTCGAATTGAGACTGTGCGTGCCCCACCGGATCCCACCGGACCAACGCCTGCACCGTAGGGATACCCGAGTCCGCGACAACTACGACTTCACCGCCTTCGGACAGCGGAATCACCATGGCAGCAGCCGACATCCAGCGCCTGAGTGTTTCCTCGGCGGCGCGAAGATCGGGCCGTCCGAGCAGTGCCCACCCGTCGAGCAAGAGTGCGGCGCCGTAGCCGCCGGTCATCACCGGCTCCGCACCGACCGTCGACACCACCAACGCAGGCCCGTGTGGAAGTTCCTTGACCACGTCACCGCCCCCGGACAGAACAACTTTCACACCGGGAAACGCTCGCCCGAGTTCTTCGGCGGTCCGACCGGCACCGACCACCACCGCGCGCAACGCTTTCGCACCGCACGCGTGACATCGGTAGGCGGCATCGGCAACCCCGCACCAGCGGCACGCCGGTGTGCCGGCGCCGTCCGGGCCTGCCGCAGCGGGAAGAGCGAGCGGGCCGTTGCACCGACGGCACCGTGCCGGGGCACGGCACTTTCCACAGGCCAGGGTCGGTACGTACCCCCGCCGAGGCACCTGCACCAGGACTCCGTTGCCCTCACCCAGAGCGCGCCGCGCGGCCGCGAATGCAATAGCAGGCAAACGAGCCGCTCTGGCTCCCGGATCGCGAGCCAAGGCTTGATCGCTGTCGGCAAGCGCGGTGATCTTGGGTACGTGAGCACGAACGACGTCCCGCGTAGCTACCAGATCGTGCGCCCATCCCGAGTCGACGAGTACCTGCGATTCTGCCGTACGTGAGAACCCACCGATCACGACGGCGCACCCGGCGACGTAGCCCCGCAGGACGGCAACTTCCCGGGCGTGCGGATACGGCGACCGTGGCTCGGAGAGATTGTCGTCGCCGTCGTCCCAGACGACGACCAGACTGGTCTCAGGTGTCGGCGCAAAAACAGCGCTCCGCGTGCCGACGACGATCCGGGCGGTCCCGCGCAACGCTGCGAGCCACCTTCGGTATCGCATGGCCGGCCCCAGGCCCGCGGACAGACCCACCACTGCATCCGCTCCGGAGAGTTCGGTACATGCGGCGACGACGCGGTCCAGATCGCGTTGATCGGGCACAACCAGGATCGCGGATTTACCACTGGCCGCTACAGCCCCGGCCAGTTCGGCCAGGCGCAGTGGCCAGTTTTCACCAGGCAAAGCCTGCCAGACCGCACGCGGGCTTTTCGACTCGCGAATCGCGGACAGGAAGGCGTCACCGAATCTGTAGAGATGCCAACCATTTTCGATCGGTTCAGGAGCGGGCGGCGGCTCGCCGAGCTCCCACGGTTCCGCCTCGACCTTCGCGTGGCGCGGCGGCACCGCCAAGCGGAGGACATCGGCACGGGTTCCGGCATAACGCTCCGCCACTCGATCGACGACTTGCGCGATTTCGGCCGTCAGGACACGTTCGGACGAGATGACGCGTTCGAGCCAGCCGAACTTCCCCTGATGGTCACTGGTTGCCTCGCGCGAGACGATGAAACCGTCCACCAGACGACCAGCGAAGCGGATGCGCACCCGGACTCCGGGCTGCGCATCCGCTTCGAGTTCACGAGGAACGAGGTAGTCGAATTCACGGTCGAGATGAGCCAGCGGGAGCATCGGCAGCACCCGGGCGACCGGATCGACTTCTGCCGCTACTCTTTCCGCGCCCACCCGCGCCCCGTCTGTACGTCAGTGATCAGAGACCAGCTGCGCTACGCAGCTTGTCGGCGCGATCGGTGCTCTCCCACGGAAGATCGATGTCGGTGCGACCGAAGTGACCGTATGCTGCCGTCTGCGCGTAGATCGGGCGCAGCAGGTCGAGGTCGCGGATGATCGCTCCCGGACGCAGGTCGAAGATCTCGGTGATCGCCTTCTGGATCCGTGCCGGATCGGTCTTCTCGGTGCCGAAGGTTTCGACGAAGAGTCCGACCGGGGCTGCCTTGCCGATGGCGTAGGCAACCTGAACCTCGATGCGGTCTGCCAGACCCGCGGCAACAGCGTTCTTGGCCACCCAACGCATGGCGTAGGCAGCACTGCGGTCGACCTTTGACGGGTCCTTGCCGGAGAACGCGCCACCGCCGTGGCGAGCCATTCCGCCGTACGTGTCGACGATGATCTTGCGACCGGTCAGGCCGGCGTCACCCATCGGGCCACCGAGGACGAACTTGCCCGTCGGGTTGACCAGCAGGCGAACGTCCGAGGTGTCGAGGTCGGTGAGGTTCACATCGGCCAGCACCGAATGGAGCACCTTCTCGCGAAGGTCCGGCGTCAGCAGGTTGTCGAGATCGATGTCCGCTGCGTGCTGGGTGGAGATGACCACGGTGTCGAGACGGACAGCCTTGTCGCCGTCGTACTCGATGGTGACCTGGGTCTTGCCGTCCGGGCGCAGGTACGGCAACACGCCGGACTTGCGAACCTCGGTCAACCGGCGGGAGAGACGATGAGCCAGCGCGATGGGCAGCGGCATCAGTTCCGGCGTGTCCGTGGTGGCGTAACCGAACATCAGGCCCTGGTCGCCCGCACCCTGACGGTCGATCTCGTCGTCGCTGATTCCGTCGACGCGAGCCTCGTGCGAATGATCGACACCCTGCGCGATCTCGGGCGACTGAGCGCCGATCGCGACGTTGACACCGCACGAGTTTCCGTCGAAACCCTTCGCGGAGCTGTCGTAGCCGATTTCGAGGACCGTGTCGCGCACGATCTTCGGAATGTCCGCGTACGCAGTGGTGGTGACCTCGCCGGCTACGTGAACCTGGCCGGTGGTGACCAGTGTCTCGACGGCCACGCGGGCGCGCGGGTCCTGGGTGAGCAGCGCGTCGAGGATCGAGTCGCTGATCGCGTCACAGATCTTGTCCGGGTGCCCCTCGGTGACGGACTCGCTGGTGAATAGCCGACTGCCGGACTTGCTCACAGATCTCCCTCTCGACGACTGAGTTCTTGACTACAGCTTATTGAAGTATCCGAATCACCGTTCGGTGACCGTTTTGTCATGCTTTGTTAGCTGGGGGCTGAGCCGACGATAACGGTTGGACCGCCTGCGCAACACCCTTGTACTCACCCGATTATCGTGGGGTAACTCTCACCACCGGGCGCGTGTCGCTACTCGGGGAAGAGCTTGACCAGGGCGTCGAGCACTCGACTGGCCATCAAAGCCTTGGATCCGTGTTCGAGAGCGGACTCCGAGCCGTCGGAACCGAGTAGCCAACCGTCGTTGTGATCGACCTCGAACGCCTTGCCCTCACCGACCGCATTGACCACGAGGAGATCGCAACCTTTGCGGGCCAGCTTGGATCGGGCATAAGTGAGAACGTCACCGTGGGCGTCACCGGTCTCTGCGGCGAATCCGACGATCACCGTTCGAGCATCCAGATCGCCGTCACGACGGGCTTCGACGAGACCGGCGAGGATGTCGGCGTTTCTGGTGAGGCTGATCGAGTCGGGTTCGTTTGCGCCCTTCTTGATCTTGCTGCCTTCGACGGTGGTGGGGCGGAAGTCCGCGACAGCCGCAGCCATGACGACTCCGTCGTGTCCCGGTGCGTGCTTCTCCACCGCCAATCGGAGATCTTCCGCCGTCTTGATGTGCACGACGTCGACAGCGGCGGGGTCGGCGAGATCGGCCGTGTAGCCGGCGATCAGCGTGACGTGCGCGCCGCGTTGTGCGGCCAGACGGGCGAGCGCGTAGCCCTGTTTGCCCGAGCTGCGATTACCGAGAAAGCGCACGGGATCGAGCGGCTCGCGAGTACCGCCGGCGGTGACCAGAATGCGGCGACCTTCCAGGTCGCGCGGCAACGCGTCCGAGCGTTCGAGGAGCAACGATGCCAACCCGACGATCTCGTCGGGTTCGGGAAGTCGACCCGCTCCGGTGTCTTTTCCGGTCAACCGCCCGGAGGCAGGTTCGATCACGTGGACGCCGCGCGAGCGCAGTGTCGCCACGTTGGACACCGTTGCGGGGTGCTCCCACATCTCGGTGTGCATTGCGGGGGCGAAGACGACCGGACAGCGCGCGGTCAACAAAGTGGCCGTCAACAGGTCGTCTGCGCGACCCATGACAGCTCGCGCCATCAGATCAGCGGTTGCCGGCGCGATGACGACGAGATCGGCTTCCTGTCCGAGACGGACATGCGGAACCTGCGGGACGTCGTTGAAGACGCCGGTGTGAACCGGGTTGCCGGAGAGTGCTTCGAACGTCGCGCGGCCGACGAACTCCAGAGCGGATTCGGTCGGAATCACGCGGACGTGATGACCGCTCTCGGTGAAGCTGCGGATGATCGAGCACGCTTTGTACGCGGCGATACCCCCACCGACACCGACGACAATGCGCTTACGTATCGATGTGGGTGCGTCGGACACTCCCCCGACACCCGAACGAGGTTCGGGTGCGGCAGACGTGGTGCTCACTCGCCTTCGGTGTGCTCGAGGAGATCAGCGTGGATTTCACGCAACGCGATGGACAGCGGCTTTTCCTGCAGACCGGGCTCGACCAGAGGTCCGACGTATTCGAGGATGCCGTCACCGAGCTGGTTGTAGTAGTCGTTGATCTGGCGTGCACGCTTGGCCGAGTAAATCACCAGGGCGTACTTGGAAGAGGTGCGTTCGAGCAACTCGTCGATCGGCGGGTTGGTGATGCCGAGCGGGGTGTCGTAGGCAGGCAGAGCGCCCTGACCTGCTGCGGACGCGGCTGAAGTGCTGCTCACTCTTGTGTCTCCTGAATTAGATCTTCATTGAAGAACTAGTTTTATCGATCCGGATATCTGAGAAACAGGATGGAAATCGGTTCCCGAAGGGTGCCGAATCAGTTCCCAACCAACAAGGATACCAACTCATCGCAAGCACGGCTTACATCCTCGTTCACGATGACCGTGTCGAACTCGTCCTGTGCGGCCAATTCCACTCGGGCCGTCTCGAGTCGCCGTGCCACGACGTCTTCCGTTTCGGTGCCTCGCCCGGTCAGCCGTTGCACCAGAACGTCCCAGCTCGGTGGAGCCATGAACACCAACAGAGCCTCGGGCATCGCTTTCCGGACAGCTCGTGCTCCGGCGAGATCGACCTCGACGAGAACGGGCTTTCCAGCTTCGAGTGCTTCTTCGATCGGAGCTGCGGGGGTGCCGGAGCGCTGCAGACCGCCGTGGATTTCCGCCCATTCGAGAAGTTCACCGGAGTCGATCATCCGTTGAAATTCTTCGCGGGAGGTGAATCGGTAGTCCTTGCCGTCCACTTCACCTGGACGGGGATCGCGAGTGGTTGCCGAAACACTGAAAACGAGTTCGGGCAACCGAGTTCTCAGCTCGCGAACGACGCTGGACTTACCGACAGCCGAAGGGCCGGCCAGTACAACCAGCCGACCCCTCCGCACTGCGGTCTTGCTCTCTGACACTGTTGCGTCAGCAATCATCAGACACTGCCGCGTCAGCAATCATCACTTGTCGGCTCAGGCCTCGAAGTCAAACTTGGTGAGCAGAGCCTTGCGCTGCCGATCACCGAGGCCACGAAGGCGACGGGTCGGTGCAATCTCCAGCTCGGTCATGATCTCCTGAGCCTTGACCTTGCCCACCTTGGGCAGCGCCTCGAGCAGTGCCGAAACCTTCATCTTGCCCAAGATTTCGTTGTCTTCGGCGTCCTTGAGGACCTGCTTGAGGTCGGTGCCGCCACGCTTCAGGCGCTCCTTGAGCTCAGCCCTGGCCTTGCGGGCAGCAGCTGCCTTCTCCAAAGCAGCAGCGCGCTGCTCATCAGTCAACTGGGGAAGGGCCACGGTTCCTCCGTCTCGTCGTGTGCAAATTTTGTCTATTCCGCTGATAACCAGCAGCGATAGCGACCGTACTCACGCCTGGCGCGAATTGCTAACCCACCCCCCGCGGTCCGATGCAGATCGCGGTGGGTTATGCGCGTCGAATCGATGGCACCGATCGTCGCCATTTTCGGCAGGATCGAGACGGATTCGGCGCAACATGAACGTGAGTACAATACCGAAATAGACTGTAACACAAAGTATTTCGTCAATCGCGGCATGACCGCCCTGAGTACGTGTGCGAAATCGTTACCTGCGGGAATGAACGTGGTCGCCGACACATCCAAAATTTTCGAGCATTTTCGACGCCCATGCGCGTGTCGCGGCCTGTTTTCAGGTCTGCAGCGACGATTTCGGATCGCCGGCGTCGACCGTCTCGGGTTCGGTGCGGCTCACACCGGGGGCAGCCAGAGCGATGACCACCGCGAGGCTCGCCCAGAGCAATGAATTCTCCAGTACGAAGCCGAAGACCGGGACATCCATGTCCGCACCGACTCGCGGAAGCCGAAACAGGACGACTGCGGCAGTGAGGCTGATGGCGACCCAGGACCACACGGGCACGGTTCGAGTGCGCTCCCCCACGCTTGGCTTGATCGGAACCAGGAGCACGCCCACCGCCGGCACCAACCACACGAAATGGTGGGTCCAGGCAATGGGAGTCACGACTGCCGCCAGCAGAGCCACCACCGTGAAACCGGCAAGATCACCCCGCAGGCGCTGAGCACGCCGTGTTGCGACAATTCCGACGACACCCAACACTGCACAGGCGAAAAGCCATGCGGGACCCACCAGGCCCTCGGGAAGTAGCCGCAAGGCCATTCCACGCACGGACTGGTTGCCGAACACAGAAGGGTCGCCGACAGCGACGCGCCCCGACAGTGAGGCGATGTCACCGAAGTAGTCGATCGTCTGGCGCGGGAGAACCGCCAAGCCGAGTGCCGTTGCGCCGAGGAAGCCGGCGAGGCCGCCCGCAACCGCTTTCCAGCGCCCGGTGATCACGTAATAACCGATGTAGACGAGCGGCACCAGTTTGACCGCCCCGGCGATCCCCACCAACACACCCTCGGGAATCCACCGTGGTCGAGCCAGCACGTCGATCAGACACAGGAGCGTCAGGAACAACCCGACCTGCCCGTACCCGAGGTGATCGGAGATCGGTGATGCTGCCGTCCACAGGACCAGGAAACCCACGTAGACCACGACCGGTCGCTTACGCGTGAACGGGACTTCGCGGTAGCTGAGCACGATGATCGCGGCCAGCATCAGGAGGCTGACAAAACTCCATCCCCACTGGACCGCGCCCCACGAACCCAAGGCGACCGGAACGGCGACGAGCGCAGCGAAGGGCGGATACGTGAACGGCAATCTCGCGTTGAACGATTCGTCGTACAGGTTCGAGCCGTCGAGCACGGCCTGACCCGCCGTCCGGTACACGGCGAGATCGTCGCCGTGTACGCCGGTGACGGATTGGAACCCGGTGGCCAGCAGCGCGCACGCCGCGATGAGAAGTCCGATCTGCCACCAACGATTCACCGACGGACGGTACCACCGGGTTCCATCGCTCGAACGAGCCTCGAGGTCACTCACGGATCAATTCGCCAATGCGGCTTCGATCTCGTCTCGGTCACGCATTGCTGCCTCCCGAAGTGCCGATACCGAAGGACCGTGCCTGAGCACCCCGCGTGAGGTGTTCGGCAGCAGGAGTTCGGTCGAACCGGCAAAGATGTCTGCGAGATCCGCTGCCGTTGCGCCCTGCGCGCCGAGCCCCGGAGCGAGAATCGGCCCGTTGAACTGCGACAGGTCCAGACCGTGGTCCCGAGTTGCACCAACCACCAGTCCGACGGTGTCGCGGCCGTCGGCGTTCGCGTCGACCGCCGCGTTCACGATCGACTGAGCCACGCTCACACCGTCGGCCGACGACTGTTGAAGTTCGCCACCCTCGGGATTGGACGTTCGGGCCAGCACGAAGATCCCGCGTGCGTTCTCCCTCGCCAGTTCGAGTGTCGGAGCCAGCGCCCCGAACCCCAGGTACGGCGAAACAGTGACCGAGTCGGAGGCCAACGGTGAATCACCCAACCAGGCTTGCGCGTACGCGTCCATCGTCGATCCGATGTCACCACGCTTGGCGTCCGCGACGACAAGCGTTCCCGCGTCGCGGAGGACCGAGATGGTCCGCTCCAACACGGCGAAGCCTGCGCTGCCGTATGCCTCGAAGAACGCGACCTGAGGTTTGACGAGTCCGACCTCACCGGTGAACGCCTCGACGCAGATCTCGGCGAAAGTCTCGAGACCCTCAGCAGTACGCGGCAGTCCCCACGCGTCGAGAAGTGCGGGATGCGGGTCGATGCCGACGCACAGCCGCCCCCGGTCCGCGATCGCGGACCGGAGACGATGCCCCCAGCTGTGACTCACGACTGCTGTGCCGGCCGGCGAAGACCTGCGTGCAGTTCCTGCAGGGAGTGAACCCCGATGTCGCCGCGGATGGCCGCTTCGATGCCTTGTACGGCAGCCGAGGCACCCTGCACCGTCGTGATGCACGGGATGTTCGACGCTACTGCTGCGCTTCGGATCTCGTAGCCGTCGACGCGCGGGCCGTTGTTGCCGTACGGCGTGTTGATGACCATGGCGACCTCGCCGCTGCGGATCTGGTCGACGATGGTCTCGGCACCGGCCGGAACATCCTCACCCGACTGCTTGTACACCTGCTTGCACTCGATACCGTTGCGCCGCAACACATCTGCGGTCCCTTCGGTGGCAAGAATGGTGAATCCGAGATCTGCCAGGCGCTTGACCGGGAAGATCAGCGAACGCTTGTCCTTGTTGGCGACCGAGACGAACACCGCGCCCGTGGTGGGCAAGGAACCGTAGGCAGCCGTCTGCGACTTGGCAAAAGCCGTACCGAAGTCGAAGTCGATTCCCATGACCTCACCGGTGGACTTCATCTCAGGGCTGAGCAAGGTATCCACGCCGGTACCGTCGGCGCGGCGGAAGCGGTTGAACGGCAACACAGCTTCCTTGACCGCGATCGGTGCACCGGCCGGAGTGTTTCCACCGTCACCGGTCGCCGGCAGGATGCCGCTTGCGCGCAGCTCGGCGATGGATTCGCCGAGCATGACGCGGGCGCATGCCTTGGCCAGCTGGACGGCCGTCGCCTTGGACACGAACGGAACCGTACGGCTGGCGCGGGGGTTCGCTTCCAGCACGTAGAGGATGTCGTCCTTGAGGGCGTACTGGACGTTGAGCAGGCCCTTGACACCGATGCCCTTTGCAAGAGCCTCGGTGGAGCGGCGGACGTTCTCGAGATCCGCACGACCCAGAGTGATGGGCGGAAGCGCACACGCCGAGTCGCCGGAGTGAATGCCGGCTTCCTCGATGTGCTCCATGACGCCACCGAGGTACACCTCGGTGCCGTCGCACAGAGCGTCGACGTCGATCTCGACCGCGTCTTCGAGGAAGCGGTCGACCAGGACCGGACGATCGTCGGAGATCTCCGTGGCACGCGAGATGTAGTCGGCGAGGGAAGCCTCGTCGTAGACGATCTCCATGCCGCGACCACCGAGCACGTACGACGGACGCACCAGCACCGGGTAGCCGATACCGGCTGCGATCTCGCGGGCGCCGTCGAACGTGGTGGCGGTACCGAACTTCGGTGCAGGCAGTCCGGCTTCGGTGAGCACACGACCGAATTCGCCGCGGTCCTCCGCCAAGTCGATGGCTGCGGGGCTGGTTCCCACGATGGGGACTCCGGCAGCTTCGAGGCGCTTCGCCAATCCGAGCGGGGTCTGGCCGCCGAGTTGGACGATGACGCCGGCAACGGTGCCCGACTGAGCCTCCGCGCGGTAGACCTCGAAGACGTCCTCGAACGTCAGCGGCTCGAAGTACAGGCGATCAGCAGTGTCGTAGTCCGTAGAGACTGTCTCGGGGTTGCAGTTGACCATGACGGTCTCGTACCCGGCTTCGGACAGCGTCTGCGCCGCGTGGACACACGAGTAGTCGAACTCGATGCCCTGACCGATGCGGTTGGGGCCGGATCCGAGAATCAGAACCTTGGGACGCTCGGTCTGCGGAGCCACCTCGGACTCGGCCTCAGGATCAAGCTCGTAGGTCGAGTAGTGGTACGGCGTCTTGGCCTCGAACTCTGCGGCACAGGTGTCGACGGTCTTGTAGACGGGGCGCACGCCCAGCTGATCACGCAGAGCGCGAACGGCGTCCTCACCTGCGTGCGTGTCACCACCGAGTTCGGGGCGCAGAGCCGCGATCTGGCGGTCCGAGATGCCGTGGTACTTGGCCTGACGCAGGGCAGCCTCGTCGAAAGACTCTGCAGCGCGCAGCTTTTCACCGAGCTCGTGAATCTGCTGGAACTGGTCGAGGAACCACGGATCGATCTTGGTGGCGTCGAAGAGCTGCTCGACAGTTGCGCCGAGGGCGAATGCCTTCTCGATGCCGTACATGCGGCCGTCCTGCGGAACGCTCAGATCGGCGAGCAGTGCGTCCAGGCTCTCCGTCTCGATGTCGGCGCCGGTCCAGTAACCCGCGCGCTTGGTTTCGAGTGAACGCATGACCTTGCCGAAGGCCTCGGTGAAGTTGCGGCCGATGCTCATGGCCTCGCCCACCGACTTCATCGTGGTGGTCAGGGTTCCGTCGGCACCGGGGAACTTCTCGAAAGCGAACCGCGGAGCCTTGACGACGACGTAGTCGAGCGTCGGCTCGAAGCAGGCCGGGGTTTCCTTGGTGATGTCGTTGACGATCTCGTCGAGCGTGTAGCCGATGGCAAGCTTGGCGGCCATCTTCGCGATCGGGTAACCGGTCGCCTTCGACGCCAGAGCCGACGAGCGGGACACGCGCGGGTTCATCTCGATGACAACCAGACGGCCGTCCTTCGGGTCCATCGCGAACTGGATGTTGCAGCCGCCGGTGTCGACGCCCACCTCACGCAGGATGTCGATGGAAAGGTCGCGCATCGCCTGGTACTCGCGGTCTGTCAGTGTCATCGCCGGAGCGACCGTCACGCTGTCTCCGGTATGGACACCGACCGGGTCGACGTTCTCGATGGAGCAGACGATCACGACGTTGTCGCGACTGTCACGCATGAGCTCGAGTTCGTATTCCTTCCAGCCGAGGATGGATTCCTCGATCAGGACGTTCGCCGTCGGCGACGCGGCGAGACCGCCACCGGCGATCCGGTTGAGATCGTCGACGTCGTACGCCATGCCGGAACCGAGGCCGCCCATGGTGAAGGACGGGCGCACGACAACCGGGTAACCGAGTTCGGCGACCGTTGCGTGTACTTCGTCCATCGTGTAGCACACTGCGGACTTCGCGGATTCGCCACCGACCTTGGCGACGATGTCCTTGAACTTCTGGCGATCTTCGCCGCGCTGGATGGCGTCGAAGTCGGCGCCGATGAGTTCGACGTCGTACTTCTCGAGGATGCCTTGCTCGTGAAGAGCCACTGCGGCGTTGAGTGCAGTCTGACCGCCGAGCGTCGCGAGGACGGCGTCGATCTTGTTGCCCTGCAACGCTTCCTTGGCGATGACCTTCTCGAGGAACTCGGCCGTGATCGGCTCGACGTACGTGGCGTCGGCGAACTCGGGGTCCGTCATGATGGTGGCGGGGTTGGAGTTGACGAGGCTGACGCGCAAGCCCTCCTCCTGGAGGACGCGGCAAGCCTGGGTGCCCGAGTAGTCGAACTCGCAGGCCTGACCGATGACGATCGGACCGGAGCCGATTACCAGGATGTGCTTGAGATCTGTACGGCGTGGCATTAGTTCTTGACTCCGGTTTCTTTCCGTGCGGAGAGCAGGCTGGTGAAGCGGTCGAAGAGGTACGCAGCGTCGTGCGGGCCGGCTGCTGCCTCCGGGTGGTACTGCACCGAGAAGGCCGAATCGTCGAGCAGGCGAACACCTTCGACGGCGCCGTCGTTTGCGCAGGTGTGGCTGACCACCGCGCGACCGAACGGAGTGTCGAATTCCTGACCGGCTTCGCCTTCGAGTGCGAAGCCGTGGTTCTGCGCGGTGATCGCGATACGACCGGTCTGATGCTCGATCACCGGGATGTTGATGCCGCGGTGGCCGAACTTCATCTTGTACGTGCTCAGGCCGAGGGCGCGGCCCAGGATCTGGTTACCGAAGCAGATACCGAACAGCGGCAAGCCCTGTCCGATGACCTCTTTCGTGAGGTGAACGGCACCGTCGGCGGTGGCCGGATCACCAGGGCCGTTGGAGAGGAACACTCCGTCGGCCTTCAGGTCGAGGATCTGTTCGAGACTCGCGTTGGACGGCAACACGTGGACGCGGATGCCGCGCTCGGCGAACATGCGCGGGGTGTTGGTCTTGATACCGAGGTCGATGGCGGCAACCGTGTACAGCGCCTCGCCACCCTTCGGCTCGACGACGTAGCCGCTGGTGGTGCTGACCTCACCGGCAAGATCGGCGCCGAGCATGGTCGGCTGATCCTGGACCCGGCGAACCAACTCGTCATCGGCGGCGATGGCTTCACCGGAGAAAATGCCGGCCTTCATCGAACCGCGAGTGCGCAGGTGGCGAACCAGGGCACGAGTGTCGATCCCGGCGATTCCGACGATGCCCTGCTCTTCGAGCTTGGCCTGCAGCGAACCGGTTGCACGCCAGCTCGAGGTGACGCGCGAGGGATCACGAACGACGTATCCGGCAACCCAGATCTTGGCGCCGGCACGCTCGCCGGTCGGTCCGACCGACTCGTCGTCTTCGTCGTTCCAGCCGGTGTTGCCGATCTGCGGCGCGGTGGAGACCACGATCTGGCGGTGGTAGCTGGGATCGGTGAGCGTTTCCTGGTAGCCGGTCATTCCGGTGCTGAACACCGCTTCGCCCAGGGTCTGTCCAACCGCACCGAAGGTGGTTCCGCGGAACACCCGTCCGTCTTCGAGGACCAGTACTGCCGGGCTGTTACCAAAGCCGCTCATGCGTTCTTTCCGTTCTGCTCGATGTCGCCAGAGCTTGCGTCTTCGTTGTCATTCGTCTTGTTCGAAGCAGTCTTGTTCGAAGCAGTTACCGGCTTGACCCAGTCCGGATAAACCGTCTTGTCGTCACCGCGCACGCCCGTGTCGATCTCGGTTCCGCTCGGCAATTCCCAGCGGATGACCAGGACGCCGTCCTTGCTCATGACCTTGCCGGCGAGACCGTTCTCCGTGCGGATCGCGCGGATCGACTTCTCCGGAATCCATATGGCCGACGCACCGTCACGCTCGACCAGAATTCCGCCGCTGTAGCGGCTGATCTCGCAGGTGGCGCGGAAACCGAGGTCGCCCACGGCGATACGGTCCTGCCAACTGGGTGCGATGGTGCTGCCGACGTAGAGGCCGGTGGTCGGCAGCACGAGCAGCTCACCCAGGGTTGCCGGTACCGTCGGCAGCTCGCCGATCCTGTCTTTCTGGCGTCGAGCGCGTCCACGCCAGCCGACGTACATCAGGCCGATCATCGCGACCCAGAAGATCGCCAGACCGATGATCCACAGTGCTCTGTCCATGACGCGCTACTCCTCGCTACTCCGCAGCCGCACATTCCCGTCGTGTGCGGTGATGCGGCCACGTAACAGTGTGGTCGTGACCCGAGCGGGCAATGTCATCGACTCGTACGGAGTGTTATGCGCGACACTCGCCAAGTCCGGACCGTGGACCGTCCACTCGGCCGACGGATCGACCAATGTCAGGTTCGCCGGCTCCCCCACCTCGATGGGGCGGCCCTGATCGTCGAGGCCCACGATTGCCGCGGGGCGCTCGCTCATGACCCGGGCAACGCCGCGCCAGTCCAACAGACCAGGCTGGACCATCGTCTGCACGATGATCGACAGCGCCGTCTCGAGGCCGAGCATTCCGGGACGAGCGGCCGCGAATTCGCAGCACTTGTCCTGCTCGGCGTGCGGAGCATGGTCGGTCGCGACGCAGTCGATGATGCCCTCGGCCAGACCCTTGCGCAGGGCAGCAACATCGCTGGCCTCACGCAAGGGAGGATTGACCTTGTTGATCGCGTCGTACGTCTCGAGCCGTGAATCGTCGAGGAGCAGGTGATGCGGGGTGACCTCGGCGGTGATCGAAATCCCTTGGCTGCGAGCCCACTTCACGAGTTCAACGGTTCCGGCGGTGGATGCGTGGCAGATGTGAACGCGAGCTCCGGCGTCACGCGCGAGGAGTGCGTCACGGGCGACGATCGATTCTTCGGCTGCTCGCGGCCATCCGGCCAGGCCGAGACGCGCGGCCGTGGGGCCCTCGTGGGCGACCGCACCGACGGTCAGGCGGGGCTCTTCGGCGTGCTGTGCGATCAGAACGCCCAGTGAGCTGGAGTATTCGAGCGCACGACGCATGATCAGTGGGTCGTAGACGCAGTGGCCGTCGTCGGAGAACATCTTGACCTTGCCGACGCCAGCGGCCATGGTCGCCATCTCGGCGAGCTGCTTGCCTTCCAGGCCTGCGGTGACTGCGCCAACGGGGTGGACGTCGACGAGGCCGACTTCCTGACCGCGTCGCCAGACGTGATCGGTGATGACCACCGAATCGGCGACGGGGCTCGTGTTGGCCATCGCGAAGACCGCGGTGTATCCACCCAGCGCGGCTGCCGAGCTACCGGTTTCGATGGTCTCGGTGTCTTCGCGGCCCGGCTCGCGCAGATGCGTGTGCAGATCCACGAAGCCGGGAAGCAGGATCTGCCCGCCGGCATCGATCACCTCGGATGCCGTGGCCGGATCGAGGTCCACGCCGATCTCGAGGATCGTGCCGTCGCCGACGAGTACGTCGGTGGGCTCACCTTCTCCGTAGATCAGGACTCCGCGGAGCAGGACACTCACGGGTGATTCTCCGTTCTCGTTTCTCGTCACAGCGCGCCGTCCTCCGACCCGACCAGAAGTCGGAACAAGACAGCCATGCGCATGTGCACGCCGTTGGTAACCTGTTGCAGTACAGCAGTTTTCGAGGAATCGGCGACGGCGGATGCAATCTCCATGCCGCGCAGCATCGGGCCGGGGTGCAGTACCACCGCATGATCGGCCAGCATCGCCAGTCGCTTCTCGGACAGGCCGTAGTTGATCGAGTACTCGCGCTGCGACGGGAAGAAGCCGCCGTTCATGCGTTCGGCCTGAACCCGCAGCATCAGCACCGCGTCGAGGCCGGGCAGTTCGGCGTCGAGTGAATGCGAGACCGTGACCGGCCACGTGTGCGCCCCGACCGGCAGCAGTGTCGGCGGGGCAACAAGAACAACCTCGGCGCCGAGCATCGAGAGCAGCAGCGCGTTGGAGCGGGCCACGCGGCTGTGCAGAATATCGCCGACGATCGCGATCCGCTTGCCCTCGATGTCACCGAGACGCTGCCGAAGGGTCAAGGCGTCGAGAAGCGCCTGGGTGGGATGCTCGTGCGTACCGTCACCTGCGTTGATGACTGCCGGGCCACCGTCGTCGGCCGCTCCGGTCCACTTGGCGATCTGGTGGGCGGCACCCGACGCCGGATGCCGCACGATGAGGGCGTCGGCACCCGCCGCGCGCAGGGTCATCGCGGTATCGCGCAGGGATTCGCCCTTGGACACCGAGGAACTCGATGCGCTGACGTTGATGACGTCGGCACTCATCCACTTGCCGGCCACCTCGAAGGACACCCGGGTGCGCGTCGAGTTTTCGAAGAACACCGTCATGACCGTGCGTCCACGCAGCGTCGGGAGCTTGCGTACCTCGCGTCCCAGAAGCGCCTGCTCGAAGCGTTCCGCCTCGTCGAGAAGTTCTACCGCGGACTCACGATCGAGGTCCGCGATGGAAAGAAGGTGCTTCACGCGCTCTTACCTCCGGAGATGACTACCGCTTCCCTGCCGTCGTGCTCCTGGAGGAGAACCTTGACGTCCTCGGACCTCGCGGTCGGGACGTTCTTGCCGACGTAGTCGGCACGCAGCGGGAGTTCGCGGTGACCACGATCCACGAGCACTGCGAGTTGGACCGCACGAGGGCGCCCCAGATCGCGCAACGCGTCCAGTGCCGAGCGCACAGTGCGACCGGAGAAGAGGACGTCGTCCACGAGAACGACCAGCGCATTGTCGACGCCACCTTCGGGGACGGACGTGCGCTCGAGCGGGCGATGCGGCTTGTTGCGGAGATCATCCCGGTAGAGCGTGATGTCGAGAGATCCGATAGGAAGACGCACACCGGAGAATTCTTCGATCTTGGCGCGCAGTCGCGTGGCGAGAGTGGTTCCACGCGTAGGGATACCGATCAGAACCACACGAGGGGCTGTTCCCTCGGGTCCGTCGAGTGCGGTTTTCTCGATGATCTCGTGAGCGATCCGCGCGATGGTCCGGCCCACATCCTGGGCGGACAACAATTCGCGGGTCTCGCTACCTGCCTCGGCACCGACCGGCGCCTTCGCGTTATCTGGACCTGCAAGATCGGATGGGCGAGACCCTTCGGGCACGCTCATGCTGCGACCTCCTTCTCCGCCTCACTGGACGGATCGTTAAAGGATGTCTGACGGTCCCCACCCTATCAGCCGACAGACCTGATCCCGCCGTGCGAGCAGTGACTCTGACCGGTTGTGTGCAGACACACAACTCGCGCAGTGACATCTGTGCGACTCGCGCAGTGACATCTGTGCGACTCGCACGGCGGGTGGTGGAACAAGACTTGCTACTCGGTACCGGAATCCGATTCCTGCGCGCGCTGCGAGGTCGCCGCTGCTGCCGATCGAACCTGCGGCGCAACGAGAACGACCTGGCCGAGGATTCCGTTGACGAATCCCGGAGAGTCGTCCGTCGAGAGCTGCTTGGCGAGTTCGACGGCCTCGTCCACGGCGACAACCGGAGGAACGTCCGTCGCGTGGAAGAGCTCCCACACGGCGATACGCAGAATCGCACGGTCGACGGCGGGCAGACGCTCGAGCGTCCAGTCCTGCAGATGCGAGGAGATGACCTGATCGATCCGGTCCAGATTCTCCGCGACTCCGGACACCAACGTGACGGTGTAGGCCGCGACAGGCGCTACCGCGTCGTCCTTGACGGACAGGTCGGAACGCTCCGACGCGAGTGCGACCGGATCGAGGTCACGTGCCTCGGCTTCGAAGAGGAAGTCGACGGCACGCTTGCGCGCCTTGTGGCGTGCACCGAGTTTCTTATGTGTGCCGGACACTCAGGAATTCACACGCCCGAGGTAGTTGCCGTCACGGGAATCGACCTTGAGCTTGTCACCGGTGTTGATGAAGAGCGGGACGTTGATCTCGGCACCGGTCTCGAGGGTGGCAGGCTTGGTGCCGCCGGTGGAGCGGTCGCCCTGCAGGCCCGGATCGGTGTGCTTGACGACGAGCTCGACCGTGACCGGAAGCTCGACGAAGAGGGGAACGTCTTCGTGGGTCGCGACCTGGACGGCCATGTTCTCGAGCAGGAAACGCGACTGGTCGCCGACGGTGGATTCGCTGATCGACACCTGGTCGTAGGTGTCGCCGTCCATGAAGATGTAGTCGCTGCCGTCGTGGTAGAGGTACGTCATGTCACGACGGTCGACCGTGGCGGTCTCGACCTTCACACCGGCGTTGAACGTCTTGTCCACTACCTTGCCCGAGAGCACGTTCTTGAGCTTGGTGCGCACGAAGGCAGGGCCCTTGCCGGGCTTGACATGCTGGAACTCGATGATCGTCCACAGCTGGCCTTCGATCTGCAGAACCAGACCATTCTTGAAATCACTGGTGGAAGCCACTTGCTTCGCGTCTCCTAGGGGTCGGGAAACCGTCTCAGACGACGGTAAGGTCTTTTGCGGTCAGTGTGAGCAGCTCTGGCCCCTGCTCACGAACTACGAGCGTGTCCTCGATCCGTACACCTCCGCGCCCGGAGAAGTACACGCCCGGCTCGACGGTCACCGCCGCGCCGGAAAGAAGTGTACCGGTGCCGAGCTTGCCGATCCCCGGTGCTTCGTGGATTTCGAGGCCGACACCGTGGCCGAGGCCGTGCAGGAACAATTCGCCGTACCCTGCATCGTCGATCACCGCACGGGCGACGGCGTCGACTGCCGCACATTCGACACCCGGCGCGAGCGCGTCGCAACCGGCAGCTTGAGAACGCGCGACAAGCTCGTAGATCTCCTGTTGCCAATCGGAAACGGACTCGAGCACGTAGGTACGGGTCATGTCCGAGTGGTACCCACCGACCTGAGCTCCGAAGTCGAGTTTCACGAAGTCACCCGACGCCAGGATCGCGTCGGTCGGTCGGTGATGCGGAATTGCCGAGTTGGCGCCGGCCGCGACGATCGTCTCGAACGAAATACCGTCCGCACCGTTGTCGAGCATCAGATTTTCCAGCTCGCGGCCGACCTCTCGTTCCGTTCGGCCAGGTCGCAGACCACCGCGAGTGATCAACTGTGCCAACGCGACATCGGCTGCGGTGCACGCGGCGCGCAACAACTCCACCTCGTGCTCGTCCTTGACCATGCGCAACTGTTCGACAAGTCCGCTCACCGGTTCGAACCGGATCTTCGGCGCCGCCTCGGTCCACGCCCGATGTTCGGCGAACGTCGCCACGTGTGACTCGAATCCGAGAACGGGCGCCGTGGACTTCTCGATCAAGTGCGCAGCACTCGAACGGGCGATTTCGGCACGAAGGTCAGGTACCTGCTCCGCGACCTGCGTCACGTAACGGCCGTCGGTGCAGATCACCGTCTCGCGTTCGTCGGACGCTGAATCGGATGCACTGACGACGAGCGCCGCATTCGAGCCGGTGAAACCGGTGAGGTATCTGATGTTGAGGAGATCTGTGACGAGAATCGCGTCGAGTTCGCGCTCCGAGAGGAGGCGTCTGAGGGATTCACGGCGTGTTCTGAAGTCGACCGGCATCCCTCGAACCTACCGCCCGCGCAGACCTGCCGATCAACTCGAAACTCACGGTTACAGCAATAAGTGTGGGTTAGGCCACAAGGTGTAATGGGTTCTAGTTAGGCTGTACCCATGAATGCGTGGTTGGTACGTGGCCTCGGCATGGCCCTGATACATGTTGTGTTTCGTGCGTTGCTCGGTGCAGCGATCGCACAGTGGCCACTTCAGGGGTCCACCCTGCGCTGGCTGTCCCTGTTGATCGTCATCGTCTTCGCCGCGATCTGGGGTGGTATCGACGGCATTCGTGACCGCCGGAACTTCCCCGAACCCGAGGACGGCGCCGATCTGACCATGCTGTGGCTCAAGGCCGCATTGGTCGGAGGGTTCGTCGCCGGTGCTGCCAGCTGGGCACTCAGCCTCGTCCCCTCCCTCGAACTGACCCAGCAGGGCTTGTTCTTCGAGGTGACGTCGGGTGCGGCGTTCACGATTCTTCTCATCTTCGTCCCCGCCATGATCGCCATCACCGTCGGACGCTTCTTCGTCAGCCGCGAACAGCGCAAGAACGGAACAGCTCCGCAGACCCCGACCCACGAGCGTCACCGCGAACCCGTGCCCGTCAGCGAGGGCTACGACTCCCCCACCGAGCAGCACGCGTACAGCGGAGCCGCGATGTCCGTCGAGGAATCCGACGCCGATACCGCGGTCTTCCCGGCGATCGATCTGGGCAAGCGCGAGCAGTAACGCCCACCGTCTACACAACCGAATGCGGCCCCGAGGATGTTTTCCTCGGGGCCGCATTCGTGTGGCTGGGTTTTCGACTACCCTCGTTCAGCCCCGCTCGGCGAGGAATCTGATCGCCAGCGGGTACGCGGCGACGCCGAGTCCGACGATCACGC
This sequence comes from Rhodococcus sp. KBW08, assembly GCF_003852455.1. Taxonomy (NCBI): domain Bacteria; kingdom Bacillati; phylum Actinomycetota; class Actinomycetes; order Mycobacteriales; family Nocardiaceae; genus Rhodococcus; species Rhodococcus sp. KBW08. The sequence continues at coordinate 343,734 of NZ_QAJJ01000016.1, forward strand.
CGGTCGCAATCGGGCTCAGGTAAGAATGGTGCCGAAACTCTTCTCGCGCATGAACGTTCGAGATGTGTACTTCGACGAGACCTGCGGTCAGTTCGGCGCATGCATCTCGTAGGACCACCGACGTGTGCGTCAAGCCACCGGCATTGAGGATCACGGGTTCCCCCGCGTCGGCCGCGTCGTGGATCCAGCCGAGCAGATCACCTTCGTGATCGCTCTGACGAACGACGACCTCGACGCCGAGCTCCTTGCCTGCCGCGACACACAATTCGATCAGGTCGTCGTGTGTGGTCGCGCCGTAGACCTCGGGCTGACGCTTACCCAGACGTCCCAGATTGGGCCCGTTGACGACGTTGATCTTCACAGCAGGACCGTTCCGCCGGCCGGCCTCGCATCGCGGGCAATCGCGGAGTATGCCGCAACCAACAAGCTCGGATCCGGCCCTTCGAGGCGGCCCGGCTTGGCCAGACCGTCGAGGACCACGAAACGCAGCAGGCCGGCACGGTTCTTCTTGTCGGTCTGCATTCCCTTGAGCAGGTCACCGAAGGCGTCACCGTCGTAGGACGTCGGCAGCCCGACGAGATCGAGAATCGACTTGTGACGATCCGCGGTGGCGTCATCGAGTCGGCCCGCGAGCCGTCCGAGTTCGGCAGCGAAGACCAGTCCGACGGAGACGGCAGCACCGTGGCGCCACTTGTAGCGTTCACGACGTTCGATCGCGTGGCCGAGGGTGTGGCCGTAGTTGAGGATTTCACGCAGATCCGACTCGCGCAGATCCGCGGCCACGACCTTGGCCTTGACCTCGACGGAGCGACGAATCAACTCGGGCAGAACAGTTCCCGACGGATCGAGAGCTGCCTTGGGATCGGCTTCGATGAGATCCAGGATTACCGGGTCGGCGATGAATCCGGTCTTGATGACCTCGGCCATGCCGGCGACGATCTCGTTGTGCGGCACCGTCTCGAGTGTCGCGAGATCGATGAACACCGCGCCGGGTTCGTGGAACGAACCGACGAGGTTCTTGCCCGCTTCGGTGTTGATACCGGTTTTCCCGCCCACTGCTGCGTCGACCATCGCGAGCAAGGTGGTGGGGACGTGAACTACCTTGACACCGCGCATCCACGTAGCAGCGACGAAGCCGGTGAGGTCGGTCGCCGCTCCCCCGCCCAAGCTCATGATCGCGTCGCTGCGAGTCAGGCCGATCCGGCCGAGCACATCCCAGCAGAAGCCGGCGACGGCAAGATCCTTGCCGTCCTCGGCATCGGGAATCTCGATACGGTGAGCGTCGATTCCCTTCTCCGCCAACGCAGCCCGTACGGCCTCCGCGGTCTCTGCCAGCGGCGGCTGATGGAAGATCGCGACAGTGCGCGCGCCGTCGAACTCGGCAACGAGATCACCGAGCAGGCCGCGGCCGATCACGACCGGGTAAGGACTTGCGGTCTTCACCTCTACACGTACGGGTTCGGTCACTGCTCCACTACTCCGCTCCGGTTGTTCATTTGTCTTGAAGTTTCGACACCAGTTGTCCGACGACACGCGCCGGACTTCGGCCGTCGGTCCGAATCCGAATCGTGGCCGAACGCCGGTACAGCGGACGACGACGCCTCATCAACTCCTGGTACTTGACCTTGGGATCTCCGCCGGCCAGCAGCGGACGATGATTGTTCGCCCCGGTGCGGCGAAGCCCTTCGGCGACACTGATCTCGAGGTAGATGACCGTGTGACCCTGGAGCAGTTCGCGGGTGCGATCGGAGAGGATCGCGCCACCGCCGAGGGAGACGATGCCGTCGGTGGCCTCCAACGCTTCGCGAACCACCGATTCCTCGATCTCACGAAACCGAGGCTCGCCGTCATGGGTGAAGATCTCCGGGATCGTCCTACCCGTGGTCCGTTCGATCTCGGCGTCGGTATCGACCAATTCGAGTTCGAGTGCCTGCGCGAGACGTCGACCGATGGTCGATTTGCCGGCTCCGGGCGGACCGATGAGTACAGCCTTCGGCTTCATCGATACGTGAGTCCTATCGAGGCGGCCGGGCTGCGATGCCCTCGGCGTAACGACGGTAGTTGGCAGTGGTTTCAGCAATGGAATCACCACCGAACTTTTCGAGTGCAGCCTGAGCCACGACAAGCGCAACCATCGACTCGGCGACGACGCCGGCGGCCGGAACCGCGCACACGTCGCTGCGCTGGTGGATGGCAACCGCTTCCTCGCCGCTCTCCATGTCGACCGTCGCCAGAGCGCGCGGAACCGTCGAGATCGGCTTCATCGCGGCGCGAACTCGCAGAGCCTCACCATTGGTCATGCCACCTTCGATACCGCCTGCGCGGTTCGTGGAACGCACGATGCCGTCGGGGCCCGGACGGATCTCGTCGTGAGCCTCGCTGCCACGACGGCGCGCGGTCTCGAAGCCGTCACCGACCTCGACGCCCTTGATGGCCTGAATTCCCATGAGGGCAGCGGCAAGTCGTGAATCGAGACGCTCGGCGCCACTGACGAAGGTGCCGAGTCCGACCGGCAACCCGTGGATGACGACCTCGACGACGCCACCGAGGGTGTCGCCGTCCTTCTTGGCCGATTCGATTTCGGCGATCATCGACTCTTCGGCGGCCTTGTCGAAGGCACGGACCGGGCTCGCGTCGATCGCGTCCAGATCCTTGCCCTCCGGCACAGGACCGACGTACGGCTCGGAAGCGCCGATGGAGATGACGTGTGAGACGACCTCGGCACCGAACACCTGACGCAGGAACGAACGCGCGACGGTTCCGGCGGCTACTCGGGCTGCGGTCTCGCGAGCGCTGGCACGCTCGAGGACGGGACGCGCATCGTTGAAGCCGTACTTGAGCATGCCGCTGTAATCGGCGTGGCCGGGACGCGGGCGCGTCAGCGGGGCATTGCGTGCCTGATCGGCGAGCAGGTCCGGGTCGACCGGGTCGGCGGACATGATGGTTTCCCACTTGGGCCACTCGGTGTTGCCTATTTCGATGGCCACGGGGCCACCGAGCGTAAATCCGTGGCGGACACCGCCGATGATGGTGACCTTGTCGGCCTCGAACTTCATCCGTGCGCCACGGCCGTAACCGAGTCGACGACGGGCAAGTTCGGACGAGATGGCCTCAGAGGTCACTTCGACCCCCGCGACCATGCCCTCGAGCATCGCAACGAGGGCGGGACCATGGGATTCTCCGGCAGTTATCCAACGCAGCACGCCGACCATCTTTCCACGTCGCAGACCTCAGTTGTCACAGTGGCCCTCCGGGTGAACGCAGATGGCCCACACGCACGATGCGTGTGGGCCATCTCAGAGGTTCCTGCGGGTCTAGAACAGGCGGAATCCTCCACCGTTGGCATTGATGTCAGCCAAACCGATGTTGATGTCCGCCGAGTTGTCGGGAGCATGGAACGGCGGCGGGAGCGGCTCGAAGCAGTACGGTTCGAAACCGTTGCTGATCAAGCCGACCAGGCGATCACCGACGACAAGGGGTCCACCGGAGTCACCGGGAATCGAGCAGGTGTGCTCGACGATCTCACCGTAGACGGAGTCGTAACCCCAGGTGATACCGCACGTGTTGCCGGTCGATCGGCCTTCCTTGCACACGATCGTGCCCGGTGCCGGCGGGGCGCCGATTCCGTTGATCGTCGTGCCGCCGACGGTACGCAGCGGGGCAACCTTTGCGTCGTCGAGATCGATCACGGCGATGTCCGAGACCGGACTCGAGTAGGTGAACCGGCCGATGGGGCCGGCTTCGGGCAGGTATTCGGCGAACACCCGGTCGCCGACAACTCCACAATGTCCGGCGGTGAGTGCCACGAGCGAACCGGCGTTGTCATAGCCGACCGCGGTCAACGTGCACGCCGCAACTTGGTCGGGATTGGAGTGATCCACGTCCGGCAGCAGGATTCCTGAGCCCCCGCCCAGTGCCACCGACGAAGGTGCAGGCGCGGCGCCGGCGACGCCTGTCCCTGCGGCCACAGCAGCCAAACAGGCTGCCGCAGCGACGAAAAGCCTTGTGCGCATAGGTTCCCCCGATAATCGAGTGCGAAACGAGATTCGTTTTGTCCCATTTCCGAATGCTCAGTGAACGACAGCATGTGGACATTCGGCAAGTCCGACTCGCCGAATACTGGGACTGCGCGCTTGCAATACCCGCATTTATGAAACCGACGGTTACGTCTTTCCTGCAGATCACGGTTCGTCGTTGAACGGTAAATGACGCCAGACTTTCCGCCGATGTTGCACTCGTCACGTCAGCCAGGCAAACGTGATCGAACCGCATGCTGCCAGGCACATCGAAGGACCGTGCGGCAGGGGCGAATTGTGGGCAACCGGTCCCCACTTTCGACGTCCGAGCGTCCGCAGTTCGAGCACGATCCCCAGGGTTGCGGTGAGCACCGACGCAGACACCAACGACCACAGCCAGGCGTCAGCACCCGCCAATCCGGTAAGAGCGCCGAGTGGAAGAGAGAGTTTCGCATCGCCGACACCCATGGAACCAGGCGACATCACGTGCGCCAGGAGATGGATTCCGGCGAGCAGCACCGATCCCACCGCGGCCGCCCACACCGTGCCTGCCACCGTCGCGTAGAACATCACGACTGCGTAGCCGGGCAACGTGAAACTGTTGGGCAGCCGGCGCACGGCCAGGTCGACAGTCGAGATCGCGACGCACCACCACACCACGGCGAGACCGGAAAGCAACTGCACCACCGAGGTATTCAGAGCGCCGACCACAACCCAGCCTGTTGCGACGGCACACTGTGGCACACAACAGAGAGCCACTACTGGTCGATAACCGTGTCGTCGCAACCAGCTGTCGACGATCGCCCGAGCACCGACACCACCGATTACCCCAGCGCCTGCCAAGACCACGAACGTCCACATGGTTTCGAGCTTGGCGTCTGGCGTACACCAGCGGCAGACCACGAATCGTCTTGTGGACTACCTCGACACTGTGAACAGAGCTAGGCGATAGCGGCAGCCATCGCCTCTCGCGGAGCGGGCTTGCCCGTGAACTGCTCTACCTGTCCGAAAGCCTGATTGAGCAACATCTCGAGGCCACCGATCACCGTGCCACCAGCCGCCTCGACAGCCGAAGCGAGTGGCGTCGGCCAGGGGTTGTAGATCGCGTCGAGGACAAATCGAGCCTTCCCCATTTGCTGGGCGAAAGGCGCGGCCGCTTCTGCGGGAACGGTGCTGACCAAAACCGAGGATTCGGCGCAGATCCCACCGAGTCGTGCGTCGTCGAAAGAGACCAGATCAATGCCCAACCCGACAGCACTGCCGCATTCGATGGCACCGGATGCTCGCCCCGGATCACGCGCGACCACGGTGACTGTCCGAACTCCCATGTCGGCCAACGCGACCAATGCCGGCCGCGCGGTGCCGCCCGCGCCGACGACTACCGCCGAAGTGCCGCTGAGATCGCCGACGCCGCCGGCGATCAACGCACCGCTGACTCCGTCGACGTCCGTGCAGTCGGCACGCCAACCGCCGTCGATGCGGACCAGGGTGTTCGCCGAGCCGATGGTCACCGCTCGCGGTGTGCGTTCGGTGGCATAGTCGAGTGCTGCGATCTTGCCCGGCATCGTCACGGAGAGGCCGACCCATTCGGGGCCGAGTGAGTCCACGAGGGCAGGCAACTGCTCGCCGGTGCATTCGATCCGCTCGTAGGTCCAATCGCTCAGACCCAAAGCCTCGTACGCAGCAAGGTGCAGCAACGGCGACTTCGAGTGAGCGATCGGGCTTCCGAGAACTGCCGCCTTACGCGGCGTCGCGAGCGAAGTCGCGGTACTACCGTCCACTGTCGAGAATCCCACTTTGCTGTGCCAGTTCGATGTTGGCCAGATGCTCCTCGTAACTCTTGGTGAAGAGCGTCTGGCCTTCCTTGTTGATCGTGACGAAGTACAACCAGTCACCGGCCGCCGGCGATTCCACGGCCTTCAGCGCGTCGATGCTCGGCGAAGCAATAGGCGTCGCAGGCAGACCGGGCATTGCGTACGTGTTCCAGGGGGTGACGCGCTCACGGTCGGCATCCGTGGTGGCAACTTCGGTGGTGTCGAGTGAGTAGTTGACCGTGGAGTCGAACTGCAAAGGTTGATCGACTGCGAGTCGGTTGACGATCACCCGCGCGACCTTGGCCATGTCGCCAGGCAATGCCTCACGCTCGACCAGCGACGCTGCCACCAACAACTGGTACGGCGACATTCCGACTCCGCTGCCTGCTGTCAGGATCCCGGTGGCCTCGTACTTGGCGGCGCTGCCCTCGACCAACGAACGCAGGATCTCGGTCGGCGTCGCAGTGGGGTCGAAATCCCAACTGCTGGCGGCGATCAGGCCTTCGAGCTGACGGTCCTTGTCCGGCACGCTCTTGACCGACGACATCGCCCAGTCCGGCACGCCGAGCGAAGCCAGATCGGAAGACGCTCCCGCAGTGTTCAATTCGTCCGTCGAGACGCACTTCTGAGCGGAAACCGGGCCGACACAACTCGCCTCGGAAATGAGGTTGTAGATGCCCTTCTTGAGCGAGCCCGTCTGCGCGTCCGAACTGTCGTGCAGCTGACGACCCTCGGCGATGACAACACTGCCGACTCGGGAGTCCGGGGCAACCAAGGTGTCGAGTGCGCTCGCGGCGCTACTCTGCACCGGCACCTGGTAGAAGCCTGGTTGCACCTTCTGGATCTCCGACGGGTTGGCGATCGCGGCGTTGTAGAAAGCAGCGGAACTCGCGACGACGTTCTTCGCTTCCAGCGTCGCACCGATCTCCGATGCGGTTTCTCCACTGTTGATCTGGATGACCACGGGAGCGCCGCCCGGGCCGGCGAAGTCCTCCGCGGCCTTGTTGCGATCCATGTACCAGAGGGCACCGTATGCACCGACGCCGAGAACCGCGATCACCAACACCAGGAGAGCGAGAACACCGACCTTCTTACCTCGCTTCGCGCGCTTGTTGCGCGCTTCGCGTTGCTTACGTGCCTCCGCTCGCGACATGTGCGGCGGATCGATGTTCTGCGGCAGCGCACGCATGACCATGGTCTCGTCGTTGTCGAAGTCGAACGAACTGGTGGGCCGGCTTCCGCCGCCCTCATCCCACCGCGCGTTCACAGATCGCCCTCCAGTGCAGCGTCCTTCGACGACTCCCCTGGTTTCACAGCTCTACTCCGCTCGTCCAGCCAGCCTTGCAGGATTTCCACCGCCGCAGCCTGATCGATCATCGGTCGCTGACCGCGTGCCTTGACTCCACTTTCGCGGAGGTTGCGCGCAGCCGTGACGGTCGTCAGTCGTTCGTCGGACAGTCTCACCGGGATCGGTTCGACGGCCCGCTGCAGTCGTTTGGCGAATGCAGTCGCGATACCGGCGGCTTTACCTTGCTCACCGCGCAGCGTCTGTGGCAGTCCGACGATAACCTCAACGGCCTCGTATTCGGACACGATGGCGATAATGCGCCGGATATCCGGCGCGTCGGGCCCACGCTCCTTCGAGCGTGGAACCGTTTCCACCGGTGTCGCGAGGATGCCGTCGGGGTCGCTGGACGCGACGCCGATGCGAACGCTGCCGACGTCGATGGCGATACGCCGCCCGCGACCAGGGTCGTCGATGCCGGGGCGATCGGGACCCTGCTGCGTAGCCACCACCGTCAGCTGCCGCCCGCCAGCTCTCCGACTCTGTCCCGGATCGCATCGAGCGCCGCCGGGATTCCTGCGGAGTCCGAACCCGAACCCTGGGCCATGTCGGGCTTTCCGCCGCCGCGGCCACCGATCTTGGGACCGAAGGACGCAACCAGCTCACCGGCCTTCACACCGAGACCCTGGGCTGCCTTGCTGGATGCGACCACGAACGGGACCTTGCCGTCGACGTCACCGAGGAGAGCTACGACGGCAGGTTCGGAGCCGAGACGACCCTTGATGTCCGTGACGAGGCTGCGCAGATCGTTGCCGCCGACGCCCGCGGGAGCAGGCTCGGCTATGACGAGGACGCTGCCGATGCGCTTGGCCTTGGCGACGTACTCGCCCGCCGATGCCAGCACAGCCTTGGCCTTGGTCTGTTCGAGTTCCTTCTCGGCCACCTTCAGACGCTCGACGAGAGCCTCGACTCGGGCAGGCACCTCTTCCGAAGGAACCTTCAGCGAGGAGGACAGTCCGGCCAGCAGCGCACGCTCCTTGGCGAGGTAGCGGTAAGAGTCCAAACCGACGTACGCCTCGACGCGTCGGATTCCGGAGCCCACCGACTGCTCACCGAGCAGCGTGACCTGACCGATCTGAGCGGAGCTTCCGACGTGAGTGCCGCCGCACAGTTCCATCGAGAACGGACCGCCGATTTCGACGACGCGAACCTCGTCGCCGTAGTTCTCACCGAAGAGTGCCATCGCACCCATCGCCTTGGCCTTGTCGAGATCGGTGACAAAGGTGTTGACCGCGTAGTTCGACGCCACGGCTTCGTTGGTGAGTGCCTCGATGTCCTGCTTCTGGGAGTCGGACAGCGCGCCCTGCCAGGAGAAGTCGAAGCGGAGGTATCCCGGCTTGTTGAGAGAGCCCGCCTGCACCGCGTTGGGGCCGAGCACCTGACGCAGCGCCGCATGCACCATGTGGGTACCGGAGTGCCCCTGGGTTGCGCCCTTGCGCCACTCGGCATCGACGTGCGCGAGGACGACGTCACCCTCGGTGATCTCGCCCTTCTTGACCGTCACCTTGTGCGTCCAGACCTTCTTGGCGATCTTCTGCACGTCGTTGACCTTGGCTTCGAGGCCCGGAGCGGTGAGCGAACCGATGTCGGCGATCTGTCCACCGGACTCTGCATAGAGCGGGCTTCGGTCGAGGATGACCTCGACGTCCTGGCCTGCCTTCGCCACCGGCACACGGACGCCGTCGACGATCAGCGCGAGGACGTGAGCCTCGGAGACGAGCTCGTCGAAACCGGTGAACTCGGTGGCGCCTCGATCGAGCAGTTCCTTGTAGACCGTCAGGTCCGCATGCGCGTGCTTACGCGCTTGAGCATCGTCCTTGGCGCGCTTGCGCTGCTCGGCCATCAGCGTACGGAAGCCGTCTTCGTCGACTGTGAGACCGGCCTCGGACGCCATTTCGAGCGTGAGGTCGATCGGGAAGCCGTAGGTGTCGTGCAGTGCAAATGCCTGATCGCCGGCGATGACCGACTTTCCGGACGACTTGACCGTCTCGGCAGCATTCTCGAACAGGGCCGATCCCGACGCCAGCGTCTTGAGGAACGCGGTCTCCTCACCGACGGCAACGTTCTCGATGCGCGTGAAGTCGGTTTCCAGAACCGGGTACGACGGCGCCATCGTGTCGCGGACGACGATCATGAACTCGCGCATGGTGGGCTGCTCGCTGCCGAGCAGTTTGGCCGAGCGCACGATGCGACGCAGCAACCGGCGCAGGACGTATCCGCGGCCGTAGTTACCGGGGTTCACACCGTCGGCGATCAACATCGCTGCAGTGCGTGCGTGGTCGGCGATGACGCGGAAACGAACGTCAGACGTGTGATCGGTCCCGTACACACTGCCGGTCAGTTCGGCGGCCTTGTCGATGACGGGGCGGAGAAGGTCTGTCTCGTAGACGTTTTCGACGCCCTGCAGGAGGAACGCGACGCGCTCGACGCCCATGCCGGTGTCGATGTTCTTCTTCGGCAGCGGTCCGAGGATCGGGTAGTCGCCCTTGTTGGTGCCCTCGCCGCGCTCGTTCTGCATGAACACGAGGTTCCAGATCTCGATGTAGCGATCCTCGTCGGCTTCGGGGCCACCCTCGACGCCGTATTCGGCGCCGCGGTCGTAGAAGATCTCCGAGCAGGGTCCACACGGTCCGGGGATACCCATGGACCAGTAGTTGTCCTTCATCCCGCGGCGCTGGATGCGTTCTTCTGGCACTCCGACCTCGTCGCGCCAGATCGAAAATGCTTCGTCGTCGTCGAGATAGACGGTTGCCCACAGGCGCGTGGGATCGATGCCGTATCCGCCGTCCTCGACCGAACCTGTCAGCAACTGCCAGGCGTGGGAGATGGCTTCCTTCTTGAAGTAGTCACCGAAGGAGAAGTTGCCCGCCATCTGGAAGAAGGTGTTGTGGCGGGTGGTGATGCCGACCTCTTCGATGTCCAGGGTGCGGACACACTTCTGCACGGACGTCGCCCGTGAGTAGGACGGCGTCTGCTGCCCGAGGAAGAACGGCACGAACGGAACCATGCCCGCGTTGACGAACAGAAGGTTCGGGTCGTCGAGAATCAGCGAGGCGCTGGGCACCTCGGTGTGGCCGGCCTTGACGAAGTGGTCGAGGAATCGCCTGCGGATCTCGTGGGTTTGCACTAACCGGTCCTTACCTTCAAGAGCGTCGAGCTATGGGTGTCCAGACTAACGCGTCGGCCGGTGGAACCTGGCAGGCGTCAGCCACGAACTATTCGGCGGAGTTTGCTCACCCGATCGGCGATCTCTCGCTCGTTGCCGTGCGCGGTGGGCTGGTAATAGTCGACACCCACCAGATCGTCCGGTGGATACTGTTGCCGCAGAACACCATCACGTGTGTCGTGCGGGTACTTGTATCCGACTGCGTTGCCCAATTGCTCGGCACCCTTGTAGTGCCCGTCACGCAGATGCGGCGGTACCAGTCCGGATTTTCCGGCGGCCACGTCGGCCATGGCTGCACCGAGAGCGGCGATGACCGCACCCGATTTGGGAGCCGTCGCCAGATGAATGGTGGCCTGTGCCAGCGCCAGACGAGCCTCCGGCATACCGATGAGCTGCACTGCTTGCGCCGCGGCGGTGGCAGTCTGCAGTGCCGTCGGATCGGCCATGCCGATGTCCTCGCTGGCATGAACCACCAGCCGCCTCGCGATGAAACGAGGGTCTTCGCCCGCTGTCAGCATCCGTGCGAGGTAGTGCAGGGCGGCGTCGACGTCTGATCCACGAATGCTCTTGATGAAGGCGCTGATGACGTCGTAGTGCTGATCTCCGGCACGGTCGTACCGAACCGCGGCCTTGTCGACACTGGCTTCGACGGTCGCGAGGTCGAGCACCACCGGGCCCGACGCGTCACCTGCCGTGTCCAGTGCGGCTCCGGCGGCGGCCTCGAGTGCCGTCAGGGCTCGGCGTGCGTCGCCGGCCGCCAGACGAACGAGGTGTTCCATCGCGTCGTCGTCGATCGTGATCGCTCCCCCGAACCCGCGCTCGTCGGCGACGGCGCGTTCGAGCAGTTCCTGGACATCCGCAGCGGTGAGCGATTGCAGTTGTAAGACCAACGAGCGCGACAACAGCGCGGAGACGACGGAGAACGACGGATTCTCGGTGGTCGCGCCGACCAAGAGCACGATCCGGTTCTCGACCGCGGCGAGCAAGGCGTCCTGCTGGGTTTTGGAGAAACGATGAACCTCGTCGATGAACAAGACGGTCTGTTCGCCGTTCAGCAGACGACGGCGCGCAAGTTCGATGACACCGCGAACCTCCTTGACGCCGGCGGACAGAGCAGACAGAGCCTCGAACCGGCGGCCGGTTGCGCCCGAGATCAACGAGGCGAGAGTGGTCTTTCCGGTGCCGGGAGGTCCGTACAGAAGGACCGATGCTGCACCGGATCCCTCGACCATTCTGCGCAGCGGAGCGCCAGGGCCGAGCAGGTGCTGTTGACCGACAACCTCACCGAGGGTGAGCGGACGCATGCGGACAGCCAGTGGAGCCCCGGGCGGCACCGAGGACAAGGCACGCTCGGCTACCGACACGACATCTGGTTCGTCGACGATCGCGGATTCCTCCGGAGTTGCCTCGAACAGGCCGTCTTCCGCCACCACGCCGTCTTTCGCCCCCACACTGTCTTCCGCTTGCCAATCGCTCACGAATCGACGCTACTAGAGACCACCGACGCCGGACACAACCCGCAGTTCCAGCCAGCCCGAACGTCCTCGGCGGAGGCGCTGTAATAGCGTTGTCGCCATGAGCACCTCCGAGATCGCCACCGTCCTCGCGTGGCACGATGCACTCAACTCCCAAGACATCGACACACTGCTGCAGTTGTCGAGTGACGACATCGAGGTAGGCGGCCCCAAGGGTGCGAGCCAGGGACTCGCAGCCTTGCGCGAGTGGGCCACCAACGCCGGCATCACGCTCGTCCCCGGCAAGATGTACGTCCACCACGGCGTGGTCGTCGTCGAACAGACTGCAACGTGGGCGGCCGAACCGGACAAGTCCGCGACTCTGGCCTCGGCTTTCCGCGTCGTGGCCGACCAGGTCACGTCGACGTTCCGGCATCCTGATCTCGAGACGGCGCTCGCGGCGACAGACCTGTCCGAGAACGATCTGGTCTCCGACAACTGAGCGGACTCGACCGAGAAAGGGCGCCCGTGCTGCGTGCACGGGCGCCCTTCTGCGTGTGTTCGGTCAGAGACTCAACTGAACTCGGTGCGCAGCGCCGCCACGACGTCGCGGGCATGTGCCTCGACGGCGTCGTTGCCGGCGAGCTGCGCCGAACGTGCGAGCCTGGCCCAACGGCCGACCAAGGCGTCGGCGCGCGGGATCGAGAGATAATGCTCGCGGACGGCGGCGATACGCGAATGATCCTCGGGCAGATACAGATAGGTGCTGAGCCAGACCCAGATGAGTTGGGCCTCGACGATCCTGCGCCCCAACTCGGCTTCGTCGGCCAGGGCGGGCCACATCCCCACGACCTCGGCGCGCCAGGCGTCGACCATCGCCGACGCCCGCTCTTCGGTCAGGTCGATGTTGCACAGGCAACCGGGGAACGACACCAGTGCATAGGTGATGTCGAGGAGCGCGTCGCGGTAGCCACCCCACTCGTAGTCGAGGAACTGCACGCCGTCGTCGTTGACGATGATGTTGTCCGGGCACAGGTCGGACGGGCTGAAGGCACGGAATCGACCGCCGCTGAACAGTGTCTGCGCGTGCTGAACCTGCTCGAGAATGTCCGAACTCACATCGATGCCGAGACTTTCCACCAACATCGCGGGAACACCGGCCACTGCGCGGCCCACCTGATCCGCCACTTCGTCCGAGCAATGTGCAACTTCGGCACGACGCAGAAGCGCGGTGAAGTCGTCCTCACGGCCGACGGTCGCGGCGTGCATGCGGCCCATGGCCTGCGCCATGGCCATCAACGTGTGTGTGACGGTGTCCGGGTCGGAGTCTTCGAGCCGGACGCTGATTGCGGTGGCGTCGCCGAGATCACTCAGGATCAGGAGGCGAGCATCGAGGTCGGAGGCCAACAGTTCGGCACCGGGGCGTGCGTCCTTGGCAAGCGCGTTGGCGAACTGATAAGACACCGCTTCACGAAGGAAAGCGGTCTCGACGTCGAAGTCGCCTTCGGACGCGGCCGGGAGCGCAATCGCTGTTTTGGTAGCTCCCTGGAAGTTGTCGCGGACCTGCTTGATCACCAGCGTCCGAGGCAGGGAGAACGGGTTCTCGGCGACACGTACGCGCAGCACGACGGTGCGGCCACTCCCCCCGAGATCGACTGGATCCACCAGGGTTACGGGTGCCCCTGTGCGGCGTGTCAGCAACTGCTCAGCAGCTGCGACGACTTCGGAAACGGGGTCTGCCAGTAATGCGGTCATCACCGACCAACTTACCCGTTAGTGACTCCGATCATGCCCGGCTCATCCGCTCACAGCGGAGAATTCAGGTAATCACAGCGACAGAAGTTGCCGTCTACCTGCGGTGATGACAAAAGTCCCTAATCGCCACACCGCTTTACAATTCTCGCGAGAATATTGCTGTCGACGAGCAGAACTCCGGACCGGCGAATTCACGGAGTCTTGTCCTCGTCGACAAAGCGGGAAATACCCTTCAACGCTGCTTCGAACTCCTCGTCGGCTCGCGTTCTGACCCAGAGAACAAGCACGCAGGCAATGACGATCCCGAGCAGGTTGACAGCCAGTTGCAGAGACGACAACCCGGCGATCCGCCACTCCCCGTTTGCTGCTGCCACCACTGCGAAACCGGCGGCAGGAACGGTAGTGACCGAGATGAACACCCCGACCAAGGCAGCGGACTTCGACGAGACGAGTGCCAGCATCCCAGCCGCACCGGCAAGAAGCGCGACGACAAACGAAATGGGCCCGACCTTGTAGACGAAATCGACCTCGTGGAGTGATTCGAGACTGACGACGTCCATCCACCCGAAGAACTTCACCACGAACGTGGCGGCAAGGGTCACTCCCATCGCGATGGGGAATCCGACGGCAAGGGCGAGAATCGAGCGTCGGCGCAACCGTCGATCCCGCCGTACGAGTGCGACTGCCAAAGCAGCCAGCGGACCGAACTCCGGGCCGACGACCATGGCGCCCACGATCGTGATCTGAGAGTCGGTGACGACGCCGATCGCGGCCAGCAGACACGCGATCGTCAGGAACGCGACGAACAAGCCGTTGAGAGTCGACTCTTCGCGCGTGCGGGACAGTAATTCCTCCCACACGACGGAGTCCGCGGGATCACCCGGCACGTCGTGTTCGGCTTTGCGGGCCGCCGCCGACAAGACAGTCTCGACCGGTACGAGCGTCATTCCGCCGTCCTCGGCCACGCCGAGTTCGTTCAGGGCGTCGACGACGTCGTTTGCCGCCTCACGGGCGACGTCGGCCTCCACCATGTCTCCGGCAGGATGAACCGCGACATCGCGCATCACGACGATGTGTGTCGCGCCCCGCTGCGACGCGAGCGCACCGAGAACTTGCTCGGTGCGCTCGGTCGGGCAGATCACCCGCAAATGCAGCATGGCGATCCGGTGTCGGCTCTACTTGGCTTCGCCGGTGTCGCCTTCGGACTTCTTGTCCTCTGACTTCTTCTCGGGCTTCGCGTCGATACCCGATTCCTTGCGCTGCTGAGCCGAGATCGGTGCCGGAGCATCCGTCAGCGGGTCGACGCCGCCGCCGGACTTCGGGAACGCGATGACCTCACGGATGGAATCCATACCGGCGAGGAGCGCGGTGATGCGGTCCCAGCCGAATGCGATTCCGCCGTGCGGCGGCGCACCGAAGGCGAAGGCGTCGAGGAGGAAGCCGAACTGCTCCTGCGCCTCTTCCTCGGAGATGCCCATCACCTTGAACACTCGTTCCTGAATGTCCTTGCGGTGGATACGAATACTGCCGCCGCCGATCTCGTTGCCGTTGCAGACGATGTCGTAGGCGTAGGCGAGAGCGGAATCCGGATCGGTGTCGAATGTGTCGAAGAACTCCGGCTTCGGCGACGTGAAGGCGTGGTGCACCGCCGTCCATGCGGAGTGGCCGAGCGCGACGTCACCGGATGCAGTGGCGTCTGCGGTCGGCTCGAACATCGGAGCGTCGACGATCCACACGAAGGCCCATGCGTCAGGATCGATGAGGTCCTTCTTGCGTGCGACCTCACCACGGGCCGCGCCGAGGAGAGCACGCGTCGACTTGGTCGCGCCCGCTCCGAAGAAGATACAGTCACCCGGCTGAGCCCCGACGTGTGCAGCAAGGCCCTCACGCTCGGCGTCGGTCAGGTTCTTGGCAACCGGACCACCGAGAGTGCCGTCTTCACCGACCAACACGTACGCCAGGCCCTTGGAGCCGCGCTGCTTCGCCCACTCCTGCCAGGCATCGAGTTGCTTGCGCGGCTGGCTTGCACCACCGGGCATCACGACGGCGCCGACGTACTCGGCCTGGAACACACGGAAGGTCGTGTCCTTGAAGAACTCCGCGCACTCGACGAGTTCGATACCGAAACGCAGGTCCGGCTTGTCGCTGCCGTAACGACGCATTGCCTCGTTGTAGGTCATGCGGTCGATCGGCGTCTTGATCTCGTGGCCGACGAGCTTCCAGAGCGCCGTCAGAATTTCCTCGGCGAGCAGGATGATGTCGTCCTGGTTGACGAAGGCCATCTCGATGTCGAGCTGGGTGAACTCCGGCTGGCGATCGGCGCGGAAATCCTCGTCGCGGTAGCAACGCGCGATCTGGTAGTAGCGCTCGATGCCGCCGACCATGAGGAGCTGCTTGAACAGCTGCGGGCTCTGCGGCAGTGCGTAGAAGCTACCGGGCTGCAGGCGTGACGGCACGAGGAAATCGCGGGCACCCTCGGGCGTCGAGCGCGTGAGCGTCGGAGTCTCGACCTCGACGAACTCGTGGTGCGCGAGAACGCCGCGCGCAGCAGCACTCACTTTGGAGCGCAAGCGAATTGCGGAGCCGGGACCTTCACGACGCAGGTCCAGGTATCGGTACTTGAGGCGCGCTTCTTCGCCGACCTGATCGTCGAGCTGGAACGGCAGCGGTGCGCTCTCGTTGAGAACCTCGAGTTCTGTGGCGTTGACCTCGATTGCTCCCGTGGGGATCTCGAAGTTCTGGTTGCCCTCGGGGCGAACCTCGACCGTTCCGGTTACGCGAACGCAGTATTCCGCGCGCAGACGGTGCGCCTGCTCGGCCACGTCACCTGCCCGGAAAACTACCTGCGCAACTCCGGATGCATCACGGAGATCGATGAAGATCACTCCGCCGTGATCACGACGCCTGGCTACCCAACCGGTGAGCGTTACGGTCTGCTCTGCCTGCTCGGGTCGCAATGAACCGGCGAGATGTGTGCGCAGCACGGGATTCCTTTCGAACTACTTCCAATAACCGACGACCGACTACTTTGCCTGCGATCCTACGGAGCGAACTGCGCAGAGCGGAAACGCGGACCCGCATCGCATGCGAAGCTATCTCCAGAAGTGACGGCAAGCACTTGTTCACGACAGCAGAAAGCGGACATAGATGACCTTCAACGAGGGGGCCCGCGGCGAAGCGGGACGCGTTCAGGTTCAAGGCGGCGGGGGCGGCGGTGGCCGCGGCGGCAAAATCGCGATCGGCGGTGGCGCGGGCGGCATCATCGTTCTGATCCTGGCGCTGTTGTTCGGCGGTGACCCCGGCTCACTACTGGGCACGTCCACCGAAACTTCGAGTTCGTCGACCGGACTGTCGTCGGTCGACGAGTGCACCGGCGCTCAGGCAAACGCCGATGTGAACTGCCGCGTCACACTGACCGTCGGAAGCCTCGACGACGTCTGGGAACAGCAGTTGGTCAAGCAGACCGGCACGGCGTACGTGCGCCCCGAAGTTGTCTTGTTCAGCGGTTCGGTCAACACCGGGTGTGGCCAGGCGTCGAGTGATGTCGGTCCGTTCTACTGCCCGGCCGATCAGACGGCGTACTTCGACACGAGTTTCTTCCAATTGCTCGTCGACCGTTTCGGTTCCAGTGCCGGACCGCTCGCACAGGAATACGTGGTCGCTCACGAGTTCGGACATCACATCCAGAATCAGCTCGGCGACATCGGCCGCGCGCAGGCCGACCCGCAGGGTGAGGAGTCCGGCGCGGTTCGCACCGAACTCCAGGCCGATTGCTATGCCGGCGTCTGGGCTCATTTTGCCGACACGATTCCCGACGAGGCAACCGGTCAGCCATTTTTGAAGCCACTGTCGAAGAACGATATTCGCGACGCTCTGTCAGCAGCATCGTCGGTGGGCGACGACCGTATCCAGAAGTCGACGACGGGTCGAGTCAACCCCGAAGGATGGACACATGGTTCCTCCGCGCAACGCCAGGCGTGGTTCGCCACCGGGTACCAAACGGGCCAGGTCTCCTCGTGCGACACCTACTCGGCGAGGGATTTGAACAACCCGCCCGATCTGAAGCGGTAGAGAAACCACGAAACCATCCCGCCGACACCTTTTTTTTTCTTGACAGATCAAGTTGTCGGTGGGATGGTTTTCTCATGTTGGAAGTCGCAGTCATCGACCGCCCCGCAGCTGCCGAGGTCTCTCTCGATCCGATCCGGCAACGGATTCTGGCTGAACTGGCAGTTCCGGGATCAGCATCCTCGCTGGCACCCCGGATCGGACTGACACGCCAGAAGGTGAATTACCACCTGCGCACTCTGGAAGAACATGGACTCGTAGAGCTGGTCGAGGAACGCAAGCGCGGCAACATGACCGAGCGCATCATGCAGGCGAGCGCCGCGTCGTACGTCATCTCCCCCGCCGCGATGTCCGCACTCGCCCCGGATCCGAGTCGGTTTCCGGATCAACTCTCGGCACGTTGGCTCGTCACTCTCGCGGCACGGATCGTTCGAGAGGTCGGTGAGCTGATCGCCGGAGCAACTGCGGCCGGAAAACCATTGGCCTCCTTTGCCATCGACAGTGACATCACCTTCGCCACTGCTTCCGACCGCGCCGCATTCGCCGGCGAACTCGGCGAGTCGATCAACTCACTCGTGGCCAAGTACCACGACGGCAATTCCGAAGGTGGACGCAAACACCGCCTGGTTGTCGCCCTGCATCCCAGCCTCACCACACCGCACGTCACCACACCCGAAACGGAGCAGTAGCAATGTCCGAGAAATTCGAAATCCGCCGCGAGGTGGTCGTCCCCGGAACTCCCGAACAGATCTGGGCCGCGATCTCGGCAGAGACGGCCGGCTGGATGTTCCCGTCCCCTCTCGAGATCCCCGCCGACGGCAGTCGCCCGGACAGCCCGATCATCGCGGACTGGGAACCGCCCCGCGAACTAGCCATCCACATGCAGGGCCCCGACGGCTGGTTCAACAACCTCGAGTACGTCGTCGAGGCCCGCGACGAGAGCACCGCTGTCGTCCGTTACGTCCACGCCGGAGTATTTGCCGAGGACTGGGACAACCAGTACGACGGCGCGAGTAAGCACACAGACTTCTACCTGCACAGTCTCGGCCAGTACGTTCAGTACTTCGCCGGCAGACCCGTCACCTACGTCTCAGCCGAAGGGCCGGAAGCCTCTTCCGCACCGGAGGCCATGGGAGCACTTCGCGGCGCCCTCGGAATCGCCTCGGGCGCCACCGCCGGAGACACGGTGACGGTGGATGTCCCCGGAATCGGAACCGTCGAAGCAATCATCGACTACATCGACGACTGGTTCGTCGGCCTGCGCACCGAGAACGCATTGCTGCGGTTCTACGGCCGAAATGCCTTCGGCGGCAACGTCGATGCAGCCCATCACCTCTTCGCCGCGGATGCGGACGGAGACGCAGCGACAGCGGCATGGCAGGCCTGGCTCTCCGGCGTGTTCGCCTGAGCCGTCACACTCCCCGCTCTGCTGACACGCGACCGTCGTCGATCGCGGTCAGCAGAGCGGAGTGATCGCGTGCGTTGCGCTTGGCGTAGGCAGCCGCGAACTCTCCGATCGCGAAATCGAATTCGGTTCCCTCACCAAGGTATTCGGCGATCGCAATCCGGTCGGAGGAGCGAGCGTGCGCATAGGCGAGGACCCTCGCGCACAAGCGCCCGTAGAGTTCCAGACCCTCCGGAACCATCTCCTCGATGACTGCCGATCCCTTACCGTCACGCAGTTGACGAATGTAGAAATCGTGCTCACCCTCGTCCAGTCCCGGCCCGCGTTCCCAGCCGAGGAAGATGTCGCTCGTAGCCTGCATCAAACGCTGCCCGTTGACGACGCGCTCACCTTCGTTCTTGAAGGTCGGACCGTCGACGTAGCCGGACAGCACCGAAGGCTGCGCCTCCTTGACCTGCAAAATCAGCGGGTCGCCATCGTCGACGCCCTTCATCAGGATCATCCACGCGCGGGTTCCGACGCTTCCGACGCCCACCACCTTCCGGGCGATGTGCGTCATCTCGAAGGCGTCGAGGAGAACGCGCCGATCCCATTGCAGAGTGTTGCGGTACGACCGGACACGCTGACGCAACAAGTCCTCGATCTGCGTGAGATCGGTGCCCGCGAACAACTCGTCTGCCGGAACGATCAACGGCGGATCACTGATGAATCGCCGACGGCCGTCGACGATTTCGGTGAACTTGCCGGCGGCCTGCACACTGTCGCGGCGGCGAGCCTTGTCGAGCGTCGCTTGCGTGCGCGCGACCATTCGCTTCTTCAGGTCGATTTGGAGATCCTCGAGCCCGTCCTCGGGTGCGATGTGCGAGTACCAGACCGCAAGATTACCCAACCCTGCCTGGGTGATCATGGTTTCCCGGTACTCGGCCGCGCATCCGCGAACGATCTTCTTTCGCTCCTTGCCCGAAAACCCGTTGTCCTTCGCGGCGATCACCAAACTCGCGGCCAGCCGCTTGACATCCCACTCGAACGGGCCCGGGTATGTCTCGTCGAAATCATTGATGTCGAACGCCAACTTCCGCTCCGGCGTCGCATAGATGCCGAAATTGCTCAGATGTGCGTCACCGCAAAGTTGACTGCCGAGGCCCGAATCCGCGCTGCGAGACAAGTCGTCCGCCATCACCAATGCGGCACCACGGAAGAACGAGAACCGTGACGCCGACATCCGCCCGTAGCGAATGGGTACCAGGTCCTGCACCCGGGATTTCGCCTGTACTTCCAGCAGCGAAATCGGGTCGCGATCGCTGTCCGCGAGATCCGCGAGCGCTGCCAGCGGGGTGTCTCTACGCGCTTGGCGGCCGCGCGCCCGCCGCTCGTCGACAGAGAGATGTTCGGTGCGCACTGCTGTCATCTGCCCGACCTTTCACTCGCAACGGCTATCGCTACGAACTCGACGCGTCGGGCATCGCTCGGCCTCCTGATCCGCGCGCCGCGCGTACCAGGAGTTCCGGACTGGACACCAACGCCTTGCGCCACGGAAGTACCCCGTCGATCTCGATCTGAATCGACAGGCTCAGCACAGTTCGAATCAGCACGATCATGCCCAGAACTGCGGCGTCGGTCAGTGACGGAGAAGACGTCACAGTCTTCACCAGATCAGCGGCGACGAGGATCTCGAGTCCGAGAAGGATGACCGCGCCCATGGTCTCGCGCAGCGTGCGAAACGCCGAACTACCGTCGCGTGTTCGACTCCACGCCCGCCCCGCGATCACGAATGCGAACACGAACCCGAGAACCATGGCGACAACACCGAGCACTTCGAACCATTCGGTGACAAGCTCGAAGAACCTGATTTTGTCCATGGTCATGATTCTCGAGGTAATGCACCGATAAGTCGAGGTGACACGACGGAGTCAGCTGAAGATCCGCTCGATGTCGTCGAGCCGCAGCTCGGTGGCGCGAGGGGAATAGCCCGAGCCCCACAGGCTGTCGTCGACGTAATGGACGTTTCCCGAGCGGACAGCGGGAAGGCGCTCCCAGAGCGGGTTCGTCGCCAACTGTGCGCGGACGTCCTGCTGATCCTGGAAGGCGCCCACGATGATCACATCGCTGGTGACCTGATCGAGTTGCTCCGCGGTCAGTGTGCGCGTGAACTCCTCCGACGTGGCTCGATCGCCGGGGAACTCGAGGGCGTCGAGAAGTGCGTCGACCTGGTTGTAGACGACACCGTTCTCACCGGTACGCAGCAGCGTCACCGACGGTAGCGAGCCGAGGGCGGAGAGTCGATCCTTGATTGCCAGGAGTCGGTCTTCCGTTCGCGCGTTCAATTCGGCCGCCGCGTCTTCGCGCCGGACCGCGACGCCCATCGAGGTGACCAACTTCTTCATCTCGTCCCACGTGAGGAACCCGTTGAAGCCGGCGAACACCGGCACTCCGGTCGCCGAGAGTTCGTCGTAAGACTTTGCTGCGTAAGCATTTCCGGCCGTCAGAAGCATGACGATCAGGTCGGGCGATGCGCCGATGACAGCTTCCTTGTTCCACGTTCCCGCCGTGCCGAGGTTCGCGATGTTGGCAGCCTCCGGCATCGTGCGCAACACCGCGTCACCGCTCACACCCTCGAGACCGAAGAAGCCGCCGACGATCTTCTCCGGCGGCACACCGAGGTCGAGCACCGTCGCCATGGCGCTGACATGGGCGATGACCATTCGCTGCGGATCCGAAGGAATCTCGACACTGCCCGTCTCGTCCTGCACCGTGACGAGACTGCCTGACTCCACGCCGTTCTCGTCACTGCTGCACGCTGCCAGCAAGGTCGCGGCCGCGACACCGAGCCCGGCGCCGAGGAATCCCCTGCGCGTCAGCACATCGACGATGAGGCTCCACTGCTCGTCTGTATCGAGTGCGGTGCTATCGGGAGCAGGGTCAAGGCAGATCGAGTGCGACACAGTTCGGTCCATTCGTTCGAGAGGTCGAGAATCTCCTCGATTGTGGCTGTCGAACCGTCGAAACTGAACAGGATCTCGAGCCGACTTCTATTGCTATCCGGTCAGACCTTCTTGACGACGCTCGACTTCAATTGCATCGGCCCGATGCCGTCGACCTTGCAGTCGATGTCGTGGTCCCCAACGCCCTGAACAAGGCGGATGTTGCGCACTTTCGTGCCCGACTTGATACCGGTCGGACTGCCCTTCACCTTGAGCGTCTTGACGACCGTCACAGTGTCTCCGTCCGCAAGGACGTTTCCTACCGAATCTTTCACCACTCCCAGAGCATCCCCTGCGCCCTCGGCTGGCGCCCACTCGTGTGCACAGGACGGACACACCATCAAGGCACCCATTTCGTAGGTGTATTCGCCGGCGCATTCAGGACAAGGAGGCAAGGTGTCTTCCACGTGGATCATCCTATCCAGCGGGTGTCGGATCCCCATTTTTGCACTTCATAGGTCATTCTTGGGACAGCAATTGCATTCGATGAAACTTTGCACTCTGTGCAATTATGGATGAAATGGGAACCGAAACACTCGGATTGCGCGAACGAAAGCGAATCGCTACAAGGCAGCTGATCGAGCACACCGCGGTCGAACTCGTCCTCGACCTCGGATACGACGAAGTGACCGTCGAGAAGATCTGCGAAGCCTGCAATCTGTCGACCCGCACGTTCTTCAACTACTTCCCCACCAAGGACGCAGCCATCGGTGGACTTATGCTCGTCGTACCGAATGAGACGACCATGATCACGCTGATCAACGAGCACCCCGATGACCCTCTCCGAGGGGCTCTGGCGGTCTTCGAAGAGGCGATGCAGATCGTCGACGAGCGGCCCGACCTGCTGGCGTACCGCCGCGAATTGTTCGAACGGCATCCCACACTCTTGCAGCAGCACCTGGCCACGTTTCACGATCTGGAGGACACACTCACCAGGCTCTTGACGCGTGAGTTGCGCGGTCGCCCCGAGTATCGACAGCTTCCGGCAGACACCGCCGCGGAAGACGAGGCCACCGCAACGGTCATCACAGCGGGCGCAGCGATGCGTTACGTCTTCCGAAAGTGGCAGAACAGCGAACGGGCAAGCCCCAGAACCGAACTGCTCGATCCTGCACTACTTCTGATGGCTCGAATTCTCCGCTCCGCGAACTGATTTCACCAGCTGTCACTCAACTAAGGAATTCCATGTCCACTCGAGAAGCTGCGACCGTCGGCCCAGACGACACGCGCACCGACACCGAATCCACGCCAGACAAGCGGTCGATCATCCTCGTTTTTGTCGGGTTGATGATCACCATGCTTCTGGCATCGCTCGATCAGATGATCTTCAGCACCGCCTTGCCCACCATCGTCGGCGAATTGAACGGCGTCAACCACATGGTCTGGGTGACGACGGCGTACATCCTCGCCTCGACCGTCATGATGCCGGTGTACGGGAAACTCGGTGATCTGATCGGCCGCAAGGGCCTATTCATCGGCGCCATCAGCATTTTCATCGTCGGTTCTGTGATCGGCGGTCTGTCCCACGACATGACCACACTCATCGCGGGGCGCGCTGTTCAAGGACTCGGCGGCGGCGGGTTGATCTTGCTGTCCCAGGCGATCATCGCCGACGTCGTTCCAGCCCGGCAACGCGGCCGGTACATGGGCGCGATGGGCGGTGTGTTCGCCCTGGCTTCGGTTGCCGGTCCCCTACTCGGCGGCTGGTTCACCGAAGGCATCGGTTGGCGTTGGGCTTTCTGGATCAACATCCCCCTCGGCCTTCTCGCCATCGCGAGTGCGATGGCATTCCTTCACTTGCGGAAACCGAATCTCGGCAAGCCTCGCATCGACTACCTCGGAATGATCCTGGTCGCGACGGCAGCGACGTGCCTGATCCTGTTCACCACCTGGGGCGGAAACACTTACGCCTGGGGTTCCGGAGTCATCATCGGGTTGATCGTCGGCTGCATCGTGACCGCCGTGGCGTTCGTCTTCGTCGAGAAGCGTGCCGACGAACCAGTAATTCCGATGCACCTGTTCGCTCAGCGAAACTTCGTGTTGACCACCGTCGCGGGTCTGATCATCGGAATCGCGATGTTCGGTGCGCTCGCCTACCTGCCGACCTACATCCAGATGGTGACCGGAAAGAACGCCACCGAAGCAGGACTGATGATGATTCCGATGATGGCGGGCCTACTCGTCGCCTCCATCGGATCCGGTCAGCTGGTAAGCAAAACCGGTCGCTACAAGATCTTCCCCATCGTCGGAACATCCATCGTCGCCCTTGCTCTGGTCCTGCTCTCACGTCTGACGCCGTCGACCTCGCTGCTGGTCTTCGGTTGTTACATCGCCCTCATGGGCATCGGCCTCGGCCTCGTCATGCAGATCTTGATCCTGATCGTGCAGAACACTTTCCCTGCGGCCGAAGTGGGAACGGCCACCGCGTCGAACAACTTCTTCCGTCAGATCGGCGCTTCGTTGGGCAGCGCTATCGTGGGCAGCCTGTTCGCCTCGCGCCTGACCAATCTGCTGTCCGAACGACTACCGGCAAACGGAGGCGCAGCGGGTGGGGACGAGAACTCTTTGACGCCTGGAATTCTCTGGAAGTTGCCGAGCCAGGTTCGCGAGATCATCGTCGGCGCATACAACGATGCGCTTGCGCCGATCTTCCTCTATCTCGTACCGCTGGTCATCGCGGCGGTCGTCTTGTTGCTCTTCGTCAAGGAGAAGCCCCTCGCGACGACGATCGACCGCTCAGCGCCCCCGCTCGAGTAATTTGACTATCGTGGCGTGATGTCGCACGCACCGAATACGTCCAGACGCACTCTCACCGTTCTGGGCGTATTCGGCGTTGTAGTGGTTGTAGCAGCCGCCGGCATTTTCTGGTGGTTCGCCCGCAGCGACGACGCCCTTGCCGGCGAGAACCTGGATTCGTTCCCGGCTGTCGACCACAGCGCACTGACCGCTCAGCAAAGTGCGCTGCTCACCGTCCTCGAACAGGAATGGGAGTCAGGGAGCCCCGGCACCAAGTACGCCGAAGGTGTCGAGGAATCGTGGTGTGCCGATTTCGTGAGCTGGTCGATGAACCAGATCGGCACGCCGTTCTCGAACCCCAACTCAGGCTCGTGGCGCATCCCCGGGGTGTACACGCTGCAGGAGTATTACGAGTCGGTCGACGCGTTTGTCCCCTACGGTCAGGACTACCAACCCAAAGTCGGCGACACGATCCTGTACGGCGACTCGAGCCCATTCGGTCAACACGTCAACGTCGTTCTGGTCAATGACGCCGGCACTCTGACGACCGTCGGCGGCAACGAGAACAACAAAGTCATGCTTCATCGCATAAAGCCCTCGGAAGTTCCGGGAATAGTCGGGTTCGGCGGCATCTGAGCCGAACCCCACCGTCGTTGCTTGTCGAGATAGTGCGAAGTGCAGAGGTGAGGTTGCTGATTTGTCGTTGCCGTTGGATGGCACTTGCTATCAACCAACATTCGGATAATATTGTGTTTCCGTCGTCGACAGATATTATGCAAGCGTGAAGAATTGTCCTCGCCAACTAGATTCGTATTCAGCTGTCCCCTACCTCAGACAGGAATTCGATGCGCCCTGGTGAGCTGACCACCCTCGAGCAGATGCAACTCATGGCCCGCGCGGCAGCTGCGCAGGCCATGAGTACCCCGTCGATGCTTCGACTGCGGCTCGGCCGCTACCCCACTCACACGCCCGACCTGCGCAAATGCCCACTCCCCGACACCAGACTGTGCAGCGAAGCGCTCGATCACGCCAGAGGAACCCTCTCCCCCGCGGTCTTGAACCACAGTCTCCGCTGCTGGATCTGGGCCGACACCTTCGCACAGATCGACGCGATCGAGTACGACCCCGAAGATCTCTTCACTGCGTGCGCCCTTCACGATGTCGGATTGGGCGCAGAAGGATCGGCCGAGCATGGGTGTTTCACCTACATCAGTGCCGCAGACGCGGAAGAACTCGCGACCCGAGTGGGAACTTCGGAGAAGTCGGTAGAGCGAATCGGCGCAGCGATCCGTCTGCACATGGATCTGACCGTCGACCGCAGCGCGGGCGCTGACGCCTATCTCCTGCACGCCGCAGCGCATTTCGATGTTGCCGGTCGGCGTGCGGTCGAAATTCCGCGAGCAACTGTTGATGCAGCAATCGCGGAGTACCCCCGAACAGGATTCACCGACGAGTTCGCGCAGTCGATGCGGCGCGAGGTCGAGCTCCGTCCGCACTCCCGCGCGGCGACGCTCTGGAGATCGGGAATGGCCCTGCCGTTGCGTACCAATCCCCTGGACTGGAAGAGCCGGTAACTACGAAAAGTCCTCGAGCACTGCGGTTCGCGGACCTCCCACGTTCCCGGTATTCACCACGCCGACGGGTTCGATCAACATCACCTCCGCTTCCTCCTCGGCGATCGGGCAATGTTCGACGCCGCGAGGTACCACGAACAGTTCACCGGGCCCCAGTGCAACATCTCCGTTTCGCAGTTGGATTCGAATCTGCCCCTTCGTCACCAGGAACACCTCGTCGGTGTCGGCGTGGGAGTGCCAGACGAATTCACCTTTGATCTTGACGATCTTGATCTCGTAGTCATTGAGCGCCGCAATCTTCTTGGGCGACCAGTGCTCGGTGAACTGACCGAACTTCTCGCGAAGCGATACCGCTGTTGCCGAACTGTTCATGCTGTTCCTCCCTCGGGCGCGCCACCACCGCGATGACGACCCCGCCACTCTTCGTCACCCGCGGCAGCTGCGTCTTGTACGTTTCTGACATGGATCCCCACGGCGCACAGATCACCGCGTGGGCACCGGGCCTCGCGGGAATCACCGAGGTCTTCCATGCCGATTTCGTCGGACACGCCTATCCCAAACACACGCACGATCAGTGGTCTCTGATGCTCGTCGACCGCGGCACGATTGCATACGACCTCGCTCATCGCGCTCATGGCGCAGCACCCGAGATCGTGACTCTGTTGCCGCCAGGCATCGCACACGACGGAGTTCCCGTCACCGAGGCCGGATTTCGTCAACGAATCCTTTACCTCGACACGTCAGTTCTCGGCGAGGTCCTCATAGGCCCGGCAGTGGACAGTCCCGAGATTCGAGACCCTCTGCTGCGCCACCGCATCGATCAACTGCACTCTGCACTCGGCCCAGACGGCGAATCACTCGAGGCCGAAAGTCGCCTGGGGTTCCTCGCTGAAAGATTGAACGAGATCCTCACACCGGCGACAGGCCGAGCCCGTCACACGCCCACCGTTGACGAACGCGTTGCCGATCAACTGCGAGACCTGCTCGATGCGCGACTCACAACGGGAATCACGATGCACGAAGCGTCGAACATCCTGCAGAGGAACTCCACGTATCTGATCAAGAACTTCGCGAAGCATTTCGGGCTTCCGCCTCACAAGTACGTGACGGGACGTCGAATCGATCTGGCGCGACGCGCAATCCTCGCCGGGCGCGAATTGGCGGACGTGGCCGTCGACGTCGGGTTCCACGATCAATCCCACTTGTCGCGGCACTTCGTGAAACACGTCGGGGCGCCGCCCGGCAGGTACGCACGGAACGTGGTCGGCAGAGCGGGCTAGCCACAGCAGCTGGCACCGGTTTCATCGAGCAGAGACTGTTTCCGGTCAGCTGGAGCCTGTGCTCACTGGATGAAAACGGTGCCAGGTCCAGCGATCAAGAAGCCGTCTCGAGGTCGACGAGCAAGAAGTCCTCGCGCCGCGGCCCCCATTCACGATCGGTCAGCTGATACGAGCGCAACGCGCGAGGCGCACGGGCCAACTCGTAGAACCGCTCGGACCCGGGCACGAATTGCGTCGTAGCCCAACCCCAGCTCGGGCCGTGCGGAAACTTCGGGTCGGGCAGCATGTCGGACTCCAACGACATGAGCCGAAGACGGCGAACCACTCCGGTGGTGGAGGCATTCTCGTCGAAATCGATCCACGCCTGACGTGCGTTTGTGCCGTCACGAGGAGTTCCGGCACATAGTTGCAAAGCGCCCGCGGCATCGATCCGGGACGGCACCGGTGGTTCGGCGTCGAACATGAATTGCAGCGCACCGACGCGACCGATTGCCGGCTGGACCGGTTCCCGTATGTCGGAGCCGTCGCGAGGCAACCTCCACTTCAACGGTTTCGAACTCGTGCGCACTTCCGCCGTCGAGACCCACGCCGGCTCGGCGACCGCCCATCTGCGCGGGCTGTCGACATTCCACAAGAGTCCCCACCGGACGGTCTCCCCCACTTCGGGAGGAACAAACCACCGAAGACGCAGAGCGTCGACCACTACCGGCGTGATCATCGTGTCGAAGTTCGCCGACGCACCGACCATTCGACCGGCTCGACCGCATCGTCCAGCCCGAGGACCACGCGAGCTGCGTTACGTCCCTGATCGAAGAGGGACTGGCGAACTGTGGTCAAGCCGGCGTCCGACGCAGCTGTTGTGTCGTCCCATCCGACGACTGCGACATCGTCGGGCAGCGCGAGGCCGAGTTCACGGATCGCGTCCAGAGCCCCTAGAGCAAGTTCGTCGCTCATCGCCAGGATGACATCGGGCCTTCGGCTCACCGGAACGTCGAGTAGGGACCGAGCCATCCGAGACCCTTCGCTCCGCTCGTTGACGGTGACGACCCCCACCCGCACCGAGGACCACTCGAGGCCGGCGTTGCGGACGCCGCGTTCGTAGCCCTCGAGCCGATGGCGGGACACCGGAAACAACGCTTCACCTGGATCCACGTCCATCCGAATCTCGGACCGACGCTCACGATCCCACGGAAGGCTGATCACCACAGGCCGCTGCGCCTCCGACAACCCGACCGCCGCGATCGCAACGGCGCCGGCAACATCGTCCATCCCGACGAGATCCACACCCTCGTGCAGGGGCCCACCCTGGATGCATGCGGGTTTTCCGGTGCCGACGATCGCTTCGAGGATGGGATCGTCGAAGACGGTGGTCCAGACGACAAAGCCGTCTACTGCTGCGTCGCGAACTCTGTCGACGTCTCCAGGTTTCCCCGAGTTCGGCAGCATCATCAATCCGGCGTTCGCATCCAGGCACGCTTCGGCCACTCCCGAGAGAAACCGCCGGGCTACTGCGTCTTCGAAGGCGTAAGTCAGCTTCTCGCTGAAGACGACCGCAATGTTGTTGAATTTCCCGCTACGCAAGGACTGCGCCGCCCGGTTGGGGCCCGCGTACTCGAGTTCTTCAGCAGCCGCGAACACCTTGGCCCGCGTTGATTCCGACACGCGCTCGGGCTGTGCGAAGGAGTACGACACCGACATCACCGACACCCCTGCGGCCTTGGCGACGTCGGCCATCGTCGGTCGACTCGAACGCTGCGCACGTGTGGCCATGAGCATCAGCATAGCGAGTGCAAAATATCCATTGCGCAGGTGTGTATCGATACATGTATCGTTACACAACATGACCGCTCGACTGCCCAAGGCAACCACGCTCCGGCTGATGACCCTGGCCGGAGCAGCCTTCGCCTACGTGACGGCCGAAATGCTCCCCGTCGGACTGCTCAGCGAAATCTCGACGGACCTCGACGTCACCGAAGGGCGTGTCGGCCTACTGCTGACCTTCTACGCATACGGTGTCGCGGCCTTGACTCTTCCGCTGATCGGAGCGGTCAAAACCTGGCCGCGCCGACGCGTCGTCGTTCTGACGGTGGCCACCCTCGCGGTGTCGCAACTGGTCGCAGCGTGCGCCGTCAACTATCCGATGCTGGTGATCGGACGATTGCTCTGCGCTGCGACGCACGGAGTGTTCTGGGCTGTCGTTGCACCGGTCGCAGCAACCCTGGTTCCACGCGGACAACAGGGCAAGGCAATCGCGATGGTGTATGCCGGAACGTCTCTCGCTTTTGTTCTCGGGGGTCCACTTTCCTCGGCGATCGGCCAATCCTGGGGTTGGCGAACTGCGTCGGCGGCAATCGGTGTGGTGGCAGTGATCATCGCTTTCTCGCTGCATCGTGCGCTGCCTGAGATGCCGGTCGACCAGCGCCATCGGAACAAGCGAGACAAACCGAAACCGACACCGGAGATGCGACGGGCACTCGCCGTCATCTGCGCGGCAACGCTGTTCGCCGCCCTGGGACAGTTTGCGTCGTACACGTTCTTCACGCTTCTGGTGGAGGAAAGCCTCGGCTCGTCCGGTGGCATCCGTACCGCGATGCTTCTGGTGTACGGCGCAGCGGGCGCCGTCGGAGTGTGGGTCGCCGGCAAGTACTACGACCGCCGACCGCGCCTCTTCACGCTCATCTCGATCGCGACGGTGGCCGGCGCGCTGGCCATTTTCTGGCTCCTGGCGCCGTCGATGGGAGCGTTCGCCGTCGTCGCCACGATCTTGTGGGGCGCGGCGTTCACCACTGTTCCGATCTGTCTCCAGTCCTCGGTTCTGCGCGCCGTCCCGATCGGGACCGACCGCGCGTCCGCCATCTACGTCGTCGTGTTCCAGATCGCGATTGCAACGGGCGCTCTGCTCGGTGCGGCCGTCGTAGACAGTGGTGGGCTCTCACATCTGGCGGGCATCGGGGTCGCCTTGATGATCGGTTCCTTGGTGATAGTCGGGTTCGGGCGACGCGCGTTTCCCCAGGAACCGGAACGGTCTACTCACTCCCCCACCGACGCGCCCGCGGGCCTCGCGTCGTAGATCAAGGTGTATCGCCAGAACAGTCGTCTCCTGATCCTGCTCCCTGGCAAACACGACGCGGCCGCGCGCCGGACGTCAGCCATCGACTCACCCGGGTCAGCGGTGGGAGCCGTCATCGCCTTCAGCGACTCGGAGGCAACCCGTCGATGCTTGACGACGCCGACGACGGGATTGCAGACGGTCGCCAACACCGACAGGAGCCCGTCGGTGGCTGTGGTCGATCGATAACACCCGACCACGACGAGCCGGCCGCTCGGTTCGAGCAGGCCGCGCAGCCGCTTCATCGATTCGTCGAGTGGAAGATGGTGCAGCGCCGCGACGACCGTGATCGCGTCGTACTTCGCCTCGGATGCAAAGTCCTCGATCCGCCGTGCGTCGATGATCACGTTCTCGTCGTGGACAAACCTTGCGCGCACGGCGGCCGAGGTCGTGGGGTCGGGTTCCACACCGACCACCACGTCGAATCGCCGACGCAAGAGTTCGATCAGATTGCCCGTCCCGCACCCCACGTCGAGAGCACGAGCGGACCTGACCCCGCGCAGTTTACGTAGAATCCATCGGCCGTAGTGATCGTTGTGACTCCACGGATGGCGTCGGTTGAAACCGTCCAAGCGAGTAATTACGCCCATACCCGACGGTATCAATCCGAGCCCCGGCACCGGCCGTCACAACCGCGGGTCGACCGGCTCCGATTCGAGAGCCAACACCGCGAACACGGCCTGGTGCGCTCGCCACAAAGGTTCACGGTCGACGAGCCTGGAGACTGCCTCCATGCCGAGCGCGTACTCGCGCAGCGCCATCGACTGCTTGTGCCCGAGGTTGCGATTGCGTAGCCGAGCAAGCGTCGACGGTTCGAGGTAGTCGGCACCGTAGATCAATCGCAGGTACTCCCGGCCGCGAACCTTGATGCCCGGTTGTACCTTCGCGTTGTACCCCCGCGGTCCGTGGATCTGATTCGCCAGAGGTTTGACGACCATCCCCTCACCACCGTCAGCGGTCAGCGACTCCCACCACTTCGTCGCTTCGGACACCGAGTCCTCGGAACCGAGATCGACTACCAGTCGACGCGTGGTGGTAAATCGATTCGGGTCGGCCGCGGCCAGGCGGTCCGAAATACCGAGGTGCCATTCGTGATCCCGTTCCCCGTACGACTGGCCCTCGGTCGCAAGAATCTGGAAGGGCGCGATGGTGACGCCGTCCAGTCCGTTCGTCGGCCACACGTACCGTCGGTAGGCCTCACCGAAGCGGTCGATACTGGCAGCCCGAACAGTTGTCTGTTCGAACATCTCCGCCACGTCCAGGCCCCGCGAACCTGCCTGCGCCAACACGGCCTCGCGAGCGGCGAGGTCTGATCGCCCTGCCGCCGCGACCGACGCATACTGCGAGCGCAGCAGACCCTCCGCTTTGACGTTCCACGGCAACAGTTCGCAGTCGAGGAGCAGCCAGTCGGTGCCCAACTCTTCCCACAACCCCGCTGCGGTGACTGCGGCGGCGATGTCGTCGATCAACTGCTGAGTCAGGCCGTCGCCGAAGAACTGACGGCCGGTGCGGGTGTGCACCATCCCGGTGAGCGAATCCGGTGCGTCGAAGCGGGACTGAGCAACCGATCGATCACGGCACACGAGCACCACTGCCCGCGAACCCATGTGCTTCTCTTCGCAGATCACTGTTCCGATTCCGCCGGCCCGGTATGCGTCGAACGCGGTCGACGGGTGCTCCAGATAGTCGTCGGACTGAGCCGTCGCGCAGGGCGCCATGGTCGGCGGTAGGTACCGCAGCCATTGCGGGGCGACCGCGAAGCGGCTCATCACTTCCAAGGCGCCGGCGGCGTTGTCGGCGCGAACGGACACTCGCCCGCGCAGTTCGGTGTCGACGCCGGTCGTTTCGAGGACGTCGGCGAGATCGAGCACATCCGGATCGCGAGTTGGCGCAGCCAGCGGCACCACCGGCTCGTACCAAACCCGCTCCGCCGGAACCGACACGATCTCTCGTTCCGGGTATCGAAGAGCGGTGAGGGATCCACCGAAGACGCACCCGGTATCGAGGCACGCGGTGTTGTTGATCCATTCCACCTCGAGCACCGGCGTGTGACCGTAGAGGACCATGGCTGATCCTCGGTAGTCCTGCGCCCACGGGTATCGAACAGGCAAGCCGAATTCGTCCGTCTCACCGGTGGTTTCACCGTAGAGCGCAAAGCTTCGCACCCGGCCGGACGCCCTGTTGTGGTAGTCCTCCTTGAGACCGGCGTGTGCGACGACGAGTTTGCCGTCGTCCAGGACGAGGTGCGCCACGAGGCCGTCACAGAAGTCGACGACGCTTTCGCGGAACTCCGCCGACTCGGCGGCAAGCTGCTCGAGCGTCTCGGCCAGTCCGTGACTGGCCGTGACCTTCTTACCCCGAAGTGCTTTGACGAGTTTGTTTTCGTGGTTACCCGGAACTGCTATCGCATGACCCGCCGCGACCATCCCCATGACCAGACGCAGCACACCGACCGAGTCCGGTCCCCGATCCACGTAGTCCCCGAGGAAGACGGCAGTTCGCCCGTCCGGCGGCACGGCATCGACAGCGCGGCCATCCGTCCCGTAGTCGAGGGTGTAGCCGAGTTTCACGAGGAGCGACTCGAGCTCACTTCGACATCCGTGGACGTCGCCGATGACGTCGAACGGGCCATGCTCGACACGCAGATCGCTGCGCAGCGGGTGGCGCGAGAATGTGGCTTCGGAAACCGCGTCCTCACCTCTGAGGATGTGAACCGAACGGAAACCTTCCTTACCCAAACCTCGGAGCGAGCGAGTCAACTGTTGGTGCTGGCGGCGAATGACGTCGCGTCCGAACGTCCGATCAGAGCGAGCGTCGTTTCGTGCCGAACACACCGATTCCGGAACATCGAGCACGACTGCCACCGGCAGTATGTCGTGCTCGCGTGCCAACGCAACGAGCCGCTTGCGCGCAGCGGGCTGGACGTTGGTCGCGTCGACAACCGTGAGACGTCCGCGTCGCAGACGCTTGGCTGCGACGAACTCCAGCACTTCGAACGCGTCGGACGTCGATTCCTGTGAGTTCGGATCGTCACTGACCCACCCGCGGAAGGTGTCACTCGAGAGAGTTTCGAAGTCACCGAAGTGACGCGCCGCGAAGGTCGACTTTCCCGAGCCACTGACACCGATGAGTACTACAAGAGCGAGGTCTGGAATCTCGTACACCGTCATGACGTTCGTGCCTCCTTCGTGAAGATCGCCATCTGAGTCGGCCCGCCGAGGGCCGGATCGATGGCTCCGACGAATTCGAACTCCACGGAATACCCGTGGGCTCGGGCCGTTTCGGTTGCCCAGTCGCCGAATTGGGTTCGGGAGAACTCGAACCTGTGGTCCGGGTGCCTGAACTCTCCCTCCGCCAACGCCGGATACAGCACGTTGTAGTCGGCATTCGGAGTTGTCATCAGCACGTACTGAGGTGCTGCGTCCACGAAGACCGATCTGACCAGGGCAGGCAACCGCGCAGCATCGACGTGCTCGATCACTTCCATGAGCACGGCTGCGTCGAAGCCTTTCATCCGTGCATCGCGGTAAGTCGCCGACGACTGCATCAAAGACACCCGTTCACGCTGGACGTCGGACATTTCGGTGAACTTCAATCTCCGCTGCGCACGCGTCAGTTCGCGCGCGCTCACGTCGACCCCGACAAGTTTGTCGAATCGAGCGTGCGGCATCAGTGCCTCGATCAGTTTCCCTTCGCCGCAACCGATGTCGACGATCGTTCGCACGGGCAGTCGCTGAAGCGTCGCCGACACTGCGTCGATGCGAAGCCTCGCCAGCGGCGGATCCGGTCGCGGTACTTCGATCTGCGCCTCGACTTGTTCGGGAATCAGTCGATCGACAACCGATTCGACCAGGTCGCGTCGACGAGCCAGGTAGCGGGACATGATCAGCGCGGAATCCGGATGCGACGCCAACCACTCTCCAGCGACGCGGATCAATTTGTCTGCCTCGTCGGGTCCCACCCAGTAGTGCTTCACGTCGTCGAGGACCGGCAACAGCACGTAGAGGTGCCGTAGGGCGCTCTGCACCGTGTGTTCCCCGGTGAGCGTCAGCGATACGAAGTCGGAGTTTCCCCACGTCGGCAGGTGCGGATCAAGCTGCACCGGTATCGCGGTTACATCCCAGCCCAGCGGCTCGAACAGCCGGCGAGGCAAATCCGCATCGCCGCCACACGGAACCACCGGAATCGAGACGGTCAACGCTAGTTCGGCTCCGACGAGTTCCGGGTGTGACTTGCACGTTCCCGTCAACGCGGTGCGAAACAGCTTCGACAGGGCAACCGAGAGGATGGACGACGCCGCATACGGCCGATCGTTGACGTACTCCCCCAGCGAAAAGTTGTCGCCACTCTTGCCGCGTCGATACCTACTCTGCACAAGTTCGATGGGGTCGACGTCCACAATCACTGCCACAGTTGTCTTCTCGGCCGAGGACTCCGGGTACAGAACCGTGGCGGTGCCGATCGCCAAGTCGAAGCTTTGCACGCGGTCGGGATGTTTGTGCAGCAGGTAGCTCAACGCGGTCGCATCAGGAGTCTGCGAGGTCGGGGTGGACGTCAGTGTGAGTAGCACCAGGCGAATGTAGCCCGGCAAACGTCCGGGGCGCCTCCGATTTACGCGCCCACGGCCGTCAGAACAAGGTAAGAGCTGCTCCCGCACCCACCAGTTCCCGAGGCGCCTCGCGCGATTCGATGCCGGCTGCACTGACGTCTCGATGCTCCGAGCGACCACCCAACCCATGACGCTCGACCAGTGGCTCGACACGGCTTGCAAGCCAGCGCTTGTACTCGGGCGTGACATACGCACCCCGCCCGTACAGCTCGCGGTAGCGACGGATGAGCGCCGGGTGTTCCTGAGCAAGCCAATTCATGAACCAACCCCGAGTACTCCCGCGCAGGTGCATCGGAAAGACCGTCACGCTGCTCGCGCCTGCCTCCGACAGTGCCTCGAACAGACCGTCGAGGTGACTGGTGGAATCGGTGAGGAACGGAATGACCGGCGCCACCATCACATTGCACGAGAATCCGGCATCGGTGATGGCGCGGATCATCTCGAGACGCGCCCGCGGCGACGGGGTACCAGGCTCGATCTGCTTCTGAAGGGCTGCGTCGTTGATCGCCAACGACACTCCGATTCCGACGTCGACCTGCGTCGCCGCCATTTTCAACAGCGGCAGATCCCGTCGGAGCAGAGTTCCCTTCGTCAAGATCGAGAAGGGAGTTCCCGATTCGGTCAACGCGCGAATGATGCCGGGCATCAAGCGGTATCGGCCCTCGGCTCGCTGATAGGGATCTGTGTTGGTGCCCAGTGCCACCGCCTCCCGTTTCCAGGACTTTCGCGCCAACTCCTTACGGAGCACCGCGGCGATGTTCGTCTTCACGACCACTTGGGAGTCGAAATCCGCGCCGGCGTCGAGGTCGAGATACTCGTGACTCGGTCTCGCGAAGCAATATCGGCATGCGTGCGAGCAACCACGAAAAGCGTTGACGGTGAAGCTGAACGGCAACGTCGACTCTTCGGGCATCTTGTTGAGCGCGCTCTTGCAGAGCACCTCGTGAAACGTGATTCCCTCGAACTCGGGAGTCTGCACGGAGCGCACCAACCCGGCCCGTTCGAGTCCGGGTAGCGCTCCGTCATCTGCATCCAATGCCTGACCCGACCACCTCATGGCCCCAAGTCGAACACTTGTTCTAAGCTATGTCAAGATGAAGCGAATAGCCGACCGTGCCTCACCACGGCCGGTGAGTTGTTGGCACAATTCCTCGCATGTCGAACACAAGCACGCCGAACAGAATCAACATTTCGTCCGGTTCCGAATGGGAACCGAAGATCGGTTACTCCCGCGCCGTGCGCATCGGTAACCAGATCGCAGTCTCCGGCACCACCGCTCCTGGTGAGACCCTCACCGATCAGACCCGCGCAGCGCTCGAAACCATCAAGGCAGCACTGGCCGAGGCAGGCGCCACCCTCGGCGACGTCATCCGCACTCGCATGTACCTTCGCGACATGACGCAGTGGGAGCAGGCCGCTCTCGCCCACGGCGAAGTGTTCGGCGAAATTCGTCCCGCCACCACGATCCTCGAGGTCAGCTCGCTGATCGACCCCGCTCTGCTCATCGAGATCGAGGCCGACGCGGTTATCAGCTGATCGCCAATCCGGACATTTGCGGAAGTGGGCGCCTAGTCTGAGCCGATGACACCGATGCGGCTGTATCCGTTGACGCTCGCGCTCGGCATCACCGTCACTTTCCTCGCGTCCACCTTCCTCTCGCCCGGCTCTGCACTCGCAGATCCGGGCGAGAGTCTTTCGACGGCCTGTGGCAGCCCGCTGAGCAATGCCGAGGTGGATCGGGTTGCCGAACTCAGTGACGTCACGACGCTGACCGGCGCTGGACTACCGCGTCTCGAGACCGCTGTCGAACGTCATCGGGAGATCACGTCGATCCTCGTCTCACACCATGATTGGCGAGGCTTGTTCTCCGTCGGCCTCGACGCTGTGGAGCACGAGGCGGTGATGCCGCTGCAGCGAGACCCTGCGGCCTTCGACGATGACGAGTGGGCCCATTCGGTCAGCTACGAATTGCTGCGCAGGTACCTGGTGAACGTCCATGCGGAGTTCACCGGCACTCCCACCGATCCGGCGTGGAGCAACTACTTCACCCTGACCCGTCAGTGCGACGCCAGTCCGGCACGAGTCGCCATGGCCGGCTACAACGCCCATCTCACCGTCGATCTCGCTCACGCCGTCGCCACATCCGGAACCACTGCGGAGGATGTCCCCGATTTCTACAAGATCGTCGATTCCATTGCCGTCAAGGGTGGTTCGATCGTGACCCTCACCAAGGCCGAGTACGACGCCGATCTGGGGCCGCTCTGGCGGTTCTACTTCGTCGGCGAAGGACTCGACCGATTGGCCGGAAACTCGCAGCCCTCGGAACTACTGCTCCGCGCCGCCGACAGCGGATACAACACCATCACACTGGCCAACGGATTCGCCCTCCAGAATCCGCAGACACGTCCCGGCGCAGAACAGGAGATCGACGCGCTCTGGCGTACTACAGATTCCGCTCTCGACGTACTCTCGCGACTCGGTGGTCTCTGACATCTCCCCCTCCGCTCCCTGAAACGGACACACCTGCGACAATGACCCCATGACGGGGCACTCGGCGGGGCAAGGCATGCAGAGTCCCGCCATGCGCCGGGTGCGAGACCTGTTGCGCGGGCCCGCAATTGTCTGCGACGGCCGGGCAACCATCCGCGATGCCGCCAAGTTGATGACCGATGCGGGCCGCCGCGCTGTTGTGATCCCGACGGAGACAACCGGTTTCGGAATCTTCACCGAAGGTGACCTACGTGCTCGCGTGGTAGTCGGTGGTATCGACAGCAACCAGCCGGTATCAACGGTGATGACGCCGTCAGCAGTGACAGTCGATCCGGATCGACTGGGCGCCGACGCCGTGACCGACATGCTCGAGTACGGATTGCGCCATCTGCCGGTCGTGACCGAGGCGGGCGCACTGATGGGTGTGCTCGAACTCAGCGACCTCCTGACTTCGGCCACCAATCAGGGTTTCGAACTGCGCGCAGCGCTCGCCACGGCACAGGACGACTCCCACCTCGTCGAAACAGCCCGCGCGGTCCCTGTTCTGGTGGCGGAATTGGTGGCGTCACGGGTCTCACCGCTCGACATCGGTGCGACGCTGGCGGTGCTGATCGACGTGACGGTCAGGCGAGCCATCGAATTGGTCGTGGGCGGAGACGAGCGACCGGATTTCGCGTGGCTGTCGCTCGGCAGCGTCGCCAGACGTGAAGCGCTCCCCTCTTCGGATATCGACAGCGCGCTGGTGTGGGGCGGCGAATCTCATCACGAGGGAGCCGACGCCGCGAAGACCATCCACGACATCCTCGATCTCTGCGGGTTCCCCCGCGACACCAAGAACGCCGTCGCGACCCAGGCCAGGTTTGCGCGGACGCTCCCACAATGGCGCACTGCGCTGCGGAAATGGGTGTCCAATCCGTATCAGGACCAAGCCCTGGTCATGTTGTCGATGCTCGCGGATGCCCGCGTCGTCGCGGGCGATCCTGCGTTGGATCCTCGTCCTGCGGCGTTGGATCAACTGCGACTGCACCCGGCAGTGATGCGCCTGCTCCTTCGCGAAGCGGTCGGCGACAAGGCAAAGCTCCATTCGTTCAAGGACGTGATGACGCGTCGGACCGGAACCGTCGACCTCAAAGCCAGCGCCGTCCAACCGATCGTGAACATCGCTCGATGGGCGGGGATTTCCGTGGGCGCCCGCACGAGTTCGACCCTCGAACGCCTCAAAGCCGCAGCGGGAAGTGGTTTCCTACTCGACGACGACGCCCAGGTACTGATCGAATCTTTCGAGGTGCTGCAGCAGATTCGTGTCCGCCACCAGACCGATCAATTCTCCGCGGGTAGGCCCCCGACCGACGAAGTCGTGATCGCCGAACTCACTCCCCTCTCGCGTAGCTTGCTGAGCAATGCGGTGCGCGAAGTCGCGGGTGTGCAACGACGACTCGAATATGCCGCGTCCGCGTCGGCGCTACCCGACATCGACCCGTGAATCGCACTGCGCTCGAACAGGTTCTGGCGGCGGAGCGCCTCGAAGGCTGGGATCCGAGCGATGAGCAGATCGCGGAACTCGAAGCCGTCCTCGTCGGAACACTCTCTCGGCGTGAATATTTCGAGCAGGAATTGGCGCGGGCTGTCGGCCTGTCGTCACCGATTCCCCCGCGGATCCGCTGGCGAAGATCAGCGCCGTACGTCTATCGCGGTACGTCGGTACTCGAGAACAACTTCGACGTGCGGGATCCCGCTGCCCTGCAATCACTCGAGTTCGCGGCGACCGCGCTCCGCCTGGGTGAGGCGCACCTCGGCAGCGACCTCGTACCGCACACGCGAGACACAGCCGAACTACTCCTGCTTCACCAGCACGTTTTCCAAGACCTGTATCAGTGGGCCGGCCACATCAGAACGGTCGACATCAGGAAAGGTGCGGCGACGTTTGCGCCGGTCTCGGCGATTCGGAACTATCTGTCCGAGGTGGAAGAGATCATCGCCGCCGTCGATTGGGTAGCGCTCGATCACGGCGCTGCGTCGTTCGCGCTCGCATCGGTGTACTCGACGCTCAATCATGCCCACCCGTTTCGGGAAGGAAACGGGCGAACCGGAACCCTCTTCCTGCACCGACTCTCCGCCGACACCCGGCATCAGCTCGACTTGTCGCGGGTGAGCAGAATCGAGTGGGTATCGGCGTCGAGGGACTCTGCGCCTTTCCGGCCCACCGGAACCCCGTCGCCTCGCCCGTTCATCGATCTGTTCAATCGCGCTCTGACTCGCTGACGCACACGACTGCCGGTGGTCCGCGCTGGGATCGACCATCAACCGGGCAGCGCGAACTCCCCTGCATCGGACCAGCGTTGACGCTCGGCCCCGAATGCGACGGACTGCATCGCGCGGAACTCCTCGATCGAGCGCGAGTTCGACGCGAGGAACTCTTGATGCTCGGCCAGCGAGAAGCTGCCGTCCTCGATCTCGACGCCCCCGCCGCGGCCGGCGGCGGTGTCCGCGCGCAGATCCATCAACTCGTCCGGCTCGACGGGGTACCAGGAGATCCGGTCGAAGAATCGCAGCAACCACGGAGTGCCCTCCTCGAACGGCCCGGACTTCGCGGGATGACGGTGATTCCACACCTGCGTCGTACGTCCGACGAACTGGTATCCACCTGGGCCTTCCATGCCGTAGATGCAGAGGTAAGCCCCGCCGATCCCGACGGCGTTTTCCGGGGTCCAGGTGCGGGCCGGGTTGTACTTGGTCGTGACAAGACGATGACGTGGGTCGAGCGGCGTCGCGACCGGAGCCCCGAGGTAGACGTCGCCGAGTCCGAGCACCATGTATTCGGCGCCGAAGACGGTGTCGAACACGTCGTTCACGGATTCGAGACCGTTCATCCGGCGGATGAACTCGATGTTCCACGGGCACCACGGCGCGTCGGCACGCACGCCGTGCATGTACCGCTGGATCGCTTCGCGCGTAGCCGGGTCGTCCCACGACAGTGGCATCCGCACAGTGCGACTGGGCACCACGAGTTCGTTGGCAGCAGGCAAGGTGTCCTCCGCCTCGCCGAGCATTCCCATCAGCTTGCGGACGGGCAGGACGTCCGGGTCGACGCGAACCTGCAGGCTGCGGATTCCCGGTGTGAGATCGAGTAGTCCGGCCGGCTTCTCGGCTTCGAGTCGCTGATGCAGTGCATGTGCACGCGCACGGAGCGCCAGGTCGAGGTTCATGTCGCCGTATTCGACCAACACGTTGTCATCGCCTGAGCGCCGGTACGTGACCGCGGTGTCGCCGTCACGGCGGGCTATGACGCCGTCGTCGCCGTCACCGCCGGAGGAATGCACAACCGAATTGGACGCTCGACGCGATACTCCGAGGTCACGGCGGGAGGCTGCGCGTTCGGCGCGGATCGGTACGAAGCGAATCTTGTTCCCGGGAGCCAACTGTCCGAGCTTCCAGCGATCAGCGGACACGACCGTGATCGGGCAGACGAAGCCGCCGAGGCTCGGTCCGTCGGGTCCGAGGAGGATGGGCGTGTCGCCGGTGAAGTCGAGTGCACCGATCGAATACGCGTTGTCGTGGATATTCGAAGGGTGAAGTCCCGCTTCGCCGCCGGTGGTTCTGGCCCAGTCAGGTTTCGGACCGATCAACCGGACTCCGGTGCGGTCGGAGTTGAAGTGGACCTCGTACTCGGTCGCGTACAGCGTCTCGATGTCGGAGCGGGTGAAGAACTCCGGCGCCCCGTGCGGGCCCTCGGTCACCGCAAGTTCCCAGCAGGTGTATATCGCCGGAACATGCTCGGCGGGAACAGCTCCCGCTGCGCCGGTCGCCTGTCCGAGTTTGAGAACGTCCCCCGCCCGCAGGGTCCTCCCTTCGTGTCCACCGAACCTGCCGAGGGTGAAGGTCGACGCGCTGCCGAGATAGTCGTCGGTCTCGATTCCGCCCTGGACGAGTACGTAGGTGCGCAGTCCCGGGCCGCTGACCGTTCCGACATCGAGCACCGCTCCAGCGGGGACGAAAACGGGACGCCACTGACCGTGTGCGACGCCGTCGACCGTCACCGACACCGGGGCGCCCGTGACGCATACCGTGGTGTCCTCGTCGAACGTCATCGCAGGTCCGGCCATCGCGCATTCGATGCCGGGAGCACCTTCGGGGTTTCCGACTGCGGTGTTTCCCAACCGAAACGACAGGTCGTCCATCGGGCCCGACGGTGGGACTCCGATCTGCCAGTACCCGACGCGTCCTGGATAGTCCTGAACCGTCGTCAACATTCCGGGACGCACGATGGTCAGTTTTGCGTTCATTCGTCTGCCTCCGGCCGTGTGACGATCATGCGGACGGCAGTCGGATCGAAGCCGTTGCACGGGTTGTTGATCTGCGGGCAGTTGGACACGAGGACGAGCACGTCGCGTTCGGCACGCAACGCGAGCCGCTTGCCTGGCGCTGAAAGCCCGTCGACGATCCCGAGCGTGCCGTCGGGGTCGACCGGGACGTTCATGAAGAAGTTGATGTTGGACACCAGGTCCCGCTTACCGAGCCCCCATCTGGCGCCCTCGACGAGGAAGTTCTCGACGCACGCGTGCTGATGTTTGGTGTGGTGGCCGTACCGCAGGGTGTTCGATTCCTGTGAGCACGCGCCGCCCACGGTGTCGTGGTTTCCGACCTCGTCCGCGACCAGGGTCATGAGTGGAGTTCCGTCGTCACTGCGAAGCACGGAGCCTACGGACAGAAACAGGTTCTTCTGGGCTGCGACCGTCGCTGCTGCCGAGTACCGAACACTGTGATCGTCACTGGCGTAGACGAGTGTGTCGACGGCTTGGTTTCCGTGCAGATCGACGACGGTCAGGACGTCACCGGCGCGGACAACTGCGGACCACGGCCCGAATGCATCGGCAATCTCGTCGAGGATCACCGTTCCGGGAACGAGGGCGGGCACATCCAAGGTGGTGGTCATACGATCTCCTCCAGGTTCGAAGCCGTCCAGGCATCTTCGGTATTGAGCACTGCGCGTTGGTATTCCGGCTCGCCCCCGGCAAGGCTGCCGAGTTCGTCGGCCGCATTCCACGCGAGCACTTCGAGGGACGTGGTGGGAAACTCCAGCGCCGGATCGAGTGGGTGCGCGGTGTTGGCGATCATCACGATGACCGGCAGGTGGATGAGAAGATCGACCGTTGCGCCTGCGCCGGCGGATCCGGTACTGGTGAGAGCGCCGTCCGCCTCGACGCGGACACCGTGGAAGAAGGACAACGGAGGCGCAATGTCCTGCGGCCCGAGTCCGTTCTTCGCGGCAGCGACGGTGAACAGTTCGCGTCCGGCGGGTGCGGCGCTGTGCAACGAACCCTGCCCGTACTTCGCCTCGTTGGTGGCACGTGACGTCGTTCCGCAGAACGCATCGTGGTGACCCGACGTGTCTGCGACCACGGTCGCAAGTACTCGCCCCTGATCGGAGAGCAACGGGTGTCCGACGCCGAGATAGGCCTGCCATGGCACCTTGACGGTATCGGCGACGTTGAGACGCTCCCAGGGGGCGTCGGCGCGATAGAGCAAGATGTTTGCGCAGGCGCTGCCGGCGATGTCGCGAAGTCGCAATCGGGTTCCACGGGCGAGAACCTTGGTCGTGTACCGCCCACCCGGCACGGTTTCAGCCCAGGTCAGACGTTCGGGAGCGACGTCCTCGGGTGGGTTCGGCCAATGCGTTGCAGGCAATACGGGCATGGAATCGGTGATCGTTCCAGCTTGGGACCGGGCATGCTCGCGCGCTCCGGCGGTGGTCTGAGTACTCATGGTCAGGCTCCGATCGTGACGGGATTCGGGGTGGCGCGGCCGCGCGGGAAGCAGGCGACTCCCAACCCCACCACCAGCGCTATCGTGATGGGCGCGGCCCACTGCAGAATGGGGTACTCCCCCGTGGGGTTGAAGATCTCGGCTCGTGGCCAGGACAGGTTGATCACCATCAGCGCGCCGTACACAACCGCGGCGATGTTGACCGGGACTCCCCAGATGCCCAGGGAGAAAAGCTTTTTGCCTTCGGCGTCGAACTTGGGGCCGACAGCGGTGCGCGGCCAACCCTTGAGACGCTGAACCAGCAGCGGCACGGTCACCATGAGGTAGGCCAAGTAGATCAAGATGATGCATACGCTGGACAGAGTCGCGAAAATTGCCGAGTTGCCCACGTTGACGGCCAGAACGGCTATGCAGATCAG
The DNA here is from genome assembly GCF_003852455.1 of Rhodococcus sp. KBW08. Classification (NCBI taxonomy): domain Bacteria; kingdom Bacillati; phylum Actinomycetota; class Actinomycetes; order Mycobacteriales; family Nocardiaceae; genus Rhodococcus; species Rhodococcus sp. KBW08. Next base: position 387,718 of record NZ_QAJJ01000016.1, read on the forward strand.
GCCGATGAGGACGGACGGTGCGATAGGTGTTCCGGTGCGGGGGTTGACCTTTGCCAGTATCTGCGAGGCAGGCAGCCGGCCGTCGCGGGCCATGGAGAACATCAGCCGTGACGCAGCAGTCTGAATGGCCAAGGTGCACACGAACACTGCGATCGAGACGTCGATCAACAGGACCGTGCCCCACGGCGAACTCAGAATCGATGTCAGTACGTACGGCAAACCTTCCGTGGCCAGGCGTCCGTCGGTGAGTGAGGGGGCTGCCATCAACGCGCCGAGGATCATCAAGCCACCGCCGAGTGCGGAAGCGGACAGTGCAAGGCGGATCGTACGAGGTGCGACGCGTCGGGGGTTGCGGGTCTCCTCCGCCAACTCCCCTGCCGAACCGAAGCCGACCATGACGTAAGCGGCCATCAGTCCGGACATGATCCACGCCCAGGCGTATCCGGGCTGACCGCCGGCACTGCCGGTGTCGAAGACGACGTCCGGTCCGCGCTGAGCGTGGGTGAAGAACATCCCGATCACTGCGATGACACCGACGATTTCGCAGGTCACACCGATATTGTTGATACGCGACATCCAGTTGACGCCGATGCAGTTGATGAAGGTGGTCAGAACCAGAAGCACCGAACCGAGCAGCACGGCATTGGCAGCGCCGCTCGAGGAGGTGAGCGCACTGTCCTCGCCGATGATCTGGAACCCGCTCCACACATTGGGAAGCACGACCTGCAAGGCGATGGCAGCAGCCGATGCAGTGACGATCTGAGCGAGAATCATGAACCACCCGGCGAACCAGCCGACTATCTCACCGCCCATCCGTCGCGACCACTGGTAGATGGCTCCCGAAATCGGATACCTGGCAGCGAGTTCCGCGAAGTTGAGCGCGACCATGAACTGGCCGACGAAGACGACCGGCCACGTCCAGAAGAACGCCGGACCCGCGAAACCGAAACCGAGGCCGAACAATTGGAAGATCGTCGTCAGAATGGAGACGAAGGAGAAGCCCGCAGCAAACGACGCGAACTTTCCCAGCGATCGATGCAGCTGCTGCTCGTAACCGAACTCCGCGAGATCGCCGTCGTCGTGAGGTGACGAGGCGAGTGCGGATGCGGTGGTGGGCTGCGCAGCCGGGGTTGTTGCACTCAACGGCGTACTCCTTCGGCGAGGCGATTCAGAGGCGAATAACTGTCGATTGACAGTTTTCGCGAAATCAACTCGTCGCAGGTGACGCCCGCGTATACGATTCGCCCGATTCTGTAACAGGCTCGTTGAGTACGTTTCGAGCATGTGACCGAATGCTCACAGGGCCGCCCACCCCGCACGTAAGGCCTCCGCCTGCCACTATGGAAGGCGTGACCAACGCCGGCCCCGGACGACCCCGCCTGACCGCTCGCCGACGCCCGGGTGGGACCGCCCGGGCGGAGATCTTGGATGCTGCTGCAGAACTGTTCACCACCCGAGGCTTTGCCGCGACGTCGACGCGCCACATTGCCGAAGCTGTCGGGATGCGTCAGGCGTCGTTGTACAACCATTTCGCCACCAAGGACGACATCCTCGTTGCACTACTCGCCGACACAGTGACTCCGGCGCTCGACTTCGCCGAGAATCTCAGGCCTCTCGACGCCTCTCCCGAGGTGAAGCTGTATGCACTGTCGTACCTCGACGCGGCGCAACTGATCACCGGTCGGTGGAACCTGGGCGTCCTTTACCTCTTGCCGGAACTGAGAAGCGACAGATTCATGTCGTTCCGGGCTGATCGCGATCGGCTTCGCGAGCAGTACCGGGCACTCGCCCAAGCAGTTCTCGACGCGATGGGCGATCCTGCGTCGACACAACTGGCCGAGTTGCCGTTTCGTCTGGTCGAAAGCGTGATCAGCGCAAGAGCCGACGCACTCGAAGGAACACCGATCCCCGACGCCGCGGTGATCGCCGGGTCGGCACTGCGCATTCTGGGGTGGCGCCAGGATCTTGATCCCATCCACACGGAAGCAGCAGAGCTCATTGCGAACGCAGAAACGTCGACATTGTCCGGACAATGTCGACGCAATGAAGACCTGAACGGCCACGAGACTAGACCGAGAGGGACTGTCCCGGGAAGATCAGGTTGATGTTCGGGACCTGGCTGGCGAGGTTCTCGAGCGAGATGCCGTGTGCAGCAGCGATCTTCGACAGGGTGTCGCCTGCCTTGACCACGTAGTTGCCGCTTCCGGTGCTTGCTGCCGGAGCCGACTCGACGGAAGCCTCAGCGGTAATGGGAGCTGCTGCGGCCTCGTAGTTGCCTGCGGTGGTGCCGGTGGTCAGGTACTGACCGCACACGGGCCATGCGCCGACGCCCTGGCCTGCGAGAACGTTCTCGGCGACACGGATCTGCTCAGCCTGGCTGGCATTGGCAGCGTTGCCCGATCCACCGAACGCGTTCCAGGTGCTCTGAGTGAACTGGAGACCGCCGTAGAAGCCGTTGCCGGTGTTGGCAGCCCAGTTACCGGAGGACTCGCAGTTCGCGACTCCGGACCAGTCGTGGCCGGCTGCCGAAGCGGTACCGGTGCTCATGGCGAGCGGGATCGCGACGACTGCGCCTGCGGTTGCAACTGCGCCGAGGGCGCGCTTGAAGGTAATGCTGGTCATTGGGTAGATCCTCTCCGCTACCGCGGACGAGGTCGGTCCGGACGCTTGCACGTCTCGTCGATCGACTCGTCTGTTTCACTCCTGCCCCGCGAAGGTTTCGGGAGTACCGGACCCGCGGGGCAGAAGCACGCAGTTGCGGGTCGGTGTTTGCCCGGTAGTTTCGGGCTGTCAACGACCGTAGGCGATGGTCACGGATTGGTCACGGGGCATTTTTCCGGTACTGATGTACCAGATTCTGTCGCAATTCGAGCAATAGCCACAGGTCAACCGATTGATTCGAGGTTCAACCATACCGATCGTTATCCGTCCGTTATGTGGCAACCGTCACTGCGATTTTGTGACCCACCGCACCGAAAAAGGCCGTGTCGGACCACGAAGGAGCCCCCTTTGGATGTTAAGAGATTCCTGGCAACGGGCAAAAACCAACCGCCCCAATCGTTATGGAGAATCAACTGGTGATCATCGCAGTGGAAGGACCCAGCGCCGCCGGCAAGACCACTTGGTGCCGAGCCCAGATGACGAATGAATCGGTCGTCGAGGAATTCGTGGCCGAATATCAGCCCACCGGGTTCGAACCGGATGGAACCAACCTCGAAGTGCAGGCAAGTTACTGGGCAACGGTCAATTCGAACCGATGGTCGCAAGCGAAAGAACTCGAAGTGAGATCCGGCATCGCGATCTGCGACAGCGACCCGTTGAAACTGCACTACAGCTGGTGCCTCGCCGCAGTGGGTGCGGCACCAGCGGAGCGATTCGAGCGCGAGCTTTCGGCAGTGGAAAGCGCTTTTGAACAGCTGAAACTGGGTTTCGCAGACCTGACCGTCATTTCGATGCCGTCACCGGAACAACTTCGGCTGCAACGCGAAAGAGACCACAGCCGCCGACGACGGCACTTCGAGCTTCATGCAGCGCTCGCTGGGCCACTCACCCACTGGTACGCGGCGATCGACCGAGTAGATCCAGGTCGCGTTCTGTGGCACTTCCCGACACAGCTCGATCTTTCGCAGTGTCCACCGCCTCGATCGGATCGCAGCGATCTGAGTCTCCTTGACGCAGTGATCAACGAGTTGCCGCCTCATCCCAAATAGCCAGCAGATGCGCACTCGGTCAGCGAGACACAGCGTCACCGAGACACAGCGTCACCGAGACACAGCGTCAGCGTGCTCGTTCGACCCTGGCCTCGTCCCACACCGGCGACTCGCTCTCGTACACGTTCCCGTCCGATCCGAAGACGAGGAACCTGTCGAACCCGCGCGCGAACCAACGATCGTGGGTGACCGAGATGACGGTCCCGGCAAATTGTGCGATGCCCTGCTCGAGCGCGTCCGCCGAATGGAGGTCGAGGTTGTCGGTCGGCTCGTCGAGCAACAACATCGTCGCGCCGGAGAGTTCGAGGAGCAGAATCTGCAGACGCGCCTGCTGTCCGCCGGACAGGTCGTCGTACTTCTGCTCGGCTGCTCGAGACAGTCCGTAACGATCAAGAGCCCGGCTCGCCGCTTCACGTCCCATTCCGTTGCGGTGTTCGTCGCCCATGTGCAGGATCTCGAGCAGCGTATTTCCGGTCAGATCAGGCCTGGAGTGGGTCTGCGCAAACAATCCGGGACGTACCCGGGCACCGAGCGTCGCGGTACCACCGTGCTCGACCGGCGCGATGTCGAGCGCCTCGACGGGTAGATGCTCCGTCCCCGGGTCGGTTCCACCGCCCGCCAACAGACGGAGGAAATGCGACTTTCCGGAACCGTTGGAGCCCAGCACGGCAACGCGGTCGCCGTACCAGATCTCGGTGTCGAAAGGCTTCATCAGCCCCGTCAGCTCGAGATCCTGACATACCAAGGCCCGCTTGGCGGTTCGCCCACCCTCCAGCCGTACTGTCACCTTCTGCTGGAGGGGGATCGCCTCGGGCGGTCCGGCCTCCTCGAACTTCGCCAACCGGGTTTGCGAAGCGTGATACCGCGCCGCGACGCCGTCGTTGAACTTGGCCTTCTCACGCAATCGCAGAACAAGGGCACGAAGTTTCGCGTGCTCCTCGTCCCAGCGTCGACGTAGTTCTTCGAATCGAGCGTTGCGATCTTCGCGGGCCTGGTGGTAGCTGGCCAGCCCAGCGCCGTGGGTCCACGACGTCGCGCCGCTGATTCCGGGTTCGAGCGTCACGATGTGGGTAGCTGCATTGGCGATCAGTTCGCGGTCGTGGCTGACGAACAAGACGACTTTCGACGATTCCGAGATGGTCTTCTCGAGCCACCGCTTACCCGGAACATCGAGGTAGTTGTCCGGCTCGTCCAGCAGAAGTGCGTCGTCGGGCCCAGCGAACAGTGCTTCGAGGACCAACCGCTTCTGCTCGCCCCCGCTCAGCGAGTTGGCCGCTCGCCACTTCGCACGGTCGTACGGGACACCGAGAGCCGCGGTGGTGACCTTGTCCCAGAAGTCTTCCGTCTCGTAGCCTCCGACGTCAGCCCAATCGGCCAGTGCGTGTGAATATTTCATCTGAGTTGATTCTTCGTCGCGCTCGATCATCGCGTTTTCGGCTGTATCGAGCGCCAGCGCTGCGTCGCGGATCGGTGCCGGAGACACGGACAACAGCAGATCTCGCACGGTGGACTCGTCGCGAACCTGGCCGACGAATTGCCGCATCACGCCCAGTGTGCCGGATCGAGTGACTGCGCCCTCGTCGGCGACGGCGTCTCCGGCGATAATGCGAAGCAACGTCGTCTTACCAGTGCCGTTGGGGCCGATCAGTGCAGTTTTTGCACCGTTTCCGACCCGGAAGCTGACACCGCTGAGCAGTTGTCGACCATCAGGGAGGAAGTAGTCGACGTCGGCGATGTTGAGGTGGGTCACGCTCTCAAGAGAACCCTACCCACGGCGTTCTGCCAAACCATTATTGCGGTCCACGGCCTCTTGGCCTCTACCCTCGGCCTGTTGGCCTCTGCCCTCGGGCAAGCGCCCGGCCGCATCGAGCGCCGCCAGATAGCCGAAAACCATTGCGGGACCGATAGTTGCACCTGGACCGGCATAGGTATGACCCATCACCGGCGAGCTGGTGTTACCTGCTGCGTAGAGCCCGTCGATGACCGAACCGTCCGCGCGCAACGCCCGCGCGCAAGCGTCCGTATCGATGCCGCCCTTGGTCCCGAGGTCTCCCGGCACCATTTTCGCGGCATAGAACGGACCCTTCGTAAGTTCTCCGAGGCTGGGGTTGGGCTTGTTGGTGCAGTCGCCGTAGTAATGGTCGTATCTGCTTGTCCCACGGCCGAAGTCGCGATCGACGCCTTCGCGGGCATAACTGTTGAATCGTGTGATCGTCGCTGACAACGCGTCACCTGGCACGCCGATCTCGGCAGCGAGTTCGGCAATCGATCCAGCTCGTACGATCGCGCCCGATTCGATCCAGGACCGAGGAATCGGCCTGCGCGCCGGAACTCCCGCGAACAGGTAACGGTCACGGTACGTCTGATCGAAGATCAGCCAAGCCGGGATGTTCTCAGCGGGTCCTTCACCTCGGCCGTACTTTCCGCCGAACATCGCATGCGCCGCTTCGACATAGGGAAGCGACTCGTTCATGAAGCGATTGCCGCCGGCGTTGACCATCAGACTGCGCGGCAACGAGCGTTCAGCCAAGGCGAACCACGGGCCTTTGGGCAGCGGAATCGACGGGGCCCACCACGCGTCGTCCATGTACGAAATTGCCGCGCCGACCCGCAGTGCCGCCCGTATCCCGTCCCCGGTATTGGTCGGTGCCCCGAGGGTCCACTGTGCACTGCTCGGCCGACGCTGGTACTCGCCTCGCATGTCGTCGTTGTTGTCGAACCCACCGCACGCGAGGATGACGCCGCATCGAGTGTGCAGTGTTGTCTGCACTCCCCCGGACTCGAGTCGCACGCCCACGACACGGTCACTGTCGGTAATCAAATCCACAAGCCTCGTTCCGAGCTTCACCGGCACTCCAACTCCCCGAACTCCGAGCATCAGTTCCGCCATGAGCGCTGGGCCGAGACCGATCAACTTCTTCTTCCTGGCCTTCGCGGCCAGCGAGCGCATACCCACCCGCAGCATTCGCACCGGCCCGCGCCAATGCCGAATCCCCGTGCTCAGCCAACGGTAATCAGATTGTTGGACAACCATGTTGAGCGGAACCTTCATGTACGGCGGATGAAGTGTCGCAAGATCGTCGCCCAGTGCTCGCGCGTCGAACGGGCGCGGCTCGCACGAGCGGCCGCTCGCAAGTCCGCCGGGTGCCTCGGGAAAGTAGTCGGAGTAACCCTTCACCCATTCGAGCTCGAGTGCAGAGTGCCGAATCAGGAAATCGAGGGCTTCCGGGCCTCGATCGATATACGTGTCGATACGGTCGGTGTCCGCATCCTCTCCGACAATGCTCTTCAGATATGTTCGCGCAGAGTCGATATCATCCGCCGGCGCCTCGCGGCGAAGTATCGAGTTTCCTGGAATCCACACTCCACCCCCGGACCGGGACGACGAACCGCCCCAGTATTCGGACTTCTCCACGAGAATCGTCGAGAGTCCGTTTCGGGCGGCGGTGATTGCCGCGGACATACCGGCAGCCCCCGAACCGACAACAACCACATCCACCGCGGGCAGATCCGCTACCGGTGGCACGGTGTCCTGAGGGTTCTCGGTCATCACTGGTCACTACCTTTCGTGTCGTCTTCATCCTGCGTGCGCCACCGGGATCCCCGGACCGCGTCGAGCGCCCCCTCGACGCACACGGGAAGTGATGCGCCGCGCTTTTGGGGGTTACGTATCCATTGGCGATAACCGAATTCCGCCGCTGCCAACATCAGATGAACGAGAAGTCCGGGGCGGCTGTCATTTTCCGGATCGAGGTGCATCCGGTGCGCCACCAACTCGACCAACCGATCACGATGCTCGGGCGCGATGAGCGCGACTCGATCCATCAAATGCGGCGCGGTACGAAACGCTGCCCGCCACTGATCGATCTCCGAGGACTCGAATGCATTGGAGCGTTCGAGGATCGCCCGCGAGATCGCAAGATCAGCCGACTCGGATGCCGGGCGATCCTCGAGCAACGTCACGATTCCGGCGCCGCCCTGCCTGACCGGATCCAACAGCAGATCCTCCTTGTTGCGAACGTGCCGGAAGTACGTACTTGCCGACACTCCCGCCGCCGCCGCAATCTGCTCGGTGGTCACGTCCTCGAATCCGTCGCGCGCGAACAGATCGAATGCCGCACGTTGAATGTCTGCTCGCACCTGCAACCGCTGTCTCTCTCGTAGTGACATCAGCAACGTCCTTCCACTTCGGCCGAGATCCGACCTTTCTCGATAGTGCGAGTCTCACCTATCATGACAGTCACTGTCAATATCCAATTCTCTGTCAGGTATCAGCAGACCTCGGCGTTTCGTTGACAGGGCATTCGGTGCCACGACAAGCTTCGAAGATGAAAAGTTGGTTCGCGGCAGGCCTCGCAACGGCGATCGTCTCGCGGTCGCTGCTCCACAAAGCCTTGCTCTTCAAGTTCGGGCGCGACGTCCGGGCGCTCAACTCCGGGAACTACCGCCCATTGTTGGGGTCCTATCACCGCGACGCAGTTCTGAGATTCGCAGATGGCGATCATCGGTGGGCCGGGGAGCACGCCGGGCGGGACCGAATCGAGAACTTTCTCCAGGAATTTGTCGCTGCCGGACTTCAAGGCGAAGTCACCGAAGCGTATTTCGGCGGTCCACCATGGCGGATGACTCTGCTCGCCCGTTTCGACGACCGAGCCCTTGGCCCCGACGGCTCCGTCATTTACCACAATCGAACAGTGCTTCTCGTTCGAACCAACTGGGGCAAGATCATCGAGCAGGAGGACTACTACGAGGACACCGCCAGAATCGGTGACTTCGACAGGCGACTCCGCGAGATCGAAGCCGGACGATCCTGTGGCACAGTCGTGGAGTGAAACACGTCAGGATTGACCGCCACCGAAAACTGTCGACATTCCTGTCTTCCCAGAACGATGTCGAACTGGCCCGACTGACCGACACCGCTCGAGTCTCGAGCATCGGCGTGGGCGGCGCAGCAGGAGTGGTCAATGTCTGCGACCACAGGCTCAACTGTGTTCCGATATTCACCAAACGCATTCCACTGAGCGATCGGGAACTCGCCGACGTCGGCTGTACCTCCAATCATTTCGATTTGCCGATGTTCTACCAGTACGGCATTGGCGGCCCAAGCTTCAACGCCTGGCGAGAGCTGGCCGCGAACATCATGGTCACCGAGGCCGTCCTGGCCGGCGAAACACAGTCGTTCCCAATGCTTTACCACTGGCGAGTGCTGCCCGGCCGATCGCCGGTTGCGCCCGAACACGCCGACATCGATTCCGTTCACACCGCCCGCGCCAGTAGTCAAGTGCGAGTCCGCCTCGAAGCGCTCGCCGCTGCACCGTGCAGCCTCGTACTGTTCTGCGAGTACATCGCACACCCGATCTCGGATTGGCTGCAAGACAACCCGGCCGCCAAAGCTGCCGACCTCGAGCGCCAGTTTTCGGAGATCGTGGCGTTCTTGCGAGATCGACAGTTGCTGCACATGGACGGACATTTCGGCAACATGCGCACCGATTTGGAGCGGATCTATCTCACCGACTTCGGACTGGCCACATCCCCACACTTCGACCTGTCGACTGTCGAGCATGACTTCGCCCGGCGCCATGCCACTCATGACGCCGACTATGCCGCCATGCTTCTGGTCAACTGGCTGGTGACCGAGGTCTGCGGCGTACCGAGACCGAAACACGGCGGACCAGTCACCCGCAACCAGTACGTACGACGATGCGCCACAGGTCATATCCCAGGTGATGTGGCACCGGAGGTGGCCGCGATCTTGACCCGGCACGCGCCCGCCGCTGCGAGGATGAACGACTTCTACTGGCGATTGTTCGACGGCGACTTCGATGCGCCCTACCCTCATGCCGCGGCAGTTCCGACTTCCGGTCGAGGACAGGGTTTTCCCTGAACTGCCGTCTCCGCATCTCAGGGTTCATGTCATCCTCCGGACGGATGTGCTGGTCAGTGCCGGTAGGGCACAGTTCCCCTCATGATTGAACTGAGGGGATTGACCAAGGTTTACGGACCGACGAAAGCGGTGGACGATTTGTCGTTCACGGTCAAGCCAGGCATCGTGACGGGCTTTCTGGGCCCGAACGGTGCAGGCAAGTCGACGACGATGCGGA